>DATKMF010000117.1:0-20597 GCA_035542015.1 Candidatus Cybelea sp.
CGCCCTGGTAGAGCGGTTCATCACGGCGAAGATGCTGGAGATCGGCCAACAGCACGGGCTCGGCGACCAGACCGGGCTCGAGGCGATGCTGCGCTTCAGCGAAGAGGAGCTGAAGCACCAAACCATGTTCCGCCGCATCGACGCGATGATGGCCGCGGTGATGCCCGCGGGCTATCGCTGCGACGTCGATCCCAATGCGGTCGCCGCGGCGGTGCTCGGGAAGAGCCACTGGGCGGTGCTGGTGCTGACGCTGCACATCGAACTCTTCGTGCAGAAGCACTACCGCGAGAGCATCGATCCCGACGATGCGCTCTCGCCGCTCTTCAAGGATGTCTTCCTGCATCATTGGAAGGACGAGTGCCAGCACGTCATGCTGGACGAGCTGGAGCTGAAGCGCCACGACCGGACGCTCGGCGTGGTGGAGCGCGACACCGGTGTCGATGACTTCATCGCGCTGGTTGGCGCAGTGGACGGTATCCTGCAGATGCAGGCGAAAGCGGATGCCGTGTATTTCGGAACGCATTGCGGGCGGAAGCTGACGGCCAAGGATGCGAACGCCGTGGCGCAGCTCTTCCTTGCTGCCTATCGCTGGCAGTACATCTTCTCCGGCGCGGAGCATCCGCGGTTCCGGTCGATCCTCGGCAGCCTGATCAATGATGCCCAGGCGAAGCGCATCGAAGCGGCCCTGGAGTCGTTGCGCTAACGGATGGTGACGTCGGCGACGGTCAGGAACGTGATCGTCGCCGGCGGCAGCGTGACCGGGCCCGCCGGCACTGCGACCGGATCGAGCGGCGGAAGCCCGTCGCTTGCATCAAGCCGCAGCGGCGCCCCGTTCAATCGGATTTCGCCGCTGTCGAGCGGTTCGGCCGATAAGGTATAGCGCTCGGCGGGCGATGGGAGTGCGATATCGCGCGCTTCCCTGCGATCGAGGTTGAGGACGAGGAGCGTGACGGCATCCGCGCGGTCTCGCCGCGCATGGGCATAAACGTGCAGGCCGTCTGTCCGCGCAACGCTGGAATCGAGCACGGTCTCTCCCATCAGCTTGCGCCAGAGCAGAGCCGCCCAATAGTTCGGCCGGGGAGCGAAGCTCTTCTCGTCGAGCAGCCCGTAGTCGCTGGCGGCGAGCGTGTTGTGCATCACGACCTGCACACCGGCGCGCGCCAAACGCCCGAGCTGGTCGAGGTAGCGGAAGCTGTCGAGGAAGGTGGCGGCCCAGGGATTGCCGCCGCAGACCGCATCGGCCGTCTCGGTCAGCCAGATCGGCGTGCCCGGCTCGAAAGCGTCGCGCAGCTTGCTGTAGTAGTCGAAGCCGCGGCTGGTCGTGGCGAGCCAGTCCGCTGAAAGTGCTGCGCCGCGTGTCGTCTGCGGCCACCAATCGCCGTCGGCACAGCGCAGCGACGCGGCACCGTAATGGTGATAGGAGAAGACGTCGACCGTGGGCGATGACGCGGCCAGCAGCTGGCGCGTCGTCAAGTCGCCCTCCTTGCCGTGCGCTTCGCCCACCGAGCCCGGGCCCAGCACCAGCATTCCCGGCAGCGACTCCCGGGCGAAGGCACGGAAGGCGTGGAAATCCCGCGCATAGTCGGCGGCACCATAGCCTTGCGGCACGCCTGCGAGGAACGGCGCGGTCGGCTCGTTCATGAACTCCGCGGCCGCGATCTCGCCACCGATCGACCGGTTGAAGGCAAAGAAGCGCTGCGCGATCTCGGGACGCCAATGCCCTGCCCCGTCGCGGGTACCGGTGCTGACCGCCATCGACGTGGTGATCTTGGCATCGACGGCGCGGGCGAAATCGGCGACACCCTGCCATTGCCGATGTGTCAGCACGTTCTCGAAACCGGCGGGTGGCGTCGCCGGCGCAGGATCGCGATCGTCGAAGCAGGTCTTGTTCGCCCAGGTGCCGCTGACCCGCATGTAGGCCGGGCCGAGTGCCGCCGCGAGTTTGCGCAGGCGCTTATTCTCGAGATCGAGCGGCGGACGGTACTGGTAGCGACCCTGGTCTCCCGGGCCCATGTCGGCATAGGGTTTCCAGAACCGCCCGCCGGTCACCTCCACCATCTCGACGTTGTAAGACTGATAGCGCGCGTCGACCGTGCCGAGGCGCGGCATGGAGGCGGGGTCGAGCGAGACTGCGGGGAACGTCGCCATCGGACCGACCTTGGTGCGGGTCGATCCGCTTTACACCGCCAGGCTGCGCCACCGCCAGTGATCGTTTGTCAGCGCCGCCGCGTAGTCCGGGCCAGTGCCTGCCCCATCACGATCCCTATCGGCAGCTGAAGCGAGAGCCAGAGCAGAAACAGAAGTGCGATTGTTTGCCAAGCCACAACGAACCTCCATCAAAGCGCGTTGTGGCCATGGAACACCCATGCCAGGCCGGACGAGATGATTCATGTCAAAACTAGGGGAAAGTCCCTATTGGGACGCGGAAGTGGTGCCCAGGGGCGGAATTGAACCACCGACACCGTGATTTTCAGTCACGTGCTCTACCAACTGAGCTACCTGGGCATCCGGGGAGGGTCGGAGCTGATTGGTTGGTGCCCCCGACGCGGATCGTGCGTCTGCGGATTTTTAGGGAATCCGAGTCAGCTTGTCCAGCGCATGTAAGGCACGCCTGTGTGAGCCAACGTTCGAGACCCTTCAAGCCTTTCGGAACAATCGGTTAGTCGTCCTCTTCCGGCTTCTCCCCCACACTTTGCGCCTCGTCATCCTCGGTGAGCGGACGGGCGGGCACGCGGTAGCTTTCGCTGAACCAGCGGTTGAGGTCGATCTGCTTGCAGCGGACCGAGCAGAACGGCCGGAACTCGGCCACCACCGGTTTGCCGCAGATCGGGCATTGCGGACCGGACTGGTTCATGTCGCGCGTCCCGCCCACATCTCGGCGAGTGTCGGGCCGGAGCGTCGCCGCCTCATCTCGACCAGGCCGAGGCGCGACATGGTGCCGATCCAGTCGATCGCGGGATCGACGATCGCCGCCTCGCCGAGCGTTTCGATCACCTTCTCGCGTTTGTTGCGGTTCTCCATGTCGATGAAATCTATGACGATCACCCCGCCAAGGTTGCGCAGGGCGAGCTGGATCGGGATCTCCCGCGCCGCGGCGAGATTGACGCTGAGCGCCGTCTGCTCCATGCCCCCACCCGCCTCGCCGCGCCGCGCACTGGCGCCGCCGCTGTTGACGTCGATCGCCGTCAGGGTGCGCACCGGCTCGAACAGGAGAGTGCCGCCCTCCTCGAGCGCCACCTCTTCCTGCAGCGCGGCGCCGATCTGCTCCTGCGCATCCTCGTTCCCAGACCATTCGCGGCGCGGCAGATGATGGATCGTGCGCAGCAGCTCCTTGGCATGCCGCCGGCACCATTCGGTGACGCGCTCCGCATCGCCGCGGCGGTCGCAGTGGATCTGCTCGACGCGTTCCGGCGCAAACGTGGCGAGGGCCTTCTGCCAGAGCATCGGCGGCGGCACCAGCAACGAAGGCGGCGTGCGGCCGGCGATGGCGGCGGTATCGACCCGCGCCCGCGACAGGCGCACGCCCTTCTCCTCTCGGGCGTCGCGCCGCACTTCGACGGCGATCGCGTCGCCTTCCGAAATCGCGTCATGCTTCTTCAGCGGCAGCAGGCCGGGACGCTCCAGCCCGATCTCGACGAAGGCGGCATTCAGAGCGCGTTCCAGCTTCACCACGCGCCCGAGATGAACCCCGCCGACCGGCCCCACTTCGCCTTCGCGCTCGGCGATCGCCTGGACCAGCCGGTCCCCGGCCCAGCGGAAGAGCTCGGCGCGATCGGGCCCGAGCGAGATGAACGCCTCCTCAG
This sequence comes from Candidatus Cybelea sp., assembly GCA_035542015.1. Classification (GTDB taxonomy): domain Bacteria; phylum Pseudomonadota; class Alphaproteobacteria; order Dongiales; family Dongiaceae; genus Dongia. Next base: position 3,804 of record DATKMF010000117.1, read on the forward strand.
GCATCGGCGGTCTTGAAGCCCAGGCCGGTCAGCATCGCCGCGGTGTCATAGAGCGAGAGGCCGACCACATTGCTGTAGGAGCCGGAAAGCGATCGCGCAAAAGCGGCGGCGCGACCCTGCACGGCGTAACCGCCCGCTTTGCCGTGCCATTCCCCGCTCGCCAGATAGGCTGCGATCTCTTCCTCGGAGAGCCGCTTGAAGATGACCGCGCTCCTCGCCAATCGCTCGACGCGCCGGCCGTCCGGCGCGGCGATGGCGATGGCGCCGAGGACCAGATGTCGCCGGCCGCTGAGAAGCGCGAGGCAGCTTCGCGCGGTAACCTGGTCCTCCGCCTTCGGCAGGATGCGCCGTCCGCAGGCGACCACGGTGTCCGCCGCCAGCACAAACTGCCCCGGATGTCGGGCAGCCACGGCCCCGAGCTTCGCGCCTGCGATTCGCTTCGCGTAATGAGCCGGCAGCTCGCCTTTCATCGGGTGCTCGTCAATCGCGGCGGGATCGACCGCGGCAGGCACGATGCCGATCTGGCGCAGCAGTTCGAGCCGGCGCGGCGAGGCCGAGGCCAGCACCAAGGCATCCGCTGCGCGGTCCTTGGCCTGCTGGATGGTCTCGTTCTCGGGAAGGCGGTTCATCCCCGCCGGTCGCGGTGGGAAGAGCGAGTTTACTTGAACCGGAATGTGATGCGGCCCTTGGTGAGATCGTAGGGCGTCATTTCCACATTCACGCGGTCACCGGCGAGGACGCGGATCCGGTTCTTGCGCATCTTGCCGGAAGTGTGCGCCAGAACCTCGTGCTCGTTATCGAGCTTAACCCGGAACATCGCGTTCGGCAGCAGTTCGGTCACCGTTCCGGAAAACTCGATCAGATCTTCTTTCGCCATCAAATCTCCTGGTTTCGCTCGCGCCACCGCAAGTTGGCGGCGCGAAATCGGCGCGGATCATACTCTAAAAAGCCCAAAGCTCAATTGTCGGAATGACATAGACGACGATGTCAGGACCACCCGCCGCAGGCCTTCCGCCGGACCGAGCCACGGCCCACAAGCCTTTGACATTGCACTACAATATACCGTGCCGCGCGGCGCTATGGCACGGGCTGCGGCGCCATCGCATACTGCCGCCCCGTGAGACCGAACTGCGGGAGGAACGCCATGCCCTTCGTCAATATCCAGATCCTGAGAGGCCATTCCAAAGAGCGCAAGGACGAGATCTCGCGCCGCGTCACCGAAACCATCAGCGAGGTTGCCGGGCTGCCGAAGGAAGCGATCTGGGTCGTTTTCGAGGACGTCGCGTCGGACGACTGGTATGTCGGGGGCAATTCCGTGGCCGACATCAAGGCAAAACAGAAGGCGGCGCAATGAGCCCGCGACCGTGAGCAGCCGCGGGGTCGACATCCGGGATCCGAAATTCGCCGGGGTCGTCGGCGAGTCGGTCAGCTTCGAGCAGCTCGGCACCGGCTTCCTCTTCACCGAGGGTCCGCTGTGGCACCGCGAAGGTCAGTACCTGCTGTTCAGCGACATGCCCGGCAACCAGATCCGGCGCTGGTCGGCGCAGCGCGGCATCGAAGTGTTCCGCAAGCCGTCCGATATGTCGAACGGCCTCGCCTGGGATATCCAGGGGCGGCTCCTCGCCTGCGAGCACGCGACCAGCCGGGTCACGCGGACGGAGGTGGACGGCAGGCTTACGGTCGTTGCCAGCCATCTCGACGGCAAGGAGCTCAACAGCCCGAACGACATCGTCACCCGGAGCGACGGCGGGATCTACTTCACCGATCCCACCTATGGGCGTGCCGAGTTCTACGGCGTGCCGCGCGATCCGGTGCTCTCGTTCCGTGGCGTCTACCGCGCCGATCCCGGGGCCGGGAAGCTCACGCTGCTTGCCGATGATTTCGCCCAGCCGAATGGGCTCTGTTTTTCGCGCGACGAGAAGCTGCTCTTCGTCAACGACACCGAGCGGCAGCATATCCGCGTGTTCGACGTCAAGCCCGACGGCGCGCTCGCCGGCAGCCGGATCTGGGCGAAGACCGTGGGGGAAGGTCCGGGCGCACCTGACGGAATGAAGATCGACAGCGGCGGCAATCTCTATTGCTGCGGCCCCGGCGGCATCCACGTGTTTGATCCCGATGCCCACTGCCTCGGTGTCATTCGCGTGCCGGAATACACCGCCAACTTCAACTGGGGCGATGCCGACTTGAAGAGCCTCTTCATAACGGCCTCGACCTCGCTCTACCGCATCCGCGTGAAGGTGCCGGGCCGCGGCTGATCGCTAGGGACCGACCATGCAGGCGATGCCCACGGTCGGGATGCAATGTTGGAACACCGGCTTCGACGGACCGCCGAGCCCGGTTCCGCCGGTGCTTGGCATACCCATCGGCGGGCTGCTGGAGTTTGCCGTGGTCGTGGTCTTGTTCGGCGCGGGTGTCGGCCCCGATGCGGGACTGGGCGACGGCGTCTGCACGGCTCCCGTGGTGGTGGAGACCGGCGGGTTCGTCTTCCAGATGACCAGCGGCTGCCCCAACGATTGCCCCAACGGTTGCCCCTGGGGCTGATATGGCGACGCGAGCGGCGTCTCCAGCGAAGGATGGCTCGCGGCCACCTTCGGCACGTTCTGAAACTGTGGGGGCAGCGCACCGGGTTTGGTCAGCACCAGGGCCGGTTGGAAACGCATGGCCGGCGTCGCGGCGGCACTGACAGAGCGCGACGGCGTCACCGGCACCTCGCCGCTGGATCTATTCGGCGCCAGCATGCTGGGTGCCGGCGTCGCCTTCGGCGGGATCGCGGGCGCATTCAGCGCGGGGACCGGACCGACGGTCACGAGACCGGGACTGGTCACGTCGTTGAGCGGTGTTTCGGACTGGAACATCGGGCCGTTGCCAACCGAGACCGATACCCCACCCGAGTGGAAGTTCAGCGAGCCGCCCCCCATGGTCGCGGCGTGCCGGTTGATCAGCCGTCCGATCACCAGAACCGGCCGCCGATCCACCTCCCTCACGACATTCGTCACCTGGGTCACATTGGTGACGTTGGTGACGTTGACGATCTTTGGCACGTCGGGCTCATTGACCACCCGCACGTAGTTGATGGTGACCGGATAGGGCGGGAAATAGGGCTCCTCCGGACCGAGCGGCACCCAGCCGACCTTGCTCCCGCCCTTGTCGCCTGCCGTCCCGAAGAAGCTCACCACAGCCGGCGCATAGACCGGCGCCTTCGACGCATCGCCCGGCACCCAGGCCCAGCGATCGCTCACCTGCACCCAACGGCCGTAGTGGAACGGCGCAAAACCCCAGGGCGCATCGTCGATCCAGGTCGGGCCCCAGGGCGCGATCTCGGCCCAGTGGCCCTTGCGATAGGGGGCCCATTCGGAGGTCACCTGCGGCTCCCAGACCGGGCCGTATTCGGTGGTAAGCTCCCAGAGCCCGTTGTGCTCCAGGTCCTGGAAGCCGGTCGCGCGCGCCGAAACGTATTTCGGCGCCTCCGATGCATTCTCGCCGCTCTCCTGCACCTCGCCTGCGACCAGCTTGATGAGATCGTCCTCGCCGGCCGCGTCGAGCGCGGGCTTAGTTGCGCCCGGTGCGACGGTCGCACGCTGGCCCGGGCCGAGCGCCAGCTCGGCGCCATCGCTGGACTTGAACTGCGCGCCGCCCTCGAGCGCCGCCGCCACGCTGGCATATTTCTCGTCGCCGGCGACGATTTCGTAGTAGCCAGGCTGATCGATGCGGGCGGTGCCACGCAACGTCGCGATTTCGAATACCTGCCCTTCTCCGCCGGGCAGCAGATGCAGAATCGCCGCGCCGCTCTGCAAGCTGAGCGCGGCCTTGCCGTCGGAAAGCGTGTCGATCCGAAGCGTGCTCGCCGCGTCGAGATAGAGCCGGCCGGCGCCGAGATCGATCGCCGCGTGGGAGCGCGGCTCGGTCGAGACGGCGTTGCCGTCGGTCAGCGGATAATTCATCACCGCCGACGACCATGCCCCGGAGTCGTCGCTGCGATAGGTGGCGTTGCCCGAGATGAGCGCGATCCTGCCGATCGCCGTCGGCGGATCCTTCGCGTCCTGCGCCGCATCGGGTTCGGCCAGCGCCGGCAAACACGCCACCGACAGGACCAGCGCCAGCGCAAGTGCCCCGGCGAAGGGACGAGAGCAGCGCGAGAAAGAGCAGGACATGGACGCCTCCACACTACGCCGCGTCCCCCGTACCCGGCGATGGCACATTCTGCCCCCGCCCGGCCGCGCACAACCTCAAGTCTTCGTGAACGTCATCCGTCGCCCTACATCGCCGGATAGACCTGGCAGGCCTGGTCGATGCTCACCAGGGGCCGTTCCATATGCCCGCCGAGACTCTGCAGCAAGGGCTGAAAGCCGGGATCGGCGCCCAGCAGCGCCTCACCCATCGCCTCGATGCCGTCGATCTGCGGGCCGCTGAGGGTCCAACTGGTCGGGATGTCGTGGAAGCGCTGGCGGCAGCTCGCCAGCGGAATCGCGTCGAAATCGACGTCGATGAAGGTCGTGTTGTCCGCCGCGGCGTTGAGATTCGCGGCAACCTGCGGCAGCCCGAGATCGGCCGCTTCCTTGGCATCGAGCCCCAGTTCCTCCACCAGCAGCTTGCGCACCCGCTCCGAGGTGCCGAGCGTCGCCCGGTCGATGGTGGAGTCGATCGTGGCCAGCAGCATCGAAAGCTCGCTCGGCGTCGCCTTCTGCTGGTCGAGCGCCGAGACCGGGAAGGAGCGCGCGTTCACCATGACGAAGACGATGCGCTTGATCCGGCCGCTGCCGATCTGCTGCAGGAACAGCGGCGAGACGTCGTTGTTGGTCAGCAGGCGAAACGGTTCCGCCACGCCCAGATTGTCGGAGATGCCGCCATCGAGCAGGTGGATGTACTTCTTTCTGCCCGTGAAATAGGCGTCGGCGACGCGGGCCTGGTCGAGGCGCGTCGGGTTGATCTGCCATTGCGTGGCAAGCCCCTCATCGATCCAGCCCGGTCGCTTGACGGCGGTGCAGGGCGAATAGTTGGTGAGCGTCACCGGCGAGAGCGCCACCGGAAAGGCCGCGGACGCGGCGACGGCGGTCGACATCTTCATCTGCTTGAGGTCGCTGCAGAGGAGATCGAGCGTGTATTGCGTGAAGGGGAACGGCACGCCTTCGACCATGTCTCCGGCGTTCAGGATGAGATAGGGCCGGCGTTGCGCGGCCGCGAGATCGGCGAAGGTCGCGCCGTGGAACAGCGTCCCATCGAGCCGGTCGATCAGCAGGTCGATGCGCTCCTTGGACGGCGTTGCCAGTGCGGCGAGGCCGATCGGGTTGAGCCCGGCTGCGAGCAGCGCGCCGATGCCGTCGGTGCGCACGAAATCATGCTCCAGCGCCGGCATGCCGGCCGCGCCATGCAGCGCGAAATACGCCGCCGCGACGCTGCCGCCGGAGACGGAGGAAACCACGTCCACTTCGTCGGCGAGGCTCTTGCCGGACGGCAGCTTGGCATGGCCGAGGGTGTCGAACACCGACATGGCGAGCGCGGTAGCGCGGGTGCCGCCACCGGACGCCGTGACGACGACCAGCGTGTCCGGCATGTCGTCCGGCGCCGCGGCGTTCATCGTCGGCCAAGTATAGGGATGCTGCTCGCCCGCCGCCGTCATCGGCTGATTGCGCGTCGGATAGCTGCACCCCGCGAGCGCAGCAGTCAGCAGCAGCATGACGCAGATGCGCATCATGATTCCCTTCCCCGACCCCACGCGCTCACGCCGGTTCGGGCGGGCTGACGGCTGTCAGCGCAATGGTTTCTTTGGTGCCGTTCGGAACGTTCGTGACGCGTTGCCGGAAGTCGACCGCGTGACCCGGTGTCAGTGTCTCGAACTTGTGCGTGCCGGCGGGGAGAACGACGGTGACCGGAGTTGTGCCCGCGCTCTCATCATAGACGCCGTTGACGTAGAGCTCCCGGCCAGCGGGCTGATTGACGGTGATATAGATCATGAAGACCGCCTCCCTCCCCGGAGACCGGCACCGACCGCTCTGCAGCTAAATCGTGCGCCGGGCTCTCGGGAAAGGCAAGGCGATCTACGAGACTCACATCCTTGGCTTCGTCGACAGCCTATTTGTTGCTGCAGGCAGCGCCCTGCGAGCCATTGCAGTTCCGGCTGTACCCGGCGTTGTTCTCCTGCTGATGCTGATCTTGCTGCTGGTGTTGGTGCTCTAGAAACTGCTGCTGCTCGAACTGCTGCTCTTGCTGTTTCTGGAACTGTTGTTGCTGCTTCTGAGACTGCTGCTGTTGTTTCTGCAGCTCCTGCATGTACTGCTTCTGGCTGTCGGAAGACGGCTGGTTGCCATAGTTCTTCGCGGACGACTTGTTGTTGTCGTTCGGCACCTTGGGCGGCATCGGGATCATGTTCGGCCGCGGGCTCTTGGACGTGGGCTGCGGCACGGTATCGCCTTGACCCTGCCTGCTCGGATTGTTGGATCCGTTCATGAGCTTGCCCGCCGGCATCGCATTGTTCCGGTCGATCGCCGGGCCTTTCGACCCCTCCCCATACTTGAGGCTCGGGCTGGCCGCATTCGCCCCGTTGCCCGATCCATTCTGAGGGAGCGGGATGTAGGGGCCCGGCGCCTGATTGTTGTTCGGCTTGCCGTTGTTCGGAACGCCCTCGTTCTTGAACTGGCCGTTCGGTTGATAGGGCTGGCTCGGGAACTTCGGACCCTGGTTGGGAATCGTCGGACCAGGCGCCGCATTCTTGTTCTTCGATGCGTTGAACGGCTCGCCGTTCTGCTGTTGACCATTCGGTTGGTTCGACTTGTTCACGCCCGTATTCGCATTCGGCTGCGGGACATAGGGGCTCGCACCACCATTGTTGTGCTGCTTCTGCCCGACGTTCTCGTCGTTGCCATTCGGCTGCCCGCCGTTGTTGGTGAACGGCTTCGGCTGCCCGTTCTCCTCGCCGTTGCCGTTGGCGTTGCCCTGCCAGGGCTTCTGGTGATTGCCGTTGGCGCTCGCCGGGACGAGCTTCGGACCCTGCCTGTGCTGGGCATTGGCCTCGGGCTGGAACGGAATCTGGTTCACCTGCTTTGCCTGCTGCCACTGCCGATCGGAATCCGGATGCTGGCCGTTCTTGAACGAGCGGCCGACGTCCTGCGATTTCACCAGCACGTCGCGCGAGGCCATGGTCGCGCCACGGCGATTCACGTAGGTGTTGTAGTTGTTGATGATCGTTGTGTTCCGCGTGACATAGACGATCTTGGTCTCGTTCCGCACGTTCATGATATTCACGTCGCGGACGTAGCGGTCGCTGTGGTGATAGTACGGCACGTAGACCTCCTCCGGGCCGAGCGGCACCCAGCCCAGCGAGACGTCGATGCCCACGCCGCCGATATTGCCGAAGAAGCTGACCAGCGCCGGAGCATAGACCGGTCGCTCGACGCGGACGCCGGGGCACCAGCCCCAGCGCGCGCCGACCTGGATCCAGCGGCCGTAGTGGAACGGCGTGAAGCCCCAGGGCGCGTCATCGACCCAGGTCCAGCCCCAGGGTGCCACAAAGACCCAATGGCCATAGCGATAAGGGGCCCAGTCTCCGGCAACGGCGGACGGATACCAGATCGCCCCGTATTGCGGCGACTGCTGCCATTGGCCGTAGCGCGAGAGATCCTGGTATCCGGTTTCCTGCGGCGGCACGTATTGCGCCGACTGCTGTGCGGCGGCGGTATAGCTCCGCTCCTCCCCCTGCACCATGCCGATGAAATCGTCCTGCTGCACGCGATCGACGGTCGAGCTGTTGTCGGGCGCGATGGTACCGCGCTGGCCGGCCTGCAGCGTGAGATTGGCCGTCTGGCCCACCATCTGCGCCGCGCCATCGAGGACCGAAACGGTCATCGGATGCTGGTCGTCGCCCGCCACAACCTCGTATTCACCCGGCTGGGCGATGCGCGCCGCACCATGAGGGGTATCCACTTCGAAAGTCTGCCCGGACACACCCGGATAGACGCGTAGGATCACCGCGCCCTGCGGCACGTTGAGCGTCGCCGACTGTGGAACGAGGTTGGTCACTTCGAGATCGCTGGCGCCGTCGAGGTGCACGCGCGCCCCAGGAATATCGACCGCGGCGTGGGAGCGAGCCTCGGCCCAGACACCGGCGCCCGGCGGCAGCGGATAGTTCAGGGTGGCCGCCTGCCAGTCCTGGGATCCCGGTGCGTGGAAAGACACCGTTCCCGTCATTTCCGCAATGCGCGCGACCGACGTCGGCGGGTCCTGGTCGGATTGCGCCTGGTCGGATTGCGCCTGGGCCTGCGGGAGAGAAAGCACCGGACCGCTCGCGAGAACGAAAGCGGAGAAGGCGCCGAACAGCTTCGATTTCAGTCTAAGAGACATGGTCACACCCAACGGTTCGCCACTCTGGCGCACCATCAACGGACGAGCACGGAGTCTCACTGCGCTGGAAAGGCTGGAAATCGGGTCAAGAGTTTGTGACCGGATGAATCGGAGAAGGAATGATCCGACGCACCGTCGTACCCCTGAGCTCGGCCTTATTTTGGCCTCAAATCTTCGGGGCGCCGGCTGTCGGAAAGCGTTCGCGGATGCGGCGCATCAGGCCATCGCGCACCTCGCGATAGGCATCCATGCGTTGTTCCCGCGAGCCCTCAACAATCGAGGGGTCGAAAGTGTTCCAGAACTCCACCTCGCAGGCCATGGTGCGGGTCATATCGACCGCCTTGTGCTGCGCCTCCGGCGACAAGGAGATGATGAGGTCGAAGGAGCTGTCCTCGAGATTGTCGAAGGTCTTCGGTTTGTGCTTGGAGAGGTCGATGCCGATCTCGTCCATGGCGGCGACCGCGAAAGGGTCGATCTCGCCGGCGCGGACGCCGACCGAATCCACGTAGATCCGCTTGCCGAGAAGCTGCTTCAGCATGCCCTCGGCCATCGGCGAGCGGATGGCATTCTGGGTGCAACAGAAGAGCACAGCGCCGGGAAGCCCGTTGGCCATGGGCCTCAGGTGCGGAAATGGAGGGCGCAGATCAGCGTGAAGAGCCGGCGCGCCGTATTGAAATCGATATCGACCTTGCCCTTCAGCCGCTCCTGCAGAATTTCCGAACCCTCGTTGTGCAGGCCGCGCCGGCCCATGTCGATCGCTTCGATCTGCGACGGCGATGCGGTGCGGATGGCGCGGTAGTAGCTGTCGCAGACGTCGAAATACTCTTTGACGATGCGCCGGAACGGCGTCAGCGACAGGATGAAGCGATGCAACTCTCGGTCATGCGTGTCACGGATGTTGAAGACCAGCCGGTTCTCCTCGATGGAGAGCCGCAGATGATAGGGGCCTTCATGGTCGATCGCCGGCGCGAAGTGGTTCTCCTCGATCAAGTCGAAGATCGCCACCGCTCGCTCCTGCTCCACCTCCGGCGTGCGACGTGCGGTGCTGTCCTCGTCGAGCTCCACCTTGACGATGCAGTGGCGCTTTGCGGCCGGCTGCTGCCCGTCCCGACTGGTCAAGCGGCCGGCCCCGGGCGGCTAGGCCGCAGCCGCGGCGGCGCGGAAGCGCTCCACCCAGCCGCCGACCTCGCGGGGATAGGTCTTCATCGCAGCGCGGTTGACGATCAGGCGCGAGGTGACCGTGGCGATGGTCTCGATCTCGACTAGGTTGTTCGCCTTCAGCGTGGCACCCGTCGAGACCAGATCGACGATGCGACGGCAGAGGCCGAGCGTCGGCGCCAGCTCCATCGCACCTTGCAGCTTGATGCATTCCGCCTGGACGCCGCGCGATGCGAAATGCACGCGTGTGATGTTGGGATACTTGGTGGCGACCCGAATATGCGACCATCGGCTCGGATCATCGGTCGCCGAGAGCTCAGCCGGCTCGGCGACCGCGAGGCGACAGCGGCCGATGCCGAGGTCGACCGGCGCGTAGATCTCCGGATAGTCGAACTCCATCAGCACGTCATTGCCGGCGATCCCGAACTGCGCCGCGCCGAAGGCAACGAAGGTCGCGACGTCGAAGCTCCGCACGCGGATCAGTTCGATCTCCGGCACGCTGGTCTTGAAACGCAGCGCGCGCGAGTTCTCATTGGCGAAATCGGGCTCCGGCTCTATGCCGGCGCGGCCCAGAAGCGGCATCGCCTCGCCGAGGATGCGCCCTTTCGGCAGGGCGATGACGAAGGGCTCGTTGCTGGTCCGACCCATCGTCAGCCCTTCCCTTTCGTGGCGCCCGCGGCACCGAGCGCGTGATCGGGGCGCCATTGGGTGGGCCAGGCTTCGCCGAGGTCCTGCAGGAACAGATTGAGCTCCTCGATCTCGAGCTGAATGGCGCCGCCGCCGGAGAAGAGCAGGTTCAGCCGGTGCGGCCCGTCCAGGCCCATGGTCATCAGGGACAGGAATCGCCCAGGCTTGGCGCGATCGAGCCCGCGGCTCCGGACGGCCGTCACCCGATCGATGCAAAGACCGCTGTTGATGCGCTGATTGGCGCCCCCCGCGTCGGCATCCGCGAAGCTTGCATCCGCCCCAGCGCTGTCGCCTTCGGCGAGGCGTTCCCAGCGGTATCGGTTGAGCAGCATGACAAAGCGCTGCTCCGCCCTTAGGAACTGCATCTCGGCAAGCGGGACCAGCGCGTCCTGCAGACACGAGGCAACGACCGCCAGGTCCTCGGCGTCCTTCGCCATCAGCCGCATCGGCCGCCGGTCCATTGCCTTCGCCCCTTACGTCTCTCTCTACTCGGCTGCCGCGTCGGCCAGGCGCTCGATCTCGGCCCCACAGGCCGCCAGCTTCTGGGTGAGGCGTTCATATCCGCGATCAAGGTGATAGACGCGGTTGAGAACCGTGTCGCCTTCCGCGGCGAGCCCTGCGAGCACCAGCGAGACGCTGGCGCGGAGATCGGTGGCCATCACCGGGGCCCCGGTCAAGCGCCTGACGCCGCGCACCATCGCCGAGGCGCCGTGCACGTTGATGCTGGCACCCATGCGCATGAGCTCCGGCACATGCATGAAGCGGTTCTCGAAGATGGTCTCGGTGATCATCGAGGCGCCTTCCGCCGTCGTCATCAGCGCCATCATCTGGGCCTGCAGATCGGTTGGGAAGCCGGGATAGGGCTCGGTCATCACATCGACGCCGGTCAGCGCCTGGTTGGAGCGGCTGACATGGATCCCGCGCTCGGTTTCCTTGATCTCGACGCCGGCTTGGGCAAGGCTCGCGGCGGGCGCGGCGATCAGCTCCGGCTCGACGCCCACGAGGTCGAGCTCGCCGCCCGTGATGGCGGCGGCCATCGCATAGGTGCCCGCCTCGATCCGGTCGGCGACCACGCGATGGGTTGTGCCGCCCAGGCGCTCGACGCCGGTGACCCGCAATGTGTTGCTGCCGATGCCATCGATCCTGGCACCCATCGCAACGAGGCAGCGCGCGAGATCGGTGATCTCGGGCTCGCGCGCCGCGTTGATCAGCGTGGTCTCGCCTTTGGCCAAGCTGGCCGCCATCAGCAGATTCTCGGTGGCGCCGACGGAGACCTTCGGGAAGGTGATCTCGGCGCCGCTCAATCCATGCGGGGCATGGGCGACGACATAGCCGTCCTTCAGCTCGATCTCGGCGCCGAGCTGCTGCAGCCCTTTGATGTGAAGATCGACCGGCCGCGTCCCGATGGCGCAGCCGCCGGGCAGCGAGACCCGCGCCTGGCCATGGCGAGCGACCAGCGGGCCCAGCACGAGCACCGAAGCCCGCATCTTGCGCACGAGGTCGTAGGGCGCCGTGGTGTCATTGACTCCGGCGCCATTGAGGATGATCGAGCGCTGCTTCGCCGTCTGCCGCGTCGTCACTTCGGCGCCGTGTTGCACCAGGAGGTTCGACATGGTGGTGATGTCGGCGAGATCCGGTATGTTGTCGAGCCGCACCTCCTGGTCCGTGAGCAGGCAGGTCGCCATCAAGGGCAGGGCGGCGTTCTTGGCCCCGCTGATCTGAATCGCGCCCTGCAGGGGCCGGCCACCGCGTATCCGTATCTTGTCCATGTGTTCCCTAGCTCTGACTGACAACACTCGCTGCGCTCAAGGCGCCGTATCGCATTATCCACCGGTGTGCGATTCGGCGCTGCACGTTATGAGAATGATGGCCCGCACAGGCCCATTCTGCACGCTGCTCTCCACGGCCGGCGGGTTTTACTGAAGGCCGCCCCGCCGCTCAAGGATTCTGGTTGCCCCGTTCCCTGGCACGCTGTTGCGCTTTGCGCCGGCGCAAGTTCTCGCGAAGCGCGTCCGCTTCCCGCTGCCGACGTGCTTCGGGCGAGTCGGCTCTGGGCGTCGGCGCGCCGCGCTGGGGGCTGGTCGGCGGAACGGTGGATTTGCTCAGGTTACGGGCTCGCGATCAAAACCGTCTCGGCGCAAAGTCATCGCCGAAGCAAGCCTTAGCAAGTCGTTGAAATTATGGCAATCCTGTCGTGCACTGGAAACTCCGCTCAGTGCTGAGCCGCGCGCCGGCGCGCTGTGCGCTCCGACTGGAATCGAAGGAAGGCCTTGATATCGGCTCGATGCTGCTTGCGCCAGCGGCGTCGGCGGAGCCAGGACTTCAACTTGGTCATAGCGAATCACCCCTATCGCACGCCCATCGCACTGGGTATCCCCAGGCCGTGACGGAACCATGACCAAATCTTGGCAAGGCTATGAATTGGCAGGCAAAACTGTGAAGCCGGCGAGCCTCTCCTTGGTTCTGCGACCAAAATGCATCAGGGGTTGCGGCGCTGGGGACCGCGTGGCATGTTCCGCGCGCTTTTTGCGGGCTGCCGTAGCTCAGGGGTAGAGCACGTCCTTGGTAAGGACGGGGTCGTAGGTTCAATTCCTATCGGCAGCACCATCGCCTCCCGCCGGTCTGCCCTGCAACCCATTGTCGCGGAATGCCGAACGGGCTTGCCTGTGCGGCCCTCGCACCCTTCATTTTGGGCGACGGCAACCTTCAAATACCCAGTTCCCATGACCGCCCAAGACCGCGTCCATCCCACCGAAGCCGAGATCGAGCATCTGGTGGCGAGCTTCTATGCCAAGATCCGCCGCGACGCCCTGCTCGGGCCAATCTTCGAGCGCGTGATCGGCCCCGATTGGCACCCGCATCTGAAGCTGATGTGCGATTTCTGGTCGTCGGTCATGCTGACCAGCGGGCGCTACAAGGGCCGGCCGATTCCCGCCCATGTGCGGATCGAAGGGATCGAGCCTCATCACTTCGCCGAATGGCTGAGCCTGTTCGAGGCGACGGCCCGGGAGCTGTTCTCCCCCATCCTCGCCAAGGCCTTCGTCGAGAAGGCAAGACGGATCGCCGAGAGCCTGAAGCTCGGCTTCGCCTTCCATTCCAGGACCCCGGAGATCTGGGCCGACCTCCCGCCCCGCGCCATCCCGATCAGCCAATCCGCCCGGCGCTGATCGCCTCTCGGCTTGACGCAGACGGCCGCGGCTGCTCGTCTCTCGGGCCAACCATAGGAGCCGGACATGGAACTGCGAGAACTCGGCCGCAGCGGACTCAAGGTCTCGCCGCTTTGCCTCGGCGGCAACGTCTTCGGCTGGACGGCCGACGAGAAAGCCTCCTTCGCGGTTCTCGACGACTTCGCCGCAGCCGGCGGCAACTTCGTCGACACGGCCGATGTCTATTCGACCTGGGCGCCTGGGCACAAAGGCGGCGAGTCAGAAACCGTCCTTGGAAAATGGCTCAAGAGCCGCGCCAACCGCGATGCGATGATCATCGCCACCAAGGTCGGCTCGGATATGGGCGAGGGTCGCAAGGGGTTGAAGGCGGCCTATATCGCCCGCGCCGTCGAGGATTCCCTGCGCCGGCTGCAGACCGACACCATCGACCTCTATCAGTCGCACCGCGACGATCTCGAGACACCGCAGGAGGAGACGCTTGGCGCCTATGCCGCTCTGATCAAGGCCGGCAAGGTCCGGGCGATCGGTGCCTCCAACTTCACGACTGAAAGGTTGCGCGAAGCGCTTTCGATCAGTGCCCGCAGCGGGCTTCCCCGCTATGAGAGCCTGCAGCCGGAATACAATCTCTATGCGCGGAAGGGCTACGAGAGCGATCTCGAGCCGCTGTGCCGTGCGGAGCGGATCGGGGTGATCAGCTATTACGGGCTCGCCAGCGGATTTCTCACCGGCAAGTACCGCAGCGAGGCGGATTTCGGCAAGAGCCCGCGCGGCGAGGACATGGGCGAATATTTGAACGAGCGTGGCTTCCGCATCCTGAAGGCGCTGGATGACGTGGCCGCTGCACGGAAGGCGACCCCGGCTCAGGTCGCAGTCGCCTGGCTCATCGCGCGGCCGAGTATCACCGCGCCGATCGTGAGCGCCACGAGCATCGAGCAGATGAACGATCTCATCAAGGCGATGCGGCTGAAGCTCTCCGCGGAGGAGATCGAGACGCTGAACCGGGCCAGCGCCTACTAGGCCGGCTCCCCTACTCCACCAATCCTGAAACCCGTTGGAGCTCGTTCGAGATCGCGCGATGGCGACGCTACGGCGCGGGAACGCTGAACGCGGTGAGGAGTCCGATGAGGCCGACGACGATGAGGTAGAGCGCTACGACATAGTTGAGGATCCGCGGGACGATCAGGATCAGGATTCCCGCGATCAAGGCGATCAACGGCTGGACGACGTAGATATGGCCCATCATCGGGGCGCTCCTCTTCTGTGGAGAATGGCTGCCCCCGTTCGGACTAACCTCGCGCGGACCAACCCCGTGCGGGCGAACCCCGTGCGGACGAGCCGTTAGGGCATCAGCGGTGCGACGGCCTGCCGGTCGAGCGAATCCGTCGGCTTCAGGCCGAGGGACTTGCGATAGGCGTTGAGCGCCGCCATGGTCCTGGGGCCGGCCTTGCCGTCCTGCGGACCGGGATCGTAGCCCAGGGATTTCAGCCTGATCTGCAACTTCATGATGTCGCCGCTGGTGACCGGCGCGCTCGTCCCCTGCGCGACCTCGATCGGTTCGGCGCCAGTCCGCATCTCCCGCTTTGATGGCTGCTCGGCGAACAGCGTCGCTGCATTGGCCGCCGGAACGACGGATTCGCCGAGATCGGCGGCGCCCTGCGGTGCGGAGAGCGCGAGCCAGCTGGCAAGGGCCGCGCCGCCGACCAGCAGCACGGCGCAGAGGCCGGCGCGCCATTCGCGGCGCTGCTCGGCCAGGATGATCATCCTCTCCTCGGGATAGAAGCGGCGGATCTCCCGTTCCATGGCGACCTCCCATACGCATGTCAGCGGAATCAACCGGCACATGCTGGGAACGTTCCAGGACGGAATGGCCGGCGAGGTAGCGGCCTAGACGAGGTCGCGGGGAATGTCCTCGCGCCATTCGCGGCGCGCGAAGCTTGTCCCGGATTCGAAGGCTTCGAGCGTGCCCTCGATCCGAAAAGCCTCGGGGGTCGCCGACATGCCGCAGCTGACTTCGATCCGGATGTCCCATCCGGGACGCTGCAGGACGTAGCTTTCGGTGATCCGGTAGGTGGCGCTCGAGGGATCGTCCGGCGCGATGCAGAGCTCACGGCGGATGCGCTGGTTGTGGGCGGTGCCGATCTCGTCGAAGCGCTGCATGCCGCCGCCGAACACGCCGCCATCCACATCCGTCACGTAGAGCGCGCGCTCGTTGACGGCGTCATAGCTGAAGCTGCGTTCGGTACGGCCTTCGGAAAGGCTGGTGGTCGGCGTCAGCGGCGCCATTTCGGGCTCGGCGAAGGGATTTGCCCCATCCTCCGGCTGCGGCTTGCGCACCGGGAGAATCAACCGACTCTCTCCGGCGAGAATCGTCAGGCTTGCCCATTCGGGCGCCGGCCAGATCAGCGGCCAATAGCCGGTCGAGATCGCGATCCGGATGCGATGCCCGGCGGCGAACCGATGCCCGCAGTCGTTGAGCTTGACCCGCACGCGGTATTGCTTGCCCGGCTCCAGTGCCTCCGGATTGGCATGGCTGTCGCGGTGGGTGAGGTTCAGCACCTGGTAGCTCACGCGCAGCGCGGCACCGTCCGGCGCGACATCGCTCAGGCGCACCGCGATCTGCGCGACCGGCTTATCCGAGGAAATGAACAGATCGAGCTCCGGCGCGCCCAGGATTTGCAGGGGCGTCGCCAGCGGCGCGCCGTCGAACACCAGGGAGAAGGCATCGTCCACGCGCTGGTCGGTCGGCTGCTCGCCAGGACACCCCGCCCCCATCCATTCGCCGCAGGCTTGGCCGACATGGAGCG
The DNA here is from genome assembly GCA_035542015.1 of Candidatus Cybelea sp. GTDB lineage: Bacteria > Pseudomonadota > Alphaproteobacteria > Dongiales > Dongiaceae > Dongia. The sequence goes on from DATKMF010000117.1 coordinate 19,954, forward strand.
GCGAGCGGACGGTCATCGGCTTCGCGGCGCTCGGCCCGATCGCGAGTGCCTGGTCAGCGTTGAGAAAGAGCTTCTTGCGGACGATGCTCGGGCTCGGCCAGCTCGGCTCCGCCACCCAGCGGCCGGGATGCGCCGTGCGCGTACCGACCGGCGGCGCCCAATCCTGCAGCCAGGCGCGCAGCATCGGCTCGCGATCGACGCCGTTCTGGGCGCCCTTCAGCCAGCGATCCCACCACTTCACCGCTTCTTGCAGGAAGCCGATCGCCGGTGCCGGCGCGCCGTCCTGCGGATAGAGATGCGCCCAGGGGCCGATCACCGCCTTCCGCGGCACCTTGAGATGCTCGAGCATGCGTGGGATCGCGTTGGTATAGGCATCGACCCAGCCGCCGACCAGGAAGACCGGAACCTCGATCGCCGACCAATCCTCGCAGACCGAGCCGTGTTGCCAATAGGCATCGCGGCGTTGGTGCTTCAGCCAGAGCGCCGGCCAGAACGGCATCGCTTCCAGCCGCCGCTTCCAGTTGTCGCGCCAGCCTTGGCCATAGAGCTCGGGATCGGCGGGGCGCGCCTGATAGGTCAGCATGATGGCGCCCCACCAGAGATTGTCGTTGAGCAGGCAGCCGCCCATCCAGTGGATGTCGTCC
>DATKMF010000118.1:0-92451 GCA_035542015.1 Candidatus Cybelea sp.
CGGGTATTCGAAGCCGCCGTCGGTCCAGAAGTAGCCGTTGGGAAGATGCACCGCGAGGACCGCGACCGCCATCAGGCCGACCACGAAGCCGGCGGCGACGCGAGTCAGGAGGCCGAGCGCCAGGGCGATGCCGCCGACAAACTCGATCAGGCCGGCGAGCAGAGCGAACGAGGTGGGGAGGCCGAGCTTGCTGGCAAAGAACTGGCCGGTCGCCTCGATGCCGTAGCCGCCGAAGGCGCCGAACAGCTTCTGTGCGCCATGCGGCGCCAGGAAGAGACCGGTCGCGACGCGGACGAGCGGCTCGGCGAAAGGCGAAAGGGCGTTCTGGATCGCGGCAAAGGCCGGAACCACGGGCTTCGCCGCGGGGCGGGCCAGGGCAAGGTCGGGCAAGGTCGTGCTGGACATGTGTTCATCTCCTCCGATGAGCTTTGGCGGCAGTCGCGGCGCGACCGCTCGACGCAGCACACAAGCTGGGTTTTCGGAGGAGCGGAAACAATCAGACGTTCCGTAGCCAGATTGTTGCCCATATGGCGACAATTCCTGGCTAGGCCTTGACCACCCTGGCACCACGGTCCGCGACCGGCTACTGCGGCGATCCGGAAGGGATCTGCGTCCCTTCGCTCCCTTGCGGGCGGGCGCGTCCCAGCCCGGGATGATCGGGCAATTGGGTGAGCGGACGGGCGAAGATGTCGAGGCCCGGATCGAAGGCGCAGCCGATCCCGCGCGCGCGGGTCGCCGCAGGGACGTCGCCTTCGGTCGAGACCGCAATGGCAGTCTCGACCGACATGCCCGGCCGCGCCAGGGCGGCGCCCGCTTCGCGGGCGTTGAAGCGGACGCGGACGGTGACCCTGCGCACGATCTTGGTGAAGTTGCCGGTGGCGTTGTCCGGCGGAATCAAGGCGAACTCCGAGCCGGAGGCCGGCGCGATCGATTCGACATAGCCGCACAGCGCCTTTCCCGGATAGGCATCGATCCCGATGCGCACCGGGTCGCCGATCTTCATCCGCCCGATCTGAGTCTCGCGGTAGTTGGCCTCGATCCAAAGGTTGCCGGTCGGCACGATCGACATCATGCGGCTCCCGGCGGTCACGTACTCGCCGACCCGGGTCTTGCGGTTGGCGATGACACCGTCGATCGGCGCCCAGATCTCGGTATCGTCGAGCGCGAATTTCGCCGCGAGCAATGCCGCTTGCGCAGCGGCGACCGCGGCTCGCGCCACCGCCTCGTTGGAATCGATCACCGCCAGCTGTTCATGTTCGAAGGCGATCTCGGCCTGCGCCTGGTCGACGGCCGCGCGCATCTGGGCGGCGGCGGCGGTGTCGGCATCGACGGTGGCCTGGCTCGCGAAGCTCTTCGCGGCCAACGAAGTCGCGCGCCCGAGGGCAAGCGCGGCGTTCTTGGTCTGCGCCTGCGCCGAACGCAGGGCCGCCTCGGCGACCAGGATCTTCGAGTTTTGCAGCGCGCGTTGAGCACCGATCTCGGCCAGGCCCGCATTCGCCTGATCGAGCGCGGCCTGGGCCTTCTCCACGTTCATGCGGAAGTCGCGGGGGTCGATCCGCACGAGCACCTGTGCCGCCTTGACCGGCATGTTGTCGTCCACCAGGATCTCCACCGCATAGCCCGTGACCCTCGAACTGATGTTGGTGATCTCGCCGCGGACATAGGCGTCGTCGGTGATCTGGACGTCGCGCGCGCCGTCGTACCAGCGCCAGCCGAAGAAGGCCGCGGCCGCGGCGGCCGCGATCAGGCCGAGCGCCACCAGGACGCGCTTCATCCCCGCGATCATGCCGGCCGGCCGGAAGCAAGCGCATCGGCACTCGTCGGCGGACGCGTCCGGAGGCGGTCGCGCAGTGGCGGCAGCATCGGCACCAGGAACGCGGATGCGGCGAGCACCAGGGCGACGATGACGAAGGCATCGGCGAAGGCCAGCGTGTAGGCCTGGATCGAAGCCGATCCCGCGAGCGACTTCCATGCCTGCAGCTCGGCAAGCCCGCGATCTCCGGAAGCGCCGGTAAAGAGACCGATAAGCCCGTTCAGGCGATCGGTGAGATCGGCGCTCGGGTTGTCGAGGCGATCCACCAGGATCGCGGAGTGGAACTTCTCGCGCCAGGTGATGAGGGATCCGATGACCGCGATGCCGAACACCTGGCCGCCGACCCGGCTGAGGTTGAACAACGCTGCCGCGGTCGGCCCTTGCGTGGGTGCCACGTCGCGCGTGGCGTAGAACAGGGTCGGCACCAGGAACAGGCCCTGGCCGAAGCCGATCGCGATCAGGGCGAGGCGGAAATCCGCCGCCTGCCAGGCGGGCGTAAGACGGCTGGCGAGTGCGGCCCCGATCGCGAACAGCGCGAGACCCAGCGACAAGGGAAGACGGGCGTCCCAGCGGGAGGCCCAGAACCATGCCAGCGGAAAGGCGATGCATTCCGCCCAGAGCATCCAGATGTTCGCGTCGGCGATCTCCGGCATGCGAAAGCCCTGCAGCCGGACCAGGGCCTGCGGAACGACGAAGGCCGTCATGACCAGGCCGAAGCGATAGAACGTGGCGATCACGACGGCCCAGCCGAAGGAGGGCTTCAGGAGCAGGGACAGATCCAGCAGCGGACGCTTGCCCCGGAGCAGCACGGCTATGGAGATCGGAAGAATCGTCGCGGCGAAGAGTCCGGCCTGCACGATCGTCGGGCTATCCCACCAGAAGAAGCGATCGCCCTGCTTCAAGAACAGGATCAAGGCGGCGCAACCGGTCGCGAGCAGCAGGTAACCCGGCCAGTCGATCTCCGAAAGCCGCATCACCGGCGGCGACGGGCGCAACATCCAGGCGGCCAACCCGACGACCAGCAGGGACCAGCCCAGATCGAAGCCGTAGAGGCCCTGCCAGCCGAAGCGCTCGGTCAGGGATGCCCCCACTGATGCGGCGAAGGCACCCGGTGCGGTCGAGGCGAAGGCGAAGACGGTGAGGCCGATGCCACGCCTCGGTCCGGCGGGCAGGGTCGCCATGACCGAGACAAAGAGCAGCACCGAAAGGATGCCGCCGGCGAAGCTTTGCACCGCGCGGACGACGAGAAGTCCGGCCGCGTCGGCGACGCCGAGGTCGCCCAACGCAGCGAGCGCGTAGATCCCGGCCGCGCAAATGACGACCGTGCGCAACGAGAGGGCGCGCACCAGGATCGCGGCGATGGGAATGGCCGCCACTTCGGCCATGGTGGCGACGCAGGCGATCCAGGACGCCTGGTCGGCGGAAACCGAGAAGGCGCCGCCGACATCGGCGATCGCGAGGTCGACCAGCTGCGAGGAGACACTCGATCCGACCATGGCGACGACGCAGACGCCGATGGTCTGGATTGCGATCGAAACCGGCGGATGGGCGCCGGCCTGCGGCGGGGGCGCCTGGTTGGTCGCAGAGACCGGAGCCTCGCTCATGGCGCCGCTCGCCGACATTCGGCGAGGGCCGCCGCCAGCGCCAACCCGCCGATCAGCCCGATATGTTCGAGGAACGTGTTGAGCGCGGTCATGCGCGCCATTGGATCCGCGATCGTCCAGAAGCTATGAGCGATCAGGGTCGCGACGGCGGTGAAGACGCCCAGTGCGCCGGCGGCGAGCCAGACCCAGTGCCCGAGGATCAGCAGGATCGAAGCGCCGAGCTCGACGGCGATGGTCGCGATGACGACGAGCCAGGCCGGCTGGAGCCCGAAATGCTGCGCCTCCGCGAGCGCCCCCTCGAAGTTCAGCAGTTTTGCGATCCCGCCCCACCAGTAGGCGCAGGTCAGAGCCGCCCGCGCGGCCGCCAGGAAGGCCGGCGAGCGCAACAGCGCGCCGATCGCCGCCGGCCCGAAGTCGGCGCGGCGCACCATGTCACACCGCCCAACACGCGCAGCCCAGCACGCCCCAGAAGTCCCTGAGATCGGACACCGGCGCGTTGTGGCTCCAGGCCCGGGCGTGGTCGTGACCATGGATCGTGCAGCCATGGTCGCAGCCGCAGGATGCCGCAGCGACGCGCTGCGCGGCCGTGTCGGCCCTGGTGTCACCCCAGGCGCCGTATCCGCCGTAGCGCCGCACCGGCGACCAGTCGGGCATGGCCGGCGGCGGTGCCGCCTCGGCGAGATCGGAGAAGTTGCCGGCGCCGTAGACGATCCGGCCGCCGACCATGGTGAGATCCGAAGCGATGTCGGCGATCTCGTCCTCCGCACAGCCGAAATAGTCGCGATCCGGCACGATGAGATCGGCGAGCTGGCCTTGGGCGATGCGGCCCTTCCTGCCTTCTTCGTTGGAGAACCAGGTGACGTTCTCGGTCCACATGCGCAAGGCCGTCTCGCGGTCGAGACAGTTGGCGCGCGGATAGAGCTTGAGCCCGCCGACCGTCTTGCCGGTGACCAGCCATGCGAGCGAGACCCAGGGATTGTAGGAAGCGACGCGGGTCGCGTCGGTGCCGGCGGAGGTTTTGACGCCCTTCGAGAGCATCTTCGCGACCGGCGGCGTCGCTTCGGCAGCGCGGGCCCCGTAACGCTCGACGAAATATTCGCCCTGATAAGCCATGCGGTGCTGGATGGCGATGCCGCCGCCCAGGGCCGCGATCCGGTCGATCGACCGGTCCGAGATGGTCTCGGCGTGGTCGAAGAACCAGTTCAAGCCGGCGAGCGGGATGTCCTTGTTCACCTTCTCATAGACATCGAGGGCGCGGGATATGGTCTCCTCGTAGGTCGCGTGCAGGCGCCAGGGCCAGCGATTCTCGGCCAGGATCCGCACCACGCCTTCGAGCTCGCCCTCCATCTCCGGCGGCATGTCCGGACGCGGCTGGCGGAAGTCCTCGAAATCCGCCGCCGAGAACACCAGCATCTCGCCGGCACCGTTGTGGCGGAAATAGTCGTTGCCCTGCTTGTATTTGGAGGTCTGGGTCCAGTGGAGGAAGTCGTCCTTCTCGCCCTTCGGCTTCTGGGTGAAGAGATTGTAGGCGATGCGGATGGTGAGTTGGCCTTCATCCGAGAGTTTCTGGATGACGGCATAGTCCTCGGGATAGTTCTGGAACCCGCCGCCGGCATCGATCGCGCCGGTGACGCCGAGGCGATTGAGCTCGCGCATGAAATGTCGGGTCGAGTTGACCTGGTAGTCGAAGGGCAGCTTCGGCCCCTTGGCCAAGGTTGCATAGAGGATGCCGGCATTCGGCTTCGCCAGCAGCAGGCCGGTGGGATTACCCTGAGCATCGCGGATGATCTCACCGCCCGGCGGGTTCGGCGTGTTCTTGGTGTAGCCGACGGCGCGGAGCGCGGCGCCGTTCAGGATGGCGCGGTCATAGAGATGCAGGATGAAGACCGGCGTCTCCGGCGCTGCCTGGTTCAGCTCGTCGATGGTGGGAAGGCGCTTCTCGGCGAACTGATGCTCGGTAAAGCCGCCCACGACGCGGACCCATTGCGGCGGCGGGGTGATCTTGACCTGGGCCTTCAGCATTGCCATCGCATCGGCGAGCGAGCGCACGCCGTCCCAGCGCAGCTCCATGTTGAAGTTCAATCCGCCGCGGATGATGTGGAGATGGTTGTCGATCAGACCCGGCAGCGCGCGCCGGCCCTTGAGGTCGACCACTTTGGTCTTCGATCCCTTCAGCGCCAGGATCTCCTCCGGCTCGCCGACCGCGGCGAACCGGCCGTCGGCGATGGCGACCGCACTGGCCGCCGGATTGGCACGGTCGAGGGTAGTGAACTTGCCGTTGGTGAGGATCAGGTTCGGTTCCATGGCGACACTCCTCTCAGGCGTGATCTTTAGGCGTGATCATCAAGCTTGGCCGGCTTCGCGGATTCGCCGACCGGCAGGCTGCCAAGCACATGCGGGGCACATTCCCGCTTCAGCCAACCGGTGGTGACCGGCTGGTCGGAGAACATGCGTTTAGCGATCGGCACGATCTGCTCGCCGGCCAGCATGCCGAGCAGGCCGACGAGAGCGATCACCGGCGGCGCCGGTGATCGCACGTTGAGGAGGCTATAGACGACGCCGACCAGGATGCCGGCGCCGAGCGAGACAAGGTAAGGCTTCATGGCGACGATCTCCCACATGCCGTCGGCCGCTAGCTGCCGCCGCAACGCGCGACGATCACTGCGCCGCCTTGGGAGCCCGAGCGGGGACCGCCGCCAGCGCCTCATGCTTGGTCTTGGTCCGCTGCGGCGCCTTGTGGACCATGGTGTAGGCGTAGTCGACGCCCATGCCATAGGCGCCGGAATGCTCGCGCACCACCGCCATGACGTCGTCGTAGGTGTCCTTGCGCGCCCAGTCGCGCTGCCACTCCAAGAGCACCTGCTGCCAGGTCACGGGAACGACGCCGGCCTGGATCATGCGCAGCATCGCCATGTCGTGCGCCTCCTTGGTGGTGCCGCCCGACGCGTCCGACACCATGTAGATCTCGTAGCCGCCCTCGAGCATGGCCGAGAGTGCGAAGGTGGTGTTGCAGACCTCGGTCCAGTTGCCGGAGACGACGACCTTGTTGCGGCCGTTGGCCTTCAAGGCGTCGCGCACTTTCTGGTCGTCCCAGGAGTTCATCGAGGTGCGCTCGAGCAACTTGGTGTCCGGGAAGACGTCAAGCAGCTCCGGATAGGTATAGCCGGAGAAACCCTCGGTCTCGACCGTGGTGATGATGGTCGGGATCTTGAAGATCTTCGCCGCCTTGGCGAGGCCGACGGCATTGTTCTTCAGCGCCTGCCGGTCGATCGACTGCACCCCGAATGCCATCTGCGGCTGGTGGTCGATGAAGATCAGCTGCGAATTCTGCGGGGTAAGGACTTCGAGCTTTTCCTTGCTCATCTTCGTTCTCCAGGTTTGGTTGGGTTTCGCGAAGTCATCGGGCCAAGCGCGCATCCGCGCGCCGCCCTCGCTGCTGAGGGGGGCTGACTTGCCGTCGGAATATCGGGGAGTTTGAACGCTGCTGAAGCCGGAAACAACTATACCTTGGTAGCAAGTCTGTCGACTCGATGGCGACAATCCCGCTACGCCTTGATGACCCTGCTGTTGCCGGCGGCCTTGCGGGCCATGGCATTGCGGGTATCGATAATCAGCTTCGCGCGTTTGCCGACGAGGACGTAGTCGACACTGTCGTGGTCGGTGACGATGAGCACCGCATCGGCCGCGGCGCTTCGAGCGCGGCGCGTTTCACGTTCATAGCGTTCTCTCTTTGGAACATTGATGAATACAGTTATGTGCCGCCCCGGAACGGATCATCTCATGACGGGCGGGCTCCTCATGAAGGAGGACAGGCTAACAGCGCGATCCGCAGCCGCCTTGCACATTCATGATGCGGTTTGGCAAAACCTGCGCTTATTTTCTCTCATCGCACGGCGTGCTGACGACGCCATACTCCGGGGCTGGTGCCAATGACTCTGGTAAACGTGCGGGTGAAATGGGCCTGGTCGTTGAAACCGCAGTCCTGCGCGATGATCGCGAGCCCGTCTGCCGTCCTGGCGAGGCGATCCAGGGCGCGTTCGATCCGCTGCTGAATGATCCACTGCCGGGGCGGCGAGCCTGTGGTGCTCCGGAAGGCGCGCGAGAAATGTCCGATCGAACGGCCAACGCGCGCCGCCAACTCATCTACGGTCCAGTTCCGCGCCAGATCGTCGCGCACGGCAGCCGTCACTGCACGGAGTTGCGCGGGTGAGAGCTCGTTCGTGCGGCGACGCGCACTGTCCTGCACCAGGCGACCGCAGCTCTCCAGGTGCTGCCTCGCCTCGGTGCAGGGGCTGATGAGATGCGACTGGACGACTGCGGAGAGGGCGACAAGGGTGGATTCATCGAGCCCGTATTTCTGCGCTGCCATCGTCGCGATGATCTCTCCGAGCCGCGCCAGAAATGGGTCGGCGATTAGGTGAGCCTCGCCGGCACGATCGACAACTCGCAAGGGTCCCGCACGTTGCTTGCAGGCAAGCGCGGCCGAGAGATGCAGGTTGGCAAAATAGGCCCGATGTGTCCAAGCAATGGCGTGGCGCTTCTGCGCGGGAATGACCAGCGCATGGCCGTGATGCGCAATCGCGTGTTTCAATGCTCCGCTGCTTGACCGCCAAGCGGCGTGCGCCACGGTCGGACCGAGAGGAATCGAGATTTGGATATTCTCGTGGCTGTGTTCGGGCACGGAGCGCGGGCCGCGCGTGAAGAGCTTTATGCCAAAATCCAGGCTCGTTGAACGAAAGTACTTTGAGAAGTTGATCGAATCGAGATCGATCCCTGGCCATGGCGTCAGCGGCATGAGCTCGCCATCGGTTCGATCTTTGGCTCCTGGACGCGTCACTGCCCCGCCTCCGCATCTCCAACCTTCCGCATTGCGACCGACCTGATCATACGCCAAGGCCTTAAGTTCAACATATTCGAGAGCAATGACGCTGCGGCTAGCCAAATTGCCGACTGATCGGCGACAGTCCTTCTCACGCCTTGACGACCTTGGCGTTGCGGACGGCGTTGCGCGCCATGGCGTTCCGGGTGTCGACCACCAGCCTGGCGTGCCGAGCGATCAGGCCATAATCGACCTGGTCGTGGTCGGTGACGATGAGGACGGCGTCCGCCGCGGCGACGCGCTTAGGCGTCAAGGCCACCGAGCGCCGCCCGGCAAGGGCCGCGTGTTCGCGGGACGGCTTGATCCGCGTGATGAAGGGGTCGTGGTATTCGACCTTGGCTTGCGCCTTCTCCAGGAGCTCGATCAGGGTGAGGGCCGGGCTCTCGCGCATGTCGTCGACGTTCTTCTTGTAGGCGAGGCCGAGCATCAGGATCTTCGCCCCTTTGAGCGCCTTGCCCAGCCGGCTGCTGAGCGCTTCCGCAAGCCGGTCCATCACGTAGTGTGGCATCAGCGTGTTGATCTCGCCGGCAAGCTCGATGAACCGCGTGTTGATGCCGAACGCGCGCGCCTTCCAGGTGAGATAGAAGGGATCGATCGGGATGCAGTGGCCGCCGAGGCCGGGGCCGGGATAGAAGGGCATGAAGCCGAAGGGCTTGGTTTTCGCCGCCTCGATCACCTCCCAGACGTCGATCCCCATGGCGTCGAAGATCACCTTCATCTCGTTGGCCATGGCGATGTTGACGGCCCGGAAGATGTTCTCCGTGAGCTTGATCGCCTCCGCCGTTTCCGGCGAGGAGACCGGCACAGTCTGCACCACCGCGCTGTCGTAGAGCGCCTTGGCGAGCTTCAGCGCCGCCGCGCCATCGCCACCGATCACCTTCGGGATCGAGGCGGTGCCGTAGCTCTGGTTGCCCGGATCCTCGCGCTCCGGCGAATAGGCGAGATGGAAGTCGCGGCCGGACTTCAGCCCGGTCTTCTCCAGGATCGGCTTCAGGACCTCGGTCGTCGTGCCGGGATAGGTGCTCGATTCCAGAATCACGAGCTGGCCGGGCCGCAGGGCCGCCGCCACCTCCTCGCCGGTCGCGACGACGAAGCGCAGATCCGGCTCGCGGAACTTGGTGAGCGGCGTCGGCACGCAGATCAGGATCGCGTCCATCGCACGCAAGCCGGCGAAATTGCTGCTGGCCTCGAGCCGCCCGGCGCGCGTCTGCGCACGAATGCGGGCCGACGGGATATGCTTGATGTAGCTGCGGCCCGCTTTCAGGGAATCGATCTTCCGGGCATCGATATCGAAGCCGGTGACCGGAAAGCCCCTCTCGGCGAACAGGCAGGCGAGCGGCAGGCCGACATAGCCGAGCCCGATGACGCCGATCTTCGCCGTCTTCCCGGCGATGCGCCGCGCAAGATCGGGCGCTTTCCCTCTTGCTCGCCGGAGCGGCGCCGCGCGGCTACGCAGCTTGCGCATCGGGGCCCGGGGCGCTCCGGCGCGGCTCAGATGTAGCCGGCCTGGCGGAGATAGGCGACGATCGCCGAGGCATGGGTCGCGGCGTCCGCCTCCTCGGTCTTCAAGGTGAGCTCCGCGGCTTCGGGCGCCTCGTAGGGGCTGTCGATGCCGGTGAAGTGCTTGATGGTGCCGGCCCTGGCCTTCTCATAGAGGCCCTTGGGATCGCGCTTCATGCAGACCTCGATCGGCGTGTCGACGAACACCTCGATGAACTCGCCCGGCTGCAGGAGCTCGCGCGCCATGCGGCGCTCGGAGCGGAACGGCGAGATGAACGAGACCAGCACGATCAAGCCCGCATCGACGAACAGCTTCGCCGCCTCGGCGACGCGACGGATGTTCTCGACCCGGTCGGCATCGGTGAAGCCGAGGTCGCGGTTGAGGCCGTGGCGCACGTTGTCGCCGTCGAGGATGTAGGTGTGCTTGCCCTCGGCGTGGAGCGCGCGCTCTACCAGGTTGGCGATGGTGGATTTGCCGGAGCCGGAGAGGCCGGTGAACCAGAGTGCTGCCGGCTTCTGTCCCTTGATCGCGGCGCGGCTCGCCTTCGCGACATCGAGGGCTTGCCAGTGGACGTTGGTCGCGCGTCGCAAGCCGAAATCGATCATCCCGGCACCGACCGTCGCGTTGCTGAAGCGGTCGATCAGGATGAAGCCGCCGGTGTCGCGGTTGTCGTGATAGGAGTCGAAGGCGATCGGCTGGTTAACCGAGATGTTGGCGTAGCCGACCTCGTTCAGATGCAGGGTCTTGCCGGCGGCGTGGCTCAAGCTGTTGACGTCGATCTTGTGCTTGAGCTCGGTGACCTGGGCCGGGACCATGGTGGTGCCGATCTTCAGCATGTAGGGGCGACCGGGCAGCATCTCCTCGTCCGCCATCCACAGCAGGTGGGCGGCGAACTGCTCGCTGACCTCGGGCCGCGCGGTCGCCGCGCAGATCACGTCGCCGCGCGAGATGTCGATTTCGTCGGCGAGCGTCAGAGTGACCGCCTCGCCGGCGATCGCCTCCGGCACGTCGCCATCCATGGTGACGATGCGGGTGACGCTGCTGGTGCGTCCCGAGCGCGCGACCGCGACCACGTCGCCGGCGCGCACCCGGCCGCTGGCGATGGTGCCCGAGAAGCCGCGGAAGTCGAGATTGGGCCGGTTGACCCATTGCACCGGCATGCGGAACGGCTTGTCCGTCATGACGGTCGAGACGTCGATGGTCTCCAAGTGGTGGAGCAGCGCCGGCCCGTCATACCAGGGCATGTTGGCGCTCTTCGCCATCACGTTGTCGCCGAAACGCGCGGAGATCGGGATCGGCGTCAGGCTGGCGAACCCGAGCGGCGATGCGAACTCGCGGAAGTCCTCGACGATGGCGCGGAACATCGGCTCCGAGTAATCGACGAGGTCGATCTTGTTGACGGCCAGCACGACATGCCGGATGCCGAGCAGCGAGACGATATAGGCGTGGCGCCGGGTCTGGGTCAGCACGCCCTTCCGGGCATCGATCAGGATGACGGCGAGATCCGAGTTGGAGGCGCCGGTCGCCATGTTGCGGGTATACTGCTCGTGACCCGGCGTGTCGGCGACGATGAACTTGCGCTTGTCGGTGGCGAAGAAGCGATAGGCGACGTCGATGGTGATGCCCTGCTCGCGCTCGGCCTCCAGCCCGTCCACCAGCAGGGCGAAGTCGATGTCGTCTCCCGTGGTGCCGTGCTTCTTGGAATCCTTCTCCAGCGCCGCCAGCTGGTCCTCGAACAGGAGCTTGGTGTCGTAGAGCAGGCGGCCGATCAGGGTGGATTTGCCGTCATCGACGCTGCCGCAGGTCAAGAACCGAAGGAACGACTTGGTTTCCTGGGCCGCGAGATAGGCCTTGAGCTCGGCGGTCTTGAGGTCGGTCTCGACGACGGCCATCAGAAGTATCCTTCCTTCTTCTTCTTCTCCATGGACGACTTCTCGTCGTGGTCGATGACCCGGCCCTGGCGCTCGGAGGTGCGCGCGGCGAACATCTCGGCGACGATGTCCTCCAGCGTGTCGGCGTCGGACTCGATGGCACCGGTCAGCGGATAGCAGCCGAGGGTGCGAAAGCGGACCAGGCGCTGCTCGACCTGCTCATCGGGGCGCAGCTTCATGCGCTCGTCATCGACCATGATGAGCGCGCCGTCGCGCTCGACGACCGGCCGGTGCTTGGCGAAATAGAGCGGCACGATCGGGATCTGCTCCATCAGGATGTATTGCCAGATGTCGAGCTCGGTCCAGTTGGAGAGCGGGAAGACCCGGATCGACTCCCCCTTGCTGATGCGCGTGTTGTAGACCCGCCAAAGCTCCGGCCGCTGGTTCTTCGGATCCCAGGTATGGGTCGCGGTGCGGAACGAGAACACGCGCTCCTTGGCGCGCGACTTCTCCTCGTCGCGCCGCGCGCCACCGAAGGCGGCATCGAACTGCCACTTGTTCAAAGCCTGCTTCAGGCCCTCGGTCTTCATCACCTGGGTGTGGAGCGACGAGCCGGAATCGAAGGGATTGATGCCGCGCTCGACGCCCTCCTGGTTCACGTGGACCAGGAGATCGAGCCCGAGGCGCTTCGCGGTCTCGTCGCGAAAGCTGATCATCTCCCGGAACTTCCAGGTCGTATCGACATGCAGCAGCGGGAAGGGCGGCTTCGAGGGATAGAAGGCCTTCATCGCGAGATGCAGCATGACCGACGAATCCTTGCCGATCGAATAGAGCATCACGGGGTTGCGGAACTCGGCCGCGACCTCGCGCATGATGTGGATGCTCTCCGCCTCAAGACGACGGAGATGCGATACGGCGGAATGGCGATTGGACAAGCTTCTGCCCCTCTCAAATCAAGCCGGTGACATATAGGCGGGGCGCCCGCCCCCGTAAACTCTTTAACATCGGCCCCACCGGACATCGGGCCGAGGCGCAAACGAATGAGGTCGCCTGCGGTTGCCGCGACTGAATCGCTCCGTCAAAACGTCATCCGAACGCCTACGGAATGATCAGTTTCACGGCGACGATGGCCAGAACGCAGGCAAGCATCATACGCACCATGCGTTCCGACACCCGGGTGATCAGCGTGCTGCCGATGAGAATCCCCGGCAGAGAACCGACCAGGAGGGAGGCCAACAGCACGAAATTGATGGTCCCGAGGAGGAGATGGCCGATCCCGGCCACCAGCGTCAAGGGGACGGCATGGGCGATATCCGACCCGGCAATCCGGGAGGCCGGCAGTTCGGGATAGAGCAGGATCAACGCGGTGGCGCCGAGAGCGCCGGCGCCGACCGAGGAGACCGAAACCAGGACGCCCAGCATCGCTCCGACCAGAATGGTCAGAACGAGGAGACGGCGCTCGCTGGGGCGACCGACATAGCGGGCATAGAGCTCGACGAACTTCCGCCGGAAAGGCAGCACGGCGGCCGTCAGGAGCAGCGCGATGCCGAGCGCCTTGGCGAACAGCGCGTTGCCCGCGGCGCCGTGCAGGCCCAGCAGATTGAGGGTCAGTAGGGTTAATATCGAAGCCGGGACGCTGCCCATGGTCAAGCGCAACACGACGCGCCAGTCCACGGTGCGATTAAGACCATGGACCGTGACGCCGACCGACTTCGTGATGCAGGCGTAGAGAAGGTCGGTGCCGACCGCCGTCGACGGCGACACGCCGAACAGCAGGATGAGGATGGGCGTCATCAGCGAGCCGCCGCCGACCCCCGTCATTCCGACGAGGAAGCCAACGAAGAAACCGGAGACGACGTAGACAGGGTCAATCGCACTCAGCAAAGCCATGCGCTCGTGCTGTTGGACTCAGGGCCAGCGCGATCAATAGAGTTGAGCTTCAACGGTTCCATCGCCCCACGCAAGTCGGCCGACCCGATCGCGTCATGCAGGTCACGGGCCATTTTTGTGCAGTGCATTATAACGATCCGACCGCGCATATGGAGACCGAATTGTCGGATTGTCAAACCGGAATCGACACCCATCCGGGTGTGATTTCGACTTCGGCAGCCCCAGCGACTATAGTTAAGAGCCGGGCGCGGGCTCGCGATTCCGGCGCGAAATGGAGACAGAAACCGATTTCATGACGGACGGCTCCCACCTCCGGCCCGAGGCCCATCGCCGCGCCGGTCTGGCGTTTCGGCGTCCTCCCGACGAGCCCGATCGGGGGTTATTCGGGCATCGGGCTCGGCATCAGAAGGGTGGAGATGCTCCCCCCGGCATCCGTGAGATGACCGGCCTCGCGGTCGAGCGGGTGGCGCTGTTGTTCGCGATCCTGATCTTCTGCGGCGTCGCCACCTTCGGCCAGGTGCCACAAGCCGGCACGCTGGAGAGCAACGTCGTCAATACCTATTCCAACGCTCTCATCCTGCTGCTGTTCGGGGCGCTCACCCTGGTCAATATCCGGAGAACGGCGGACTTCCTGCCGTTCAGCTATTTGCTCATCGCTTTCCTCCTGCTTGCGACGATCTCGGCACTCTGGTCCGTGGTCCCAGAGCTCACCCTCCGCAAAGTCGCGAGCCTGGTGACGACACTGCTGGTTGCGATCCACCTCACTTGGCGGTTCGACTTCGCCAAGGCGCTCACCATCGTCGGCCACGCGCTCCTGGTCGTGCTTGTGCTCTCGATCCTGACGGTCGCCCTCCTCCCCCACGTCGGCATCACCCAGGTGAGCGACGCGAGCGACCTCGCCGGCACCTGGAAGGGCGTGCTGGCCACCAAGAACTCGCTCGGATGGATCTGCATTGCCGGCGTTCAGGTCTACGGCTGGCGCTTCCTGGTCGAGCCCGAGCGACGCCTGCGGCACCTTGGATGCCTCGTCCTCTTCGTGTTCGTCGCCGCGGAAACGCGTTCGGCGACCGCCTTCATCTGCATCGCCCTCAGCCTCTTCCTGATCGCCGTCCTCAACCTGCGGCGCTGGCAGAGCGCGAAGCGGGTGGCCTTGGAATGGCTGGTCATGGGCCTGGTCGGCCTTGCATTCGCGGTATTGCTGCTGGCGCCGGCAAGCGTTCTCGATCTCTTCGGCAAGAGTGCCGACCTGACGGGCCGCGTGCCGCTCTGGCTCTCGCTCATGCACTCGATCGAGCAGCGGCCGCTGCTCGGCTATGGCTACGGAGGCTTCTGGGTGAACGTCAATCCGGAGATGCTGCGCGTCTGGGCGCTCAACCCCTGGAAGCCGCCCAATGCGCATAACGGGTTCCTTGAGGTGACGCTCGATCTCGGCATCCTCGGGCTTGTGATCGCCGTGCTGTTCCTGATCGTCAGCACCAGGCGCGCCCTTGCCTGGTGCCGGCGGCCCGACACCCGGTGGGCGGTCTACGCCGGCTGCTTCCTCATCGTCTTCATCGTGACCAGCCTCGATGAGACCGAGTTTCTCCGCGGCGGCGATCTCTTCTGCCTCCTGCTGGCTTTCTGCTATTTCACGTTGCTGCGCCAGAAGCGACAGAGCGAGGCGCCGGAAGCGGCGCGCGGAGGAAAGCGCGGCACCCATGGCTGGGCGATCCGTCCGCTCGAGCTGAACCCGCCGGACGCATCGAACCATTCCGATTGATCATCGGGGGATTCGGGCAAGTCACCGGAAATCCGCCCCGGAAATCGACCCTGGAAATCCGCCGCTCTTCCTGTTCTAGTGACCCTAACAGCCAGCCGGGCCAACCGGCGGCAAGGCGGGATTGGCCCTGAACGGGGCCAGCCCTCAAGACCAGGGAGTATGACCGTCTAGATGCTCGCTTTCCTCGGCAAGCGACTGGCATCGCTGATCTTCACCATGCTTGCGGTGTCGATCCTGGTATTCGTGGCGTTCGAGTTCACGCCCGGCCAGGTCGCGCGCAAGGTGCTGGGCCCGTTCGCGACCCAGGACCAAGTCGACCAGCTGACCGAGAAGATGGGCCTCAATCGCCCGGTGATCGAGCGCTATTTCGAATGGCTCGGCCACACGCTCTCCGGCAATCTCGGCTACTCGACGCTGTTCAAGACCGACGTCAACAACATCATCTGGGGACGGCTCGGCAACACGCTCCTTCTGGCGGCGATCGCCTTCGTGATCATCGTCGTGTTCTCGATCGTGTTCGGCATCGCCGCCGGCATGCGCGAGGGATCGAAGCTCGACCGCGTCATCTCGGTTTCCAGCATCGTGACGACCTCGGTGCCCGAATTCGCCTCGGGGGTGTTCCTCGCCTCGATCTTCGTCATCTGGCTGAACCTGCTGCCCGGGACCTCGCCGCTCGATCCCGGCGGCGAGTGGTCGATCCCCTCCCAGCTCGTGCTGCCGGTTGCGGTGATGGTGCTCTACGATCTCGGCTATGTCGTGCGCATGGTGCGCGCCTCGATGGTCGAGGTGATGACCAAGCCCTATATCCGCACCGCGGTCCTGAAGGGCCTCTCGTTCCGTCAGGTGATCCTGAAGCACGCCCTGCGCAACGCCATGATCGCGCCCTTCACCGTGATCCTGCTGCAGATCAACTACCTGGTGACCGGCGTGGTCGTGGTCGAAGCGGTCTTCGCCTATCCCGGCTTCGGCCGCATGCTCCTGGAATCGGCGCTGGCGCAGGACGTGGCGACCGTCGAGGCGGCCTCGCTATTCGCCGTCTTCGTCACGGTGTCGACCCAGATCCTGGGCGATCTCGGCTACATGTATCTGAACCCGCGGATCCGCTTCTCATGAGCGCCACGACCGCCAATGCGCGCAGCGCCGGAACCCTGGCGCGGACCTGGGCCAAGGTTAGGCTGCTGCGGGAATCGCCGGTCGGCATGGTCGGCGCCTTCCTGGTCGTGTTCTGGATCGTGGTCGCGATCCTCGCCCCCTGGATCGCGCCCTATGATCCCAATGCCAGCAACATGGATGCGCTGGCCGATCCCGGCCCCAGCGCGGTCAACTGGCTCGGCACCGACAACCAGGGGCGCGACATCCTCTCCCGCATCATGTGGGGCTCGCGCACCGTGCTCGGCGTCGCCCCGGTCGCCGTCCTCATCGCCTATACGATCGGATGCTTCATGGGCCTGCTCGCCGGCTACTACCGCGGCTGGGTGGACCAATTGGTGAACCGGATCGCCGACATCATCCTCTCCTTCCCGGCGATCGTGCTCTACATCATCGTCATCATGCGATTGGGCCCCTCCGCCTTCAACGTGGTGATGGCGGTGGTCTTCATCGCCTCGCCGCAGATCATCCGCATCGTGCGCGGCATGACGCTCGAGCTCCGCGAGCAGGACTACGTGGCGGCGGCCAAGATGCGCGGCGAGTCGGCGCTCTACATCATGCTGGCCGAGATCCTGCCCAACGCGCGCGGGCCGCTGATCGTCGATGCCTGCCTGCGCATGGGCTACACCACCATCACCATCGGCGTCCTCGGCTTCCTCGGTCTCGGCCTGCCGCCGCCCGCGCCCGATTGGGGCGGCATGGTGAAGGACACTTATGCGATGATGACCATCTACCCGCATATGGCGCTGTTCCCGGCGCTGTCCATCACCTCGCTGGTCGTCGGCTTCAGCCTATTGGCCGACGGCATCCGCGAGATCAGCCTCAAGGATTGAAGGGCGGCGGATGGAAGATATGACGGCAGCGACGGCTAAGAACCTTCCGGCAGGCGCAGCGCAGCGCCAGGCGCGGCCGAAGCCGATCCTCGAGCTGCGGAACGTCGCCATCTCCTACATGGTGCGCGCGGGCGAGCTCAAGGTGATCCCGAACGTCAGTCTCTCGCTGCACCAGGGCGAGGCGCTGGGACTGGTCGGCGAATCCGGTTGCGGCAAGTCCACACTGGCATATGCCATCATGCGGTATCTCGGCGGCGCCGGACGCCTCGCCGGCGGCCAGATCCTGTTCGAAGGCCGCGACATGAGGAAGATGTCGGAGGCCGAGCTTCGGTCGATCCGCGGCAGCCGCATGGCCATGGTCTACCAGGACCCGATGAGCAGCCTCAATCCGGTGATCCCGGTCGGGCGGCAGCTCATGGAAGTGCCGATGGTGCATTCCGGCGCCAGCGAGGCGGACGCGAAGAAGCGTGCGCTCGACATGCTGCGCGAGGTGAAGCTGCCCGACCCCGAGACCCTGTTCAATCGCTACCCGCACCAGCTCTCGGGCGGCCAGCAGCAGCGCGTGGTGATCGCCATGGCGTTGATGGCCGAGCCTTCACTCCTGGTGATGGACGAGCCCACGACCGGTCTCGACGTGACGGTCGAGGCGGCCGTACTCGACCTGGTGGCGACGCTCCGGCGCAAGCACAACACGGCAATCGTCTTCATCAGCCACAATCTCGGCACCGTGGTCCGGATCTGCGACCGGATCGGCGTCATGTATGCCGGCGAGCTGGTGGAGGAAGGCTCGATCGCGGAAGTGTTCCGCGATCCAAGCCATCCCTATACGCGGGGCCTCCTGAACGCGATCCCGTCGCTCAATGCCGACAAGCGCAACCGGCCGTTATCGGCGATCCCCGGCCAGGTGCCGCCGATCCTCGCCAGGCCGAAGGGCTGCGTTTTCGCACCGCGCTGTGTCTATGTCGAGCCCGGCCGCTGCACCACGAAGCCGATCGATACCATGTTCTACGGCGAGAGCGGGCTGCATCGCGTGAAATGCGTGCGGACCCGCGAGCTGCCGCGTCACACGCGCCCCGGCGCCGCCAACGGCAACGACGCCGAAAGCTCAAGCGCCGTTGCCGAGCCCGTCCTCTTGGTCGGCAAGCTTGCCAAGGCCTATCGCCAAACCTCCGGCATGTTCGGCGGCGGCGGCTATGACGTTCACGCGGTCGACGGTATCGATCTTGCTGCAGGCCGCGGCACGACCCTGGCGATCGTCGGCGAATCCGGCTGCGGCAAGTCCACTTTCGCCAAGGTGCTGACCGGGATCGAGCAGGCGACCGGCGGCTCGGTGCAGCTCGCCGGGGCTGAGATCGGCTCGACGCCGGTCGAGGCGCGCGACGCCGCGATCAAGCGCGCGATCCAGATGGTGTTCCAGAACCCAGACAGCACGCTCAACCCGAGCCACAGCATCGGCTACGTGTTGAGCCGCGCGATCCGCAAGCTCCGCGGCGTCGGCGGGCGCGAGGCACGGGCCGAGACCGAGGCTCTGCTGAAGACCGTCAACCTGCCGGAGGAGTTTGCCAGCCGGAAGCCGCGCCAGCTCTCCGGCGGACAGAAGCAGCGCGTGGCGATCGCCCGAGCGCTCGCGGGAGAGCCGGAACTCATCCTCGCCGACGAGCCTGTCTCGGCGCTCGACGTCTCGGTCCAGGCGGCGATCATCAACCTGCTGGTCGAGATCCAGCAGAAGCGCGGCGCCACGCTGCTGTTCATCTCCCACGACCTCTCCGTGGTGCGCTATCTCGCCGATCACGTCGCGGTGATGTATCTCGGCAAGGTGATGGAGTTCGGCAGCGTCGCCGAGGTGTTCTCGCCGCCCTATCACCCCTATACCGAGGCGCTGATGTCCGCCGTGCCGATCGCGGATCCGGACGTGAAGCAGGAGCGCATCATTCTCGAGGGTGCGATCCCGAGCCCGACCGAGCGGCCGAAGGGCTGCCCCTTCGCCACCCGCTGCCATCGTAAGATCGGCGCGATCTGCGACGAGCAGGTGCCGCCCGAGCAGCGCACCGAAACCGGCCACCGCATCGCCTGTCACATCCCCCTGGCGGAGCTCCGCGCCGTCGAGAAGTTCGCCTTCTAAGCCACTGCCCTTAGACTTTAGTCGTAGGCCTGCCGCTGCCGGTGGGTTTCGGCTTGATGTGGCTCACTTCTGCAAAATACAGTCGCCGCCGAGGGAACCGCGCCGGCAGCGAAAGATTGATGCCCCGGCGGGTGCCCGAAGAGGCTCACCCGAAAGGGGGATTCGCCGAAGTCAAAACGTTTCCGCTTTCTCGAGTTGAACCAATCATCGCGCAACGCCGGAGCAACGCGGTGGGCGCGCAAAATGCACCGTGGGAGGAACGCATGAGCAACGACGTCATCGCCGCCTCGATCCGCCGCCGCACCCTGTTGAAGGGCGCGGCAGCCGCCGGAATCCTTCAAGTCTCGGCCCCTTTCATCCGGCGCGCGAGCGCCGCCGACACGGTGAAGATCGGCCTGTGCAACCCGCTGACCGGTACCTATGCGGCGGTTGGCAAGAACGAGATGATCGGCTGCCAACTGGCGGTCGAGCAGATCAACGCCAAGGGCGGCATCCTCGGCAAGCAGGCCGAACTGCTGGTAGAGGATTCGACCAGCGGCGACGCGGGCACCGCCGTGCAGAAGGCGCGCAAGCTGATCGAGCGCGACGGCATCAGCTTCCTGCTCGGCAACGTGAACTCGGCCTTGAGCCTCGCCATGGCTCAAGTGGCGTTCGAGAAGAACATCCTGCTGATCGTCACCGGCGGCCATACCGACGCGGTCACCGGGCAATCCTGCCACTGGAACGTCTTCCGCATCTGCAACACGACCCAGACCGAGGCCAACGCGGTTGCCGGGCCGCTGATCAAGTCGATGGGCAAGAAGTGGTACTACATCACGCCCGACTACGCCTTCGGCCACACGCTGCAGGCCGGGCTGGAAAAGGCCTGCGGCAAGCTCGGCGGAGAGAAGGTCGGCGCTGACCTGACGCCGCTCGGCACCACCGATTTCTCGTCCTACCTGATCAAGGCGCAGGCTGCGAACCCGGATATCATCATCTTCCTCACCCAGGGCGACGACATGATCAACGCGCTGAAGCAGGCCGTGCAGTTCGGCCTCGACAAGCGCGTGCACCTCGCCGGCGCGCAACAGGAATTGGAAGCGCTGGAGGGCCTGCCCCCCGAAGCGCGCATCGGAAACTGGGTGTTCGAATGGTACTGGAACCAGCCGGACGTGCCGCATGTGGCCGAGTTCGTCGATGCGATCAAGAAGAAGACCGGCCGCGTCCCCACTGCACGCAACTGGTTCGGCTTCGCCGCCACCTGGAGCTGCGCATTGGCCGCGCAGGCGGCGGGCGCGCTCGACAGCGTCAAGATGGCCAAGGCGCTGGAGAACATGAAGCTGCCGCCGGAAGTGGCGCTGATGCCGGACCAGCCCTTCTTCCGTGCGGGCGATCACCAGCTGATCAACGATCTCTACGTCGGTAACGCCCAGGCGCAGGGCAAGGCGGAAGACGACTTCTTCAATGTCACCGAGGTGGTCAAAGGCACCGACGCCGCACCGCCGGTCGAGGACACCGGCTGCAAGCTGACCTGGCCGGCTTAAGTCGAGAACTCGCAATACGGGCCCTCCATGTGCCGTCTCGCACGTGGAGGGCCGTTCCATGCTAAGCTGAGGCGCGGGGGCCTCGCATGACCCAGCTCATCCTGTTCAGCGTGTTCAACGGTCTCGTGGTCGGCGCCTTCTATGCGCTGATGGCGCTCGGTCTCTCGCTGATCCTCAATCTCTCCGGCGTGATCAATTTCGCCCATGGCGGCTTCCTCGCGATCGGTGCCTACATCGCTTACTCGCTCAGCCCCTATCTCGGCTTCTGGGGCGGGTTGGTCGTGGCACCGTTCCTGACCGCTGTGCTCGGCCTTATCGTCGAGCGGCTGCTGATCCGGAGGCTGTACGGCCGCGATCCGCTCTACAGCCTGCTGCTGACCTTCGGCCTTGCCTACATCTTCGAAGACCTGACGCGGTTGATCTGGGGCGCCCAGAGCGTGCCTTACCAGGTGCCGGCAATCCTCACCTCGCCGCTCAGCACCCAGTTCTTCTTCCTGACCGGGTACCGGGTCTTCATGGTTGCGCTGGTGGCCGTCGCGGTGATCGGGCTCTTCCTCATCTTGAACCGCACGCGGCTCGGCCTGCGGATCCGCGCCGGCACCCGCGATCTCGAGACCGTCTCGGCCCTCGGGGTCAATGTGCATGTGCTGCGCAACTTGAACTTCGGCCTCGGCATCTATCTCGCGGGACTCGCCGGTGTGCTGGCAGCCGGCCAGCTCGGGCTGCAGCCGACCATCGGCACCTCGCTCATCATGCCGAGCTTCGTCGCCATCATCGTCGGCGGGCTGGGCAGCCTGCCCGGCACGCTGCTCGGCGGCCTGCTGATCGGTGTCGCCCAAGGTGTCGTCACGATCAAGTATCCTTCCGCGACCGAGGCGATCATGTATGTGATCATGGCCGTCGTGCTGCTTGTTCGTCCGCGCGGCCTGCTCGGGGAGGAAGGGAGGCTGCATTGACCGAGCGGACGCAGAAAGCTGCGGTCCTCGCAGCGATCTGGATCGTGCTGCTGGCGGCACCCTCATGGCTGCCCGCCGTAGGCGGCTACACCGACCTCGGCACGCGGATCCTGGTGATGGCGCTCGCCTCGATGGCGCTCAATTTCCTGCTGGGCTTCACCGGCGTGCTTTCCTTCGGCCACGCCGCCTATTTCGGCCTCGGCGCCTACGGAACCGCCATGACCATCAAATACCTGGTGCCGAGCACGCTGCTCGGCATGCTGGTCGGCGTCATCGTCGGCACCTTGGCCGCGATGGTGATCGGCGCGCTGATCGCGCGATTGCGCGGCGTCTATTTCGCCATGGTGACCATCGCCTTCGGCCAGGTCTTCTATTTCATCACCTTCCGCTGGAACGACGTGACCGGCGGCGACGACGGCCTCACCGGTTGGCAACGGGTGCCGATCGACCTCGGTTTCGCCCGGATCGACCTTTCGAACGGCGACGTCTATTTCTATTTCGTCCTGCTGTTCTTCGCGCTGGCGACGGCGGCGATGGCGCTGATCCTCCGGTCACCCTTCGGCCGCACCTTGCTGGCGATCCGGGAGAACGAGCGCCGTGCACGCTTCCTCGGCATCCCGGTGGAGCGGCATATCTGGCTCTCCTTCGTGGTCTCCTGCTTCTTCGTCAGCCTCGCGGGGTGCCTGAACGCGCTGCTGGACAACTTCACCGATCCCCGGGCGCTGCGTTGGGACATGTCCGGCAACTTCGTGATCATGGCGGTGCTGGGGGGCATGCGCTCCTTCTGGGGTCCGTTGATCGGCGCCGCGATCTTCGTGGCGCTGCAGGATTTCGTCTCCAGCAGGACCGAGAACTGGATGTCGATCATCGGGCTGGTGTTCGTGCTGATCGTGCTGTTCTTCCCCCGCGGCATCCTTGGCATCCTCCGCCGGAGGTCGGCACAATGACGCTGCTGCGGGTCGAGCAGGCCTGCTGCCATTTCGGCAGCCTGATCGCCGTCGATCAGGTCTCGCTCGTGGTCGAGCCAGGCGAGCTGCGCGCGGTGATCGGCCCCAACGGTGCCGGCAAGACCACCTTTTTCAACCTGATCAGCGGCTACATCACGCCGACCAGGGGGCGCATCATGTTCGACAGCCAGGACATCACGGCCATGCCACCGCATCGTCGTGTGGCGCTCGGCATGGCGCGCACCTTCCAGATCACCGAGATCTTCCCTGAACTCACCGTGCGCGACAATTTCCGCATTCCGGTCGAACTCGCAGCGGGACATCGCCTCCGCCCCTGGCTCTCCCGGGCCGATCGCGACGCGGTCCGGAATACCGTCGATTCGCTGTTGGAGATGAGCGGGCTCGCTTCCAAGGCCGATCGCCTGGTCGGCGAGCTCTCGCACGGCGACCAGCGCGCGACCGAGATCATGATGGCCCTCGCCTTGAAGCCAAGGCTGCTGCTGCTCGACGAGCCGACCGCGGGCATGGGGGATCAGGAAACCTACGACATCACCCAGCTCATTCGCCGGCTGCACAAGGACCAGAAGCTCTCGATCGTGCTCATCGAGCACGACATGCGGGTCGTGTTCCATCTCGCCGACCGCATCATGGTGCTGGCCGAGGGCAACATGCTGGCCGAAGGAACACCGGAGCAGATCAGCGCCAACCCGCAGGTCCAGGCGGCCTATCTGGGGACCGCCGCATGAAGGCGCTGGAAGCCGAAGGGCTGCACACCTTCTATGGCAAGAGCCACATCCTCCACGGCGTGTCGCTGGAAGTCGAGGAAGGCGCGATCGTAACCCTCCTGGGCCGCAACGGCGCCGGCAAGACCACGACACTGCGCAGCCTGGTGCGCCTGACACCCGCGCGCCAGGGCACGGTCAAGGTGTTCGGTTCTCCAACCGCCGGCCTGCCGCCCTATCGGGTGGCGGCGCTTGGCGTCGGCTACGTGCCGGAGGGGCGGCGGATCTTCCCGAACCTGACGGTCGAGGAGAACCTGAAGGTGCCGGTGGACCGGCCGGGGCCCTTCACCATCGCCCGCATCTATCAGCTGTTCCCCCGCCTCGAGCAGCGCCGCAGCAACAAGGGGCGACAACTCTCGGGCGGCGAACAGGAGATGCTCGCCATCAGCCGCGCCTTGCTTCTGAACCCAAAGATCCTGTTGCTCGACGAGCCATCCCAGGGCTTGGCTCCGCTGATCGTGCAGGACGTGTTCCGCATCGTGGTCCAGATGCGCGCGGAAGGTATCTCGGTGCTGCTGGTCGAGCAGAACGTGCGCGCCGCCGTCGCCATCGCCGACCGCGCCTATGTGCTCGACGACGGCAAGGTGGTCTACAGCGGCCCCGCCGCGGAGTTCGCGGCCGACGAGGAGCGCGTGCGCGCGCTGGCGGGTGCGAGCGCGGAGAGTTGGGAGGCAGCTTCTTGAGCTTGAAGCGCTGGCTCTGTTTGGCAGTGAACTCGGCAACGGCGCGGCTGCATCAACCCCCTCCCCAACCGTTCGCTCCAAAACAAGAACGGCGGCCCGATCTCCCGGGCCGCCGCTCCGTCCGATTCTAAGAAGGATCAGGCGTTCTCGTAGTAGTAGGTCTCACAGAAGTAATACTCGGTCGGGTGCGGCTGGAAGTTCTTCAGCCGCTTGTCGAACGGCTGGAAGATCGCGCGCCAGAGCGGAAGGGCGATCGGGCCGTCCTCCAGCATCAGATCCTCGATCTCCTTCATGACTTCCTTGCGCTTCTCGACGTCGAGGATGCCTTCCGCCTTGGAAAGCAGCTCGTCGAACTTCGGATTGGCGTAGTTGCTCTCGTTCCAGGGCACGCCGGTGCGGTAGGCGAGGCCGAGCACCATGATGCCGAGCGGTCGGTGCGTCCAAGTGGTGAAGCCGAACGGCACCTTGGTCCAGACATCCCAGTAGTTCGACGACGGCAGCACGTCGAGCTTCACGCGGATGTTCGCCTTGGCCCACATCTGCACCATGGCCTGGCAGGCGGTCGGCTCCCAATCCGGGTCCTTCTTGCACTGGAGCGTCACGTCGATGCCGTCGGGATGGCCGGCGTCGGCGAGCAGCTTCTTGGCGCCCTCGTAGTCCGGCTGCTTGAGCTCCACCTTGACGTATTCCGGATGGACCGGTGCGACGTGGTGGCTCTCGCCGGGAGCGCCGAGGCCGCGATGCGCGATCTTCAGCACGGCCGCCGGATCGATCGCCATGCGGACCGCCTTGCGAACGCGCGGATCCTTGAACGGATCCTCGTCGCAATGCATGCGGGCGACGGCGGTCTGCGCCGTCGTGACCTCATGCACCTCGATATGCCCGAGTTTCTTGCACTGCTCGTAGATCTTGATGTCTGGATCGTAGAGACCGTCCACCTGCTTCGAGGCCAAGGCCGCGAGCTTGGTCGCCGGATCATCGCCAAGATCGATGAATTGCACTTCGTCCAGCCAGGGACCGTCGCCCCAATAGCTCTTGCGAGCCTTCAAGACCGCTTTCTTCGTCTCCGTGACCTCGACCGGCTCGAAGGCACCGGTGCCGAGCGCACCCACGCCC
Organism: Candidatus Cybelea sp.; assembly: GCA_035542015.1. Classification (GTDB taxonomy): domain Bacteria; phylum Pseudomonadota; class Alphaproteobacteria; order Dongiales; family Dongiaceae; genus Dongia. The sequence continues at coordinate 25,429 of DATKMF010000118.1, forward strand.
CACGCGCCGTTGTCCTTCGGATGCAGGATCAAGGCCGGGTAGTGGAACAGGTTCTCGGGCATGGCCAGCATCGCGGTCTGGCCGTGCAGGACGATGGTATGGTCGTCCTTCTTCTCGATCGCGTTGGCATCCCAGATCTCGGTGGTCATCTTGGGATTGCCCTTGTCGTCCTTCTGGCCGGTGTCCTTGTCCTTCAGCATGAAGCCCTTGAAGAGACCGAGCACCGACGAGCCGACGGCGGGGTCGAGCCAGCGGGTGATGTTCCAGATCACATGATCGGCCACCAGCGCTTCGCCGTTGGACCATTTCACGTCCTGACGAAGATTCAGGGTCCAGGTCTTCAGGTCGTCGCTCGCCTCCCACTTCTCGCAGAGGGCGGGTCGGGTGATGTTGTCGCCGCCGGTCCGGGTGAGATACTCGTTCGCCTGGCGCACGATGTTGGAATCGTAGATCCAGGAGAAGGTCGCAGGATCCTTGGTGGAGGGCACCCGGGCGCCGATCTTCAGCACGCCACCCTTCTTCGGGGTCGCGGCCCTGGCGGTGCCGATCACCGGCTCGCCCAGCACCTTGCCGGCGATCGAATAGGCAAGCGGCGCCGACATGCCGAGCAGCGTCACCGTGCGCAGGAACTCACGCCGGTCGATCCGGCGCTGCTCCAGGGCCTCGACCAGGCCCGGGATCGCCGGATGGTGGCGATCCGAATCGTTGCGATAAGCCATCTTGTTGACCTCCCTCTTCTTTCTCTTGGCAATGGTCGCGCGAATTTCATGCCCCGCGCGTCCCGCCGACCAGCTTAATCCCCCCTCCGGCCACCACAAGAGCCGAAAATTACATGAGGAAATGACATATCAAAATGATCCCGCCGCATAGACAGGACCGGCTTCTTGCGGTCGATCAATCCCCGCTGGTCAATCGTTATCGGTGAGGCCGGCGCCGGCGCCCGCGAGGCGGGATTGCGCGCTCGCCGGCACATAGGTGCGGTGCACCCAGGCCTCCAGGCGCGCGAGGAGATCGGGGGCGATCGCCCGGCGCGGCGCACCGGCCGCAAAGGTCGGCACCTCGCGGGCAGCCGGTTGGTCGGGCATCGATAGTACAATCTTGCCGGCGCGGAGGACGCCCGCCAGCCGCGACGTGCCCGCGGCGCCCGCGCCATCGAACCAGAAGTCCTCCTGGTCGATCTTCAATGCGAGACCGAAGCCGAACGCGGCGGCGGCACCCGCGGCAAAGGGCAACATCAGCACCGGGTACGCGACACTGCGGAAGACCAAGGGCCGGCTCGATCCCAGGTCGGAGGCGATATCGGTCATCAGCGGCCCGCAAAGGATGGGGCTCACCTCCGCCTCACCCAGGGCCGCGTCCCAGGCGCCGTCATCGCTTAGGAACGGCGGCGGCAGCCTGCCCTCGCGTTGCTCCGCGTCGGCAAGGGCGGCGACCAGCGGCTCCGCCCAGTCGAAGCCGTGGTCGGCCAACCAGCGCGCGGCCTGCGCCATTTCCTCGGCCAGGCCCCAGGCAAGGCCAGCGCCGCGCGCCGCCTTCCAGCCCATGCTCTCGATCTCGTTCAGCGAGAGGATCATGCGCCGGCCTCAGCGAAGGCGGCGTAGATCCAATCGTCCTCCGAAGCCCGCGCCAGCTCTTCGGGAAAGGGCGCGCCCGGGAACAGGCTGATGCGAACCCAACGATCCGAGCGGGGGTCGAACCGCGTCGCGCCGAAGAAGGCGAGCTTGCAGCGCAGGAGATCGATCGGGCGCAGATCGGCGCCGATCAGGTTCTCGCGGATCTCGGCATAGGGATGCATCTTTGCGATCTGCACCCGGCGCACGGCATGGCGGTGCTCGGGATGCCGCAGCAGAAAGCCGGCGACCGGCTCGTCCTCGTCGGCCTCGATCAGATCCGATTGCAGTGCCGCAACGTCCCGCGCCGTCGCCAGCGGGTGTTCCAGCGCGCCGCCCGGCTCGCTGGCGCGTTCGCCCAGCCGCGGTTCCAGCTTCTCCTCGGAGACATACCAGAAGCGGGCCTGCGCTTGCGGCGCGTCGAAGTCGCGCTCGATCGCCCAGTCGTAGTCGCGGGCGATATCCCGCATCAGCACGCCGCAGGGCACCATGCCCTCGATCCGGAAGTCGGCAAGCTCATCCGCCCACATCCGGTCGGCCAGGAAGTCGATCTGCGATCCGTGCGGCTCGAGCAGGAGCGTGACGAGATACTCCTGCCCCTCAACAGAGAGATTGCTTTCGCCCCAGACGTACCAAGCGTCCCAAGGCTGCGCCTGCGCGAAGGGTTCGGTGCGCGCCGCCTCTTCCGCGAGCTTCTCCAGATCGCCGAGCAGGTCGGCAATCCGGCCGGCCTGCAGTTCGTCCACCGTTCGCCACTCGCGGAGACTGCGTCGCCCGCGTTCGAGGACGCGGCGGAAATGCGCAATGGTCTCCGGTGTCGCCGACGGTATGGCGCGCACGATGGCCAGTGCTTCTTCCCGCGCCGAGATCCAGCGGTCGAACAGGACCGAGTGGCGGATGAGGAACGGTGCCATGCCGAGCCCGGTCGCGTTACCCACGCCGAAGCGGCGGCGCAGAGCGGGATCGAGCGCAACCGCACGCTCGGCGCGCGTCCGCGCCAGATGCTCGACCAGGTCCAGGGTAAAGCTGCGGATCAGCCACACGGTCAGCATCTCGGCGCGGAAAGCATTCTTGAACTCGGGGCGGCCGACCAGCAGATCGCGGTCCGCAAGACCGAACTTGCCGTTGCCGTAGACCGCCGTCGTTCGCATCAGGTAGCCGACCTCTTCGACCCTGGCACGATCCGGCTGCTCGCCCTCCGCCAGGGAAGCGACGACATGCTCGAACAGGCGCACCGATCGGTTGGCACGGGAGAGCACCAGATCGGTCTCCTGATAGCGGCCCGCCTCCTGCTTCGGCACATTCTCGGAGAGGCGTTGGATCTCGGCTTCGCCGGGCACGCCGTCGTAGAGCGCGAAAGTGGCGTCCCAAGCCTCGGCAATGACGCGGTCGCTGCGCAAGGCGTCCGGCAGGTCATGGCCGAAGCAGACCAGGCTGTAGGTGCGGTCCGGCGTCTGCGCCGTGTAGACCGCGACCCCCACGCCACGCGCATCGATGCGCCATACCGGCCGGTCGAAGCGCCAACCCTCGCGCTTCGCCCAGCGCAGCATCGCGCGCAGGAACGAAAGCCGGGTCTGGTGGAACGCCCCCAGCCGCGCCAGACGCATCACCTGCGCGGGCGGACGGAGATCGAGACGGGTCCCGGCGTCGATCACGCGGTGAAGCGCGGCTTGGCGGGCGAGAAGGACTTGGCGAAGAAGCGGTGCCAATTGTCGCCGAGGATGCCGTCGGCCTCGGCCGGCGAGAACCCCGCCTGCCGGAGATGCGTGCGCAGCGCTGGGAAATCGCGATTGTCCCGGAACCAGCCGGGTTGCGGTGGGAAGGTGGCTTTGGGTGCGCAGCCGGGGGCGCTGCCCTGCTTGGTCCAGCGGCCGCTGCGCATCCATTCGACCACCGAATCCGGCTGATCCTGGCAGAGATCGGAGCCGATCGCGACATGCGAAGGCCCGATCCGGTCCGCGAGCTTCTTCGCCATGGTCGCGAAATCGGCGGCGGGACAGTTGCTGCCGCCCTTCAAATGGTGCGGGTAGAGCGAGAGACCGATGATGCCGCCACTATCCCGCAGCGCGTCGAGCACCTTGTCCGACTTGTTGCGCGGCACCTCATGCCAGAAGTTGGGATTGGCATGGGTGATGGCAATCGGCCGCGTCGAATGCTGGATTGCCTCCAAGGTCGAGCGCTCGCCGGAATGGGACATGTCGATCACCATACCGAGCCGGTTCATCTCGGCGATCACCTCTTTCCCCATACGGGTGACACCGGAATCGACCGGCTCGTAGCAGCCGGAGGCCAGCAGCGACTGGTTGTTGTAAGTGAGCTGCATGAAGCGGACGCCGAGATCGTAGAGCAGCTCGACGAGGCCGATATCGTCCTCGATCGCCGAGCAGTTCTGCAGGCCGAAGAAGATCGCCGTGCGCCCGCTCTCGTGGGCCGCCGCGATATCCGCCGCCGAACGGCCCGGCATGATGAGATCGGCGTGGCCCTCGAACAGGCGGTTCCAGGTCGCGATATTGCCGGCGGTCTCGCGGAAGGTTTCGTGGTAGCAGATGGTGACGTGGACGGCGTCCATCTTGGCCTCGCGCATCTGCTCGAAGATGCGGCGCGACCAGTTGCAGTATTGCAGGCCGTCGATCAGGAACATCGTTCAACCCGAGATCGAGAAGCCGCCGTCGATCGGGATCGCCGTGCCGGTGACGAAATCGGAGGCGGCACTCGCGAGAAACACCGTGATGCCGGCGAACTCGTCGGGCCGACCCCAGCGGCCGACCGGCGTACGCGACAGCACCTTCTCGTTGAGGCCGTCGATCTGCTGGCGGGCGGCTACGGTCAGCTCGGTGTCGATCCAGCCGGGCAGGATGGCGTTCACCTGGATGTTGTCCTTGGCCCAGGCGACCGCCATCGACCTAGTGAGCTGCACGACGGCGCCCTTGCTGGCGGCATAGGGCGCCACCAAGGTCGCGCCGAAGATCGACATCATGGAGCCGATGTTGATGATCTTGCCGCCACCCACCTTCTTCATCTCCGGATAGACCGCCTGCGAGCAGACGAAGGTGCCGGTCAGGTTGACGTTCATCACCCGGTGCCATTCTTCGTCGGTATAGGCCTCCGGCCGCTTGCGGATCGACATGCCCGCGCAGTTCACCAGGATGTCGATGCGGCCGAGCTGCTTCGCGACCGCGGCGATCATCGCCCGGCAGTCGTTCTCCTTGGCCACATCGACCGCGAAGAAAGCGGCATCCTTGCCGAGCGTGGCCATCGCCTCCTTCGCCTTGCCAGCGTTGCGCGCGGCGACGGCGACCCGGGCGCCCGCATCCGCGAGGCCCTTGGCCATGCCGAGGCCGATCCCGCCGTTGCCACCGGTGACGACGGCGACCTTGCCGCTGAGATCAAACAGTTTCATTCACCCCTCCAGAGACTCGCATAGCGACGCTGCCATGCCAGGCGAGCAGCCCTGCCACATGATCGGCGATCGCGAGGCAGGATGTCAGCCCCGGCGATTCCATGCCGAAGAGGTTGACCAGGCCCGGCACGCCGTGGTGCTCCGGCCCCTCGATGCGGAAATCGGCATTGGGCGAACCGGGCGGCAGCAGCTTGGGGCGGATGCCGGCATAGTCGGGCGCCAGGGTGCCGTCCGGCAGGTCCGGCCAGTAGCGGCGGATATCGGCGTAGAAGACGTCGCCGCGTCGGGGATCGACCCTATAGTCGATCGCGCTCATCCATTCGACATCGGGGCCGAAGCGGGCGCGGCCCGCGAGGTCGAGGGTCATATGCGTGCCGGAGCCGCCGGGCACCGGCATCGGGTAGACCAGCCGGCTGAACGGCGCCTTGGTCGTGAGGCGGAAGTAGTTGCCCTTGGCGAGATAGAGCGGGGCCACCTGGCGCGGCGGCAGGCCTTTGAGGGCGCGCGCGAGGTCCACGGCGCCGAGGCCGGCGGCGTTGATCACCGTGCGGGCCTGGAGCCGCATCGGCTCCGCGCCGCCCACTTCGAGCGCGATGCCGTCGTTCATGACGGTGCCGGACTTCACCGGCGCGTTCAGCACCACCACGCCGCCCGCCTGCTCTAGATCGCCTTCGAGCGCCAGCATGAGCTGATGGCTGTCGATGATGCCAGTCGAGGGCGAGAGCACGGCGGCGGTGCAAGTGAGCTGCGGCTCCAACGCCGTGGCAGCATCGCCGGTCAGCCACTGGAGATCCCCGACGCCGTTGGTCTCTCCCTGCTCCTTCAGCTTCGCGAGCGCCGGGACCTCCGCTTCGGTGACGGCGACGATCAGCTTGCCGACGCGGCTGTGGGGCACGCCATGCTCGGTGCAATAGCGATAGAGCATCGGCCTACCGGCGATGCAGAGCGTCGATTTCAGGATCCCCGGCACGTGGTAGATGCCGGCATGGATCACCTCGGAATTGCGCGAGCTGGTCTCGCTGCCGGTCGCGGCGTTGCGCTCCAGCACGATGACCTCGCGCCCGTCGAGCGCGAGGCGTCGCGCGATCGCGAGGCCGATCACGCCGGCGCCGACCACCACAGCGTCGACCCGCTCGGTCATCCGATCAATTGCCGATGCACCAGGTTGCGCATCAGGGCGCTGGCGCCGAAGGTCCAGGGCGCGATCCGGTCAGAATGATCGACCCGATTCCAGAGGGTGCCGAGGCGCGGGCTGGAGATGCTGACCGCGTCGCCCAGATGATGGGTGAAGCCCATGCCCGGCTTCTCGCGATCCTTGATCGGCGCGAACATGGTGCCGAGGAACAACATGAAGCCGTCGGGATATTGGTGGGTCTTGTTGAGCGCCTGGCCGGCGATGTCCAAAGGATCGCGGCTGATCTTCGCCATGGAGCTCGAGCCTTCCATGACGAAGCCGTCGGTGCCTTCGACCTTGACCGTGATCAACGCCTGCCGCACGTCGTCGATCGAGAAGCCGGTGTCGAACAGGCGCACGAAGGGACCGATCGCCGAAGAGGCGTTGTTGTCCTTGGCCTTGCCGAGCAGCAGCGCGCTGCGGCCTTCGAAATCCCTGAGGTTCACGTCATTGCCGAGCGTGGCACCGACCACCTCGCCGCGACTGTTGGCGGCGAGCACGACCTCGGGCTCGGGATTGCTCCATTGCGACTTCGGGTGCAGGCCGATATCGGCGCCGAGCCCGACCGAGGCCATCGGCGGGCACTTGGTGAAGATCTCGGCATCGGGCCCGATACCGACCTCGAGATACTGCGACCAGGCGCCGGCTCCCAGCAACACGTCCTTCACCTTCTGCGCCTCGGCCGAGCCGGGCTTCACGGTCGCGAGATTGTCGCCGATGATGCCGGTGATGCGGCGGCGAATCTCCTCGGCCCGAGTGGGATCGCCGCGTGCCTGCTCCTCGATCACCCGCTCCAGCATGCTGGCCGCGAAGGTGACGCCGGCCGCCTTCACCGCCTGGAGATCGCAGGGGGCGATCAGCCAGGGTCGCATCGGGTCGCGATGTCGCTCGTCGCTGTTCGCGATCAGCTGATCAATCCGCCCGATGGTCGGCAGGCCCGCCGCCGATTGCAGCACAACGGCGATGCGTTCGAGCTCCAACAGCGCGCTCGAGGTTGGCGCGATCCGGCTGATGTCGATCGCCTCGCCGCGACGGATCAGGATCGGCGTCGGCCCGTTGACGGCGGGGTCCCAGATCCGGCCGACCAAAGTCGCGCGTTCCGCGTCTTCGGGCAGCACGGAAGCGGATGCCAGGCCGCCGAGCGGAGCTTGTGGATCGGTCATGCGCAGTCCTTGTTCAGCGAAACGGCGGCCGGCAAGCGGTTCTGCCTTGCCATCCGGCGGCAAACCTTTTCATATTGTCCGGCAATTGTCAGGGCGAGATTTCCGGTCATATTTATGAGCCCGTTCGAGAGCCGGCCGGTCGGCCGCACCCAGCTCAGGGTATCCGTATTCGGTCAAGGCGGCGCGCCGCTCGGGGGCCATCGTGCCCCGACACCCTGGCCGCAGGCCGAAGCGACGCTGGATGCCGCCTGGGACGCGGGCATCCGGTTCTACGACACGGCGCCGTTCTACGGCTATGGCCTCAGCGAGCATTATTTCGGGAACGGGCTCCGGAAGCATCCGCGTGAGGACTACGTGCTTTCGACCAAGGTCGGACGCCTGTTGAAGCCGCGGACCAAGCCCCAGGCTGCCGACGATCCCTGGAAGCAGCCGCTGCCGTTCGAGCCGGTGTTCGACTACGGCTATGACGCCACCATGCGCTCCTTCGAGGACAGCCTGCAGCGGCTGGGCTTGAACAAGATCGATATCCTCCTCATCCACGACATCGGCGCCACCAGCCATTTCGAGAATCAGGCCAAGATGATGAAGGCCGCCATGGAGGGCGGCTACAAGGCGCTGAAGAAGCTCCGCGACGAAGGCCTGATCGGCGCGTTGGGCATGGGCGTCAACGAATGGGAAGTCTGCATGGAGGCCATGGGACACGGCGATTTCGACGTGTTCCTGCTTGCCGGGCGCTACACGCTCCTGGAGCAGGAGGCCCTGACCCAATTCCTGCCGGAATGCCAGAAGCGCGGCACCACGATCATCATCGGCGGGCCGTTCAACTCCGGCATCCTCGCCACCGGTGCCAAGCCCGGTGCCACCTACGACTATCTGCCGGCGCCCAAGGAGATACTGGACAAGGTGGCGAAGATCGAGCGGGTCTGCGCGGACCACAAAGTGCCGCTGCCGGCCGCCGCGCTGCAATTCCCGCTGACCCATCCCAGCATCTGCTCGGTCATCCCGGGCTCGCGCAATGTTGATGAGCTGAAGCGCAATCTCGATCTCTTCCGGACGCGGATCCCGGCGGCGCTCTGGCGCGACTTGAAGAGCGCCGGGCTGATGCGGCCCGACGCGCCCACCCCCTGATCGAAACGGGTATCGAAGATGGCAAGACTGGCAGGTAAGAAGGCGGTGGTGACCGCCGCGGGTCAAGGGATCGGCCGGGCGAGCGCCATCGCCTTCGCGAAAGAAGGCGCACGCGTCATCGCCACGGATATCAACGCTGCGGCGCTCGATTCGCTGAAGGCCGAGGTGCCGGGCATTGCGACGGCCAAGCTCGACGTGACCGATGCCAACTCGGTCGCCGACTTTGCCAAATCGACCGGCCGGATCGAGGTGCTCTTCAACTGCGCCGGCTTCGTCCACAACGGGACGATCCTCGACTGCAGCGAGGCCGACTGGGATTTCTCCTTCAACCTCAACGTCCGCTCGATGTACCGGATGACTCGCGCCTTCCTGCCTTCGATGCTGGAGGCGGGCAAGGGCTCGATCGTCAACATGGCCTCGGTTGCCTCCAGCGTGAAGGGTGTGCCGGACCGCTTCGTCTACGGCGCCACCAAGGCAGCGGTGATCGGGCTTACCAAATCGATCGCCGCCGATTTCGTCACCAAGGGCATCCGCTGCAATGCGATCTGCCCGGGCACGGTGCAATCACCCTCGCTCGAGCAGCGCATGGAGGCACGGGGCAGCGCCGCCGGGCTGCCGCTCGACGAGGTGCGCAAGGCCTTCCTGGCGCGCCAGCCCATGGGCCGCCTGGGAACCCCGGAGGAGATCGCGCTGCTGGCACTCTACCTCGCCTCCGACGAATCCGCCTACACCACCGGCGCGATCCATGTGATCGACGGCGGCTGGGTCAACTGACACTCGAGACCTGAGGAGACAGACCTTGAAACTGCTGCGCTACGGACCCAAGGGCAAGGAGAGGCCCGGCCTCGTCGATGCCAATGGCAAGCTCCGCGATCTTTCCAAGCATGTGGACGACATCGCCGGTAAGGCGCTGAGCCCGGCCACGCTGAAGAAGCTGGCGAAGCTCGATCCGGCGAAACTGCCGGCGGTGCGCGGCAATCCGCGGCTCGGCCCCTGCGTCGGCGGGATCGGCAAGTTCCTCTGCATCGGCCTCAATTATGCCGACCATGCGGCGGAATCCGGCCTGCCGGTGCCACCGGAACCAGTGCTGTTCATCAAGGCGAACAGCGCCATCTGCGGGCCCAACGACGATGTCGAGATCCCGCGGAAGTCGAAGAAGACCGACTGGGAAGTGGAACTCGGCGTCATCATCGGCACCGCGGCGAAATATGTGAACGAGAAGGAGGCGATGAACCATGTCGCCGGCTTCTGCGTGATCAACGACGTCTCGGAACGCGAGTTCCAGATCGAGCGCGCCGGCCAGTGGGACAAGGGCAAGGGCTGCGACACGTTCGGCCCGATCGGCCCCTGGCTGTTGACCAAGGACGAGGTCAAGGACTTCAACAATCTCGACATGTGGCTCGAGGTCGACGGCAAGCGCTATCAGAACGGCAGCACCAGGACCATGGTCTACAAGGTGCCGTTCCTGGTCTCGTATCTCTCTCAGTTCATGAGCCTGCAGCCGGGCGACGTGATCTCGACCGGTACGCCGCCAGGCGTCGGCATGGGCCAGAAACCGAAGCCGATCTATCTCAAACCCGGCCAGGAGATGCGCCTCGGCATCGCCGGGCTCGGCGAGCAGCGCCAGAAGACGGTGGCGGCGTAGCAGGCGCTGCGCGATGACCGCGATCATCGGCTGGACCTGCCGCGATATACGCTTCCCGACCTCGCGGCAGGCGGACGGGTCCGATGCGATGAACCCGGATCCGGACTACTCGGCGGCCTATGTGGTGCTGGAGACCGATCGACCTGGGCTCGAAGGGCATGGGCTCACCTTCACCCTCGGCAAGGGCACCGAGCTTTGCGTCGCCGCGGTGAACGCGCTGGCGCCGGCGCTGGTCGGCAATCGGCTGGAGAGCGTCACGGCGCATATGGGGAAATGGTGGCGGGTCTTCGCCAATCCGGACCAGCTGCGCTGGGTCGGGCCCGAGAAGGGGGTGTTGCATCTCGCGGTCGCCGCTTTGGTGAATGCGGTCTGGGATCTCTGGGCCAAGGCCGAGGGCAAGCCGGTCTGGCGGCTGGTCGCCGACATGACGCCCGAGCAGTTCGTCGATCTCATCGATTTCCGCTATCTGAGCGACGCGCTGACGTCGGAGGAAGCGCTCACGATCCTGCGCGCCAATGCGCCCGGCAAGGCACAGCGCATCGCCGAGCTGGAGCGCGTGGGCTTCCCCGCTTACACCACCTCAGCCGGCTGGCTCGGCTATCCCGAGGACAAGGTGCGGCGCCTGACCCGCGAGGCCGTCGCGCAAGGGCTCAGCTACGTCAAGATCAAGGTCGGCCGCGACCTCGCCGACGACAAGAAGCGCTGCGCCATCGTGCGCGAGGAGATCGGTCCCGACCGCCATCTCATGATCGACGCCAACCAGATCTGGGACGTCGGCCAGGCGATCGAATGGGTGAAGCAGCTGGCGCCCTACAAGCCGCTCTGGATCGAGGAGCCGACCAGCCCCGATGACGTGCTGGGCCATGCCGCGGTGCGGCGCGCGGTGAAGCCGCTCGGCATCGGCGTCGCCACCGGCGAGATGTGCCAGAACCGGGTCGTCTTCAAGCAGCTGATGCAGGCCGAGGCGATCGACTTCTGCCAGATCGATTCCTGCCGGATGGGCGGGGTCAACGAGATCCTCTCGGTGATCCTCATGGCGAAGAAGTTCGGCGTGCCGGTCTGCCCGCATGCGGGCGGCGTGGGCTTGTGCGAATACGTCCAGCATCTCGCCATGATCGACTATGTCTGCGTCTCCGGCACTTTCGAGCATCGGGTGCTGGAATACGTCGATCACCTGCACGAGCACTTCCTCGACCCGGTCGTGATCCAACAGGGCCGCTACATGCCGCCGAAGCGCCCCGGCTACAGCATCGAGATGAGGCCCGAAAGCCTGGACCGCTACGAGTTTCCGAGCGGCTCCGCCTGGCGGGACCGCTGAGCTTCGGCGAAGATTGTCAATGGGCCCACGCCACAACGACGGCAGCGCCGGCGATGCGAATTATGGGGCGATTGGCGGCGTCTATGCCCGGTATCGGAGACCGGAACCGCGGATCGCCGCGTTCATTCACCGCGCCCTCGGCGAGGCCCGAACCGTGCTCAATGTCGGCGCCGGGCCCGGCTCCTACGAGCCGGCCGATCGCACCGTCACCGCGGTCGAGCCTTCCGCTGCGATGCGCGTGCAACGGCCTTCGCATCTTACTCCGGCGATTGAGGCGGTCGCCGAGGACCTGCCTTTCACCGACCGGCATTTCGATGCCAGCATGGCCACCTTCACCGTCCATCAGTGGTCGGACCTCGGCCGAGGATTGCTGGAGATGCGGCGTGTGACGCGTGGGCCGGTCGTGATCCTGACCTCCGATCCCGACGACCTGGACCATTTCTGGCTTGGCGGCTATGCGCCGGGCGTCATCGCTGCCGAGGCAAGGCGCTATCCCCCGATTCCGATGATCGCCTCGGCGCTCGGTTCGAACGTGGAGGTCCACTCGGTGCCGATCCCGTTGGACTGCGCCGACGGCTTCAACGAGGCCTATTACGGTCGGCCGGAAATGCTGCTCGATCCCATGGCGCGGCAGGCCTGTTCCGCCTGGACCTTCGTCGATCGCCGGGAGACGGACGGCTTTGTGCGCGCGCTGACCGATGATCTCGCCAGCGGCGCCTGGGACGCGAAGTTCGGCTATCTGCGCCGGCAGCCGGAATTCGACGGTTCGCTGCGCCTGGTCGTGGGCCAGCCGTAGCCGTGCCGTCCTCCCTACTCGAACATCTCCGCATGCTGCTTCAGCAGCACGTCGAGGCGCCTGTAGGCATCGTCGAGATGGTGCTCCAGCGCCTTCACGCTGCGTGACTCGCTCTTCCTCGCCAGCGCCTCGATGATCGCGCGGTGCTGGGCGATGGTGCGGTCTTCCTGGCGCGGCTGCAGCGTCGCCAAATGCCGGATCCGATCGAGCTGGGCCTTGGAGCTGTTGATCACGCGCCAGAGCCGCGGATGGCCCGAAAGCTCGCTGATGGTCTGATGCAGCTTGTCGTCGTAGTCCATGAACTCGGTGTGGCGTTTCTGCTGGGCGGCACGCTCCTGCAGCGACAGGATATCGCGCAGCCGCTCGATCGCCGCGGCGTCGATCCGGTGCACCGCAAGCCGGATGCCCTCGACCTCCAGCGCGCGCCGGATCAAGCGACCCTCCTCGAGCTCGCGGCGATCGATCCGGGCGACGTTGGTACCGGATTGCGGCCGGATCACCACCAACCCCTCCTCCGCGAGCAGCCGGATCGCATCGCGCACCGGCGTGCGCGAGATGCCGAGCTGGTCGGTGATCAGCTTCTCGACAATCGGCGCGCCCGGCGGCAGGCGCATGGTGATAATGGCGCGGCGCAACAGGTCGAAGACCTGGTCGGGGATCGGTCGCGCCCGGTCGATCCGCGCCCCGGACGGTAGCGGCGCCGCAGCCTCTTCCGGCCGGCGGCGTCGCCGTGATGGTCTTGCCGTCTCGCGCCCTCGGCCCGGCCGGCCTTCGCCGCCGCCCCTCGCCTCCACGCCCGCTCGCTCCTGATTCCGGTTGACGTTCACTTCTCCAATACTAGTATATCAGATAAGGACGGTCGGCTGCCAAGTCGTTTCGAGAGGAACCCAGCATCCGACGAACGATCTGCGTTCACGCCCAACAGACGCACACAACGGGAGGAAGCGATGAAATCGAGACTGTCGATCCTGACGGGCACGGCCGCCGGCCTCGCGCTGGCCTTGACCCTCGGCGCGCGCGGCGCGTCAGCGGGCGAGTTCGACGGCGTCACCGTCAACGTGATGACCTTCACCGGACCTCAGATCGCCGAACCGCTGCAGCGGCGCGCCCCGGATTTCGAGAAGCTGACCGGGGCCAAGGTCAACGTGATCACCGTGCCGTTCTCCGATCTCTATCAGAAGCTCCTCACCGACTGGGCGAGCGGCACCAACAGCATCGACGCTGCAGTGTTCGCGCCACAGTGGATGGTGGATTATGTGACGCCCGGCTATCTCGAGGACTTGACCAGCCGGATCGCGGCCGACAAGGATCTGCAGGAGGACGACGTCGCGCCGTTCTTCCGCGATTTCTCGCAGAAGTTCGGCGGCAAGATCTACACGGTGACGCTCGATGGCGATTTCCAGATGGTCTACTACCGGACCGACGTGCTGCAGAAGCTCGGCAAGCAGCCGCCCAAGACCTGGGACGACTACATCGACATCGCCAAGGCCGCACAGGGCCAGGACATGAACGGCGACGGCAAGGGCGATTACGGTTCCTGCATCTCGAAGAAGCGCAACGCCCAGGCCTACTGGGCGATCATCTCGATCGCCGGCAGCTTCCTGCAGTCTAAGGGGACCAAGGAAGGCAGCTTCTTCGACACCAAGGACATGAGCCCGCTGACCAGCAACGAGGCCTTCCGCCGGGCGCTGGAGATCTACCAGGAGACCACGAAATACGGGCCGCCCGACGAGATCAATCTCGACGTCGGCGACACCCGCAAGCTGTTCACGTCCGGCCAATGCGCCTTGAGCCTCGACTGGGGCGACATCGGCACCCTGGCGATCGATCCTACTGAATCAAAGGTCAACGACAAGGTCGGCGCCGTCGTCATCCCCGGCACCACCAAGGTGCTCGATCGCGCGAGCGGCAAGCTGGTGGCGTGCGATGCCAACACCTGCCCCTATGCGGTCGATGGCGTCAATCACGCACCCTTCGCCGCCTTCGGCGGCTGGTCCGGCGGTGTCAACGCCCACGCCCAGGACAAGGTGAAGGCGGCGGCCTATGCCTTCTTCTCCTACATGTCGCAGCCGGCGCAGTCGAATGTCGATGTCACGATCGGCAAGACCGGCTTCAACCCCTACCGGATCTCGCAGTTCAAGGGCCTGGATCAGTGGGAGAAGGCCGGCATGAGCGAGGCCGCGGCGAAGAACTACCTGGGGGCCATCCAGGACAGCCTCAACAACCCGAACATGGTCCTGGATCTCCGAATCCCGCAGAATCAGAAGTACGAGCAGGTCGTGCTCGACACGGCGATCGCGCGCATGCTCGCCGGCGAGCTCTCGATCGACGACACGATGAAGGCGATCACCGACGGCTGGAATGAGGCGACCGACGAGATCGGCCGTGACAGCCAGCTCGCCGCCTACAAGGCGACGCTCGGTCAGTGAGCCTCGACGTCAGTCCGCCGGTGCTGAGACAGGCGCCGGCGGACTTTTCTTGTTCCAACCGCACAGCCTAGTATTCGGCATGGGCCGCCCACTCTCGGAATGGATCGATCGGCAGGCGGACCGGCTGTTCATCCTGCCGGCGGTGGTGGCGATCCTTGCCTTTTCGATCTTCCCGCTGCTGGTGTCCGCCTATCTCGCGGTCTCGCGCTTCCAGCTCACCGCGGGCGGCTACCAGATCCGCTATATCGGCTGGCTCAACTTCAAGAAGATCCTGACCGGCAGCGAGCAGTTCCATTTCCTCGGCACCTTCGCGCCGATCCCGTGGTTCGCCTGGATCCTGCCGCTGCTGGCGCTGCTGTTCGTCGGCCGCGGCCTTCGCCTCTATCTCACAACGGGTCGGGTTACCGTGCTCGGCGCCATCGGGCGGGCGATCAGCGCGGCACTGATCGTGGCGCTCGCCACTCTGATCGCCGCCACCTGCGGACCCCATGGCGGGCTCGGCACCGTTTCCGTCACGCTGATGTATGTGGTGATCGGCGTCTCGTTCCAATTCCTCCTCGGCCTCGGCCTCGCCATGCTCTGCGCGCAGCGCATCCGCGGCCGCGGCTTCTTCCGCGTCGTCTTCATGATCCCGCTGATGGTGACGCCGGTCGGCGTCGCCTACACCTTCCGCATGATGGCGGACATGACCCAGGGGCCGCTTTCGCCGCTCTGGAGGCTGCTCGGCCTTGGCGATCTCACTTGGGCGTCCCAGGGCTGGTCGGCGCGGCTCGTGGTGATGGTGGGGGACGCCTGGCAATGGATCCCGTTCATCTTCATCGTGCTGCTGGCCGCGATCGAGGGCCAGTCTCGGGAGCAGGTGGAGGCGGCTTCGCTGGACGGCGCCGGATTCTGGCGCATTTTCCGCGACATCACCTGGCCGGAGATCGCCCCGGTCGCCGCCACCGTGGTGCTGATCCGGGTGATCGAAGCCTTCAAGATCATCGATCTTCCCAACATCCTCACCAACGGCGGGCCGGGGATCGCTACGGAATCGCTGACGCTGCATTCCTTCATCTATTGGCGCACGCTCGATCTCGGCGGCTCGGCGGCGGTCGCTTATAGCCTGCTCTTCATCTCGACCGTGTTCTCGGTTTCGTTCTTCAATTTCGTGGTCCAGCCGGTGAGGAGCGCGCGGAAATGAATGCCCGGAAGAGCTGGTTCGAGCCGCGAAAGCTCGGCGAGATGGCACCCGCCGCCCGGATCGGCATCTATGCCGTGCTCGGTTTCTGGGCGCTGGTCGTGCTGTTCCCGCTCTATTGGCTCTTCATCACATCGTTCAAACTGCCGATCGACGTCGCCTATCCGCCCAAATACCTACCGTTCCTCGACTTCGCGCCCTCGCTCTCGGCCTGGCGCTACATCTTCGTCGATCTCGGCAACGACACGCTCCGGCCCTACTTCAACTCGGTGATCGTGGCGCTCTCGAGCACGGTGCTCTCGGTCGGCATCGGCAGCATGGCGGCCTATGCGCTCTCCCGCATCGAATACAAGCCGCGGCTGGGCTCGATCCTCTGCTTCATCCTCATCCTGGCCGGCGTGGTCGTGGCCGTGCTCGCCGGCCATGTGGATTGGCGCCTGGCGACCCTGGTCGGCATCGCGCTCTTCATCCTGGTGCTCCGCACGGTGGCGCGGCGCTTCCGCCGCCATGTCGGCAATCCGGACATCCTGTTCTGGATCATCTCGCAGCGCATCCTGCCGCCGGTCGTGGCCGCGCTACCGATCTATGTGATGTTTCAGCACCTCAATCTGCTCGACACCCATCTCGCGCTGATCGTGACATACATGACCATCAACCTGCCGATCTCGGTCTGGCTGATGTACGATTTCCTGGTCGGCGTGCCGACCGATCTCGAGGAAAGCGCGCAATTGGACGGTGCCTCGCGCTTCCGCATCTTCTTCGGCATCGTCCTGCCGCTCGCGAAGCCCGGGCTCATCGCGACCTTCCTGCTGGTTCTGATCCTGGCCTGGAACGAGTACCTGCTCGCCCTCTTCCTCTCGACCGCCAAGGCGCAGACCATGCCAATCCTGATCGCGGCCCAGAACGGCACCCGCGGACCGCAATGGTGGTACATGTCGGCCCTCATCACCATCATGATCGCGCCGGTCGTGGCCCTGACAGTCGCCTTGCAAAAGTACATCGCCCAGGGCCTGCTGCTGGGCGCGGTGAAGGGCTGAAGCATGACCGTGGCACTCGACCGCATCACCAAGTCCTTCGGCGCCGTGACGGCGCTGCATGAGCTGAGCCTGGAGGTCGAGCGCGGCGAGTTCCTGGTCCTCTTAGGTCCCTCGGGCTGCGGCAAGACCACGGCCCTGCGCATGGTGGCCGGGCTCGAAACCGTCACCTCGGGCCGCATCCTGATCGACGGCAAGGACGTGACCGAGGTCCAGCCGAAGAACCGGGACATCGCCATGGTGTTCCAGTCCTACGCGCTCTACCCGCATATGACGGTCGCGCAGAACATCGCCTATCCGCTGGTGATCCGGAAAGAGCCCAGGACGGAAATCGACCGGCAGGTGAAGGAGGTGGCGGCGCAAGTGCAGCTCGACCAGCTGCTCGACCGCTATCCGAAGCAGCTCTCCGGCGGGCAACGCCAGCGCGTGGCGCTCGCCCGCGCCATCGTGCGCCGCCCCGCCGCCTTCCTCATGGACGAGCCGCTCTCCAATCTGGACGCCAAGCTCCGTGGCCATATGCGGGCGGAGCTGAAGCACATGCAGCACCAGCTCGACATCACCACGATCTACGTCACCCACGACCAGATCGAGGCGATGACGCTGGCCCATCGGGTCGCGGTCTTGAGCAAGGGCGTGCTGCAGCAGATCGGCACGCCGCAGGAGATCTACGAGATGCCGGCCAACATGTTCGTCGCCGGCTTCGTCGGCTCACCGCCGATGAATTTCCTCAACGGCGATCTCGCCGAAGGCAGGTTCGTCACCGGCGGCACCAGCCTGCCGGTGCACCACGCGGGCTCGCGCAAGGACGTCGTGCTCGGCTTCCGGGCGGAGGATTGCAGCGTCACCGCGGCCGAGACCGCCGGCGCCGTTGCCGGCACGATCTATTCGACCGAGCTGATCGGCGACCACGTGCTGGTCACTTGCGAGGCGGCGGGGCACACGGTCGTCGTCAAGGCGGAGAAGACCTTCACCCGCGAGATCGGCGAGCCGGTCGGGATCCGCATCTCGCCCGACCACATCCATCTCTTCGCCAGCCCCGACGGCGAGCGGATCCGCTAGAGAAGGGCTTCGAGCTCCGCCTTGGTCGGCGGGTTGGCGCCGGCGCGGCTGCAGGTGATGGCGGCCGCGGCCACCGCGCGGTTGAGCAACGCCTCCACCGCATCGACCTCCAGCTTCTGCAACCAGTCGCGGGTAAGCGCGCCGCGTTCGTTCAGCCCGGCCAGCAACGCCGAATGGAAGCTGTCGCCGGCGCCGACGGTATCCACCACCGTCACCTTGCGGCCGCGGACCAGGACCTTGCGGCCGTCGACCAGCGCCATGGCGCCGTCGGCCCCGAGGGTCACCACGACCAGGCGGGGGCCCAGCTTGCGCCAGGCCTCGGCCGAATCCTCGACGCCGCGGCCGGGATAGAGCCAGTCGAGATCGGCGCGGCTCACCTTGACGAGGTCCATCGCGGCAACCCAGCCCTCGACATGCTTGCGATAGGCTTCGCGGTTACCGATGAGGCCGGCACGGATGTTAGGGTCGAAGGCCAGGACGCGGCGCTTCGCCTCGCGGCGCATCAGCGCTTCCAGCGTGCGCGCGGCCGGCTCCACATTGAGCGTGATCGCACCCAAGCTGAAATGGAGACAGGCGACCTTGTCGTCGAAGGCGAGCGGCAGATCGCGCTCGGTCATCGAACGGTCGGCGGCGCCGTTCGAATAGAAGGCGTATTGCGGCTCGCCCTCGCCGGGCGCGCTGACGAAGGCGAGGGTGCTCGGGTCCGGCGCGCGCGTGAGATAGCGAACGTCGACTGCGTTCTGCTGCAGCGTCTTCACCAGGAGGTCGCCGAAGAAGTCGGTCGAGAGCCGGCTGAAGAAGCCGGTCGGCGCGCCCAATCGGCCGAGTCCGATCGCGACGTTGAACGGCGAGCCGCCGGGAAACGGCCGATAGGCCGCTACGCCGCCGACCTCGACCGGCACGAAATCGATCAGCGCTTCGCCGCAGGAGATGATCATCGCGCCCTATTCTCGTGTGCGTTGTCCGGATATCCCGTGGCTTTTCCTTATCAGGAAGCCGACCGGTTGACCACGCTTCGCCGCCGTGTTCGGATCGGGATCCGTGGGGCGCGGAGGTCACCGAGATGATCTGTCCCGGGTGCAAAGCCGAAAATCGGCCGGGGCGGCGATTCTGCGCCGCCTGCGGCCAAGCGCTGCCGCTCGCCTGCCCCGCTTGCGGCTTCGAGAACGCCACGGATGACCGGTTCTGCGGCGGCTGCGGCCGGGCGCTCGACCAGTCTTCCCCCGAACCTTCAGCGCGACAGGCCGCGCTCCCGCAAAAGGCGGAGGCGATCCCGCCCGGGGATATCCCGCCGGGGGAGATTCGCCCCGTCACGGTGATGTTCGCCGACATCAGCGGCTACACCGAGCTCTCGGCGCGGCTCGATCCCGAGGACACGCATCGTTTGTTGGCGCAGTTCTTCGAGACCGTGGACGAGATCGTAATCCGGTTCGGCGGGCGCATCGACAAGCATATCGGCGATTCGGTGATGGCGGTGTTCGGCGCGCCCGTCGCCCATGGCAACGATCCCGAGCGTGCGGTGGTGGCGGCGGTGGCCGTGCACGAGGCCATGCCCGCGCTGGCCACGCGCCTGGGGCAGGTGCTCCACGTGCATATCGGCATCGCCACCGGCGAGGTCGTGGCGAGCGGCCTCGGCAGCAGCGCCCACAGTGCCTACACCGTGATCGGCGACGCCGTGAACCTCGCGGCCCGGCTGATGGAGCATGCACGGGCCAGCGAGACCCTGGTCTCGGCCGCGGTGTGGCAGGCCTCGGAAGCGGCCCTGTCGCCGCGTGGGGTCGGCGCGGTGGCGCTCGGCCCGGTGCCCTTGAAAGGCATTGCCGCGCCGGTCGAAACCTTGCGAATCTCCGCTTCCGAGCCGGCAGCGCTCGCGCCCGCGCCAAAGCAGGGACAGCGGCCGCTGACCGGGCGCCGCGCCGAGCTTGCCCAGCTCTCGGCGCTGCTGGAGAGCGCATTGGAAGCGACGGCGGGCAGCGCGGTCGTGCTCCGCGGCGAGCCGGGCATCGGCAAGTCGCGCCTGGCCGACGAATTGTCCAGTCTCGCCGGCCAGCGCGGCTTCACCGTCCTCAAAGCCCTGGTGCTCGATTTCGGCGCTGCTCGCGAGCGCAGCGTCGAGCGGGTG
The DNA here is from genome assembly GCA_035542015.1 of Candidatus Cybelea sp. GTDB lineage: Bacteria > Pseudomonadota > Alphaproteobacteria > Dongiales > Dongiaceae > Dongia. Next base: position 45,487 of record DATKMF010000118.1, read on the forward strand.
CTGGCCGGCGGCATGCTGGCGGCGATCTCCGGTACGCCGGAAGCTGCGGAACATGCTCTCGACCAGGCCGGCATCGACGCCGCCGATCGCCCCTATCTCCGCGACCTGCTGGATCTGCCGCAGCCGGAGGAGAGCCGGGCGACCTACGAAGCGATGAGCAACGCCAGCCGCAATCGGGGCAAAAGTGCGGTTCTGGCGCGGCTCGCCGCCCGTGCCGCGCGCGGACGCGCGCTCTTCCTGCTGATCGAGGATGTGCATTGGGCGGACGCAGTGACGCTCGCCCATCTCGCGGCGCTCGCCGAGGCGAGCGGGCGCGATCGCCTGATGCTGGCGATGACGACGCGGATCGAAGGCGATCCGTTCGACGCCACTTTCCGCGCCGGACTGCACCACGGGCATCTGACGGTCATCGACCTCGCGCCGCTCGGCGCTGCCGAAGCCGAAGTGCTCGCCCATGCGATCCGGGTCGAGATGGACGATTTCGCACGGCGCTGCATCGAGCGTGCCGAAGGCAATCCGCTGTTCCTGGAGCAGTTGTTGCGCGGCGCGGCCGGACCGGACCGCCTGCCGCAATCGCTGCAATCGGTCGTGCTGGCACGGCTCGACCAGCTGACGCCGCCCGACCGCCACGCGCTGCAGGCGGCCTCGGTGCTCGGGCAGCGTTTCGAAGTCGCCGACCTCGCGACGCTCATCAACCACCGCGGCTACGATTCCGGCGAATTGCTGCGCCGGCAGCTGGTCCGGCCCGAGGGCAGCGGATTCCTCTTTGCCCATGCGCTGATCCGCGACGGCGCTTATGCGTCGCTCACGCGCGACCGGCGCACCGCGCTGCACCAGGCTGCGGCCGCCCTGTTCAAGGACCGCGATGCGGCACTCCACGCCGAGCATCTCGATCGCGCCGAGGACCCCGCCGCCGCGCGCGCCTATCTCGCCGCCGCCCAGGCGGAGGCCGCCGCCTATCGCGTCGACCGCGCGCGAAGCCTCGCCGAGCGCGGGCTGGAGATTGCGCGCAGCCTCCAGGACCGGGTGGCGCTCGGCCTAGCCGCCGGGCGCTTCGGCCTCGACATCGGTTTGGGAAAGTCGGCCCGTGCGGCATTTCAAGTGGCGGCCGAAGCCGAGGCGCCGGAGGACCGCTGCCGCGCCCTGATCGGTCTTGCCGCGGCGGACCGGATGGTCGCCGATATTCCGAACGCGATGGCAAACCTAGAGGCAGCGGAACCGATTGCGACGGCGCTCGACGACCCGGCGCTGCTGGCCGAAATCTGCTATCAGCGTGGCAATCTCAACTTCGCCCTTGGCAACGCGGAGGAGTGCCTCGCGCAGCATCGCCGCGCCCTTGCCGCCGCCAAGCGTTCGGGCGTTGCAGAATGGAAGGCGCGGGCGCGCAGCGGGCTCGGCGATGCCTACTACATGCAGGGCAAGTTCCGCAGCTCGTCACGACAGTTCTTGCGGGCAGTCGAGATCGCCAAAGAGAATCGGCTGATCCGGATCGTCGGCGTCAACCAGGCGATGGCGGGCAACACGCTGTTCTATACGCTGGATATTCCCGGCGCGCTTTCGATGATCGAGCAGTCACGTCGGCTCGCGATCGAGATCGGCGACCGCTTCGGCGAGATGTTCGCCAACGAATGCCGCGCCGTCGTCTTCACGCTGCTCCGCCGCTGGGAGGAGCTCGATCCACCCCTCACCCGGGCGCTTGAAATGGCGCGCGAGCTCGGCACCAGGCGCTATGTCTCGATCCTGCTGCCCCTCCTCGCCTTGCGGCAGCACTTCATCGGGCAACATGAGGAGGCGGAAGCGGCGGTGCGCGAGGCGATGGCGATCTCCGACGAGACCGGCCCCGGCTTCTGCGGCCCGATCGTCTGCAGTGTCGCCAGCCTGGTGGAGCGCGACCCGGCGCGCCGCCGCGCGGCCTTTGACAAGGGCGAAGCGCTGCTCCGGCAGACCGGCCTCTCCCACAACCATATCTGGTTCCGCTTCTATGCGATCGATTGGACACTGCAGGACGGCGATTGGATGGAAGCGGAACGCCAGCTCAGCCATCTTGCGCAATACACGGCGGCCGAACCCCTGCCATTCGTCGACCTCATGATCGATCGCGGCCGGGCGCTCGTCCGGCTCGGTCGCGATCCGGAGGACCGGGCGGCGGCCGAGCAGCTGCGCCGGATCGAGGCGCGGGCGGTGGCGGCCGGTTGCGGCGAAGGCATCACCGCCGTCACGGTCTGAAGCCGGCGCGGCAACACGGCGGAACGACACGGCGGAACGACACAGCGGAACCAAGTTGCGTTCCTGGCGTTCGGCCCGCTGTTCGCATAGATTTGTGCGCCGCACCATCCGGAGAGTGAAATGCCGCAAGGCCACCCGTTCCACCCGACGATCCTGCGCGAATACGATATCCGCGGCATCGTCGGCGAAACCCTGAGCGCCGCCGATGCCAAGGCGCTGGGTCGCGCCTTCGCCACCTTCGCGGGGCGCCAGCGCGGCAAGGCGGCGCCCAGGATCGCGGTCGGCCGCGACGGCCGGTTGAGCTCGCCCGAGCTGGAGGCTGCGCTCACGGCGGGAATCCGCGCGACCGGCGCGACGGCCGTGCGGATCGGCGTCGGACCGACGCCGATGCTCTATTTCGCCGCAGCGGAGCTTCCGGTCGACGCCGGGATCATGGTCACGGGCTCGCACAACCCGCCGACCCACAATGGCTTCAAGATGACGGTCGGCGGCAAGCCGGTCTATGGCGGGATGATCCGCGAGATCGGCCGGCTCGCGCGCGAGGCCGACTTGGCCACCGGCTCCGGCGGAGAGGAAACCGCCGATGTGCGCGAAGACTACACGCGCAAGCTCGCATCCGCGCTGGGGGATGCCGACATCTCCGGCATGAAGGTCGCCTGGGATGCCGGCAACGGTGCCGCGGGCGAGATCATGGAGCGGCTGACCGCGCGGCTCAAAGGGACGCACCGGCTCCTCAACGAGAAGATCGACGGCCGCTTCCCTGCCCACCATCCCGACCCGACCGAGCCGGAGAACCTGCATCAGCTGCAGGATCTGGTCGCCAAGGAGAAGCTCGACCTCGGCATCGCCTTTGATGGCGACGGCGACCGGATCGGGGCGATCGACGCCAAGGGCCGCATCATCTGGGGCGACCAGCTGGTGGCAATCCTGGGGCGGGACGTGCTGCAGCGCCAGCCGGGAGCCACTATCATTGCCGACGTGAAGGCGAGCCAGGCCCTGTTCGACGAGATTGCGAAAATGGGCGGCAAGCCGCTGATGTGGAAGACCGGACACTCGCTGATCAAGGTGAAGATGGCGGAGACCAAGGCACCGCTCGCCGGCGAGATGAGCGGCCACATCTTCTTCGCCGACGAGTACTATGGCTTCGATGACGCGCTCTATGCGGCGATGCGGTTGCTGCGCGCCGTCGTCCGCTCGGGCCACCCCCTGACGGCGCTGCGCGACCGGCTGCCGAACCTCATCAATACGCCGGAGATCCGCATTCCCTGCCCCGACGAAAAGAAGTTCGCCGTCGTCTCGGATCTTGCCGGCGAGCTCCGCAAGGAAGGCGCCGTATTCAACGATGTCGACGGGATCCGCATCAGCAAGGACGGCGGCTGGTGGCTGCTCCGCGCCTCCAACACCCAGGCCGTCCTGGTGGCGCGCGCCGAGGCGCCGGACGAGCGCGTGCTCGCGTCACTGAAGGCGGATCTCAAACAGCGGCTTTCGCGCCATGGCGTGGCCTTCGCCGGCTGATCGCGGCGCGCGTTCCCGGCCAAAGAAGAGGGGCGCTTCCTCGCGGAAGCGCCCCTTCCTGTCTGGAGACGGGAGACCGGATCAGGTCACGTTGACGGTGACGCCGTGCTCGACCGCGACGATCACCCCGGTATGCGCACCCGTGCCCTGGTAGAGATCGTAGGTATGGGCCGTGTTGGTGCCCGGGTCGGTGAAGCTGACGTTGCTGGCGACCGCGGCCGCCGAGAACCCGTTGAGATTCACCGTATCCTTGGTAGCGCCGGTGTCGCCGGTCACGAAGAGATCGACGTCCTTGCCGCCGACGTTGGCGACATTGGCGGTGCTCAGCACATCGGTCGCGTTGATGGTGATCGTGTCGGCGGCATTGTTATGCGCGTTCACCATCTCGATATTGGTGAAGTGGTTGTCGATGGTGACGTTGCCGCTGACGACGACCTGGTCGAAGCCGGCGCCGCCGTTGACCGTGTCCGTGCCGCCGCCCGTGACGATCACGTCATGGCCGGAACCGCCCGTCAGCGTCTCGTTGGCGGAGGTGCCGATGATGATGTCGTTGTGCGTGTCGCCGCTGCGGTCGATGGTGTGGCTCGACTCGTAGGTCAGGGTCACGGTGCCGTCGGCGGTACCCTTCGTGTCGCTGACGGTGTAGTGGAAGCTGGCCTGCTCGCCATCGGTGTCGGTGCCGCCGCCGAACAGATTGCTCAGTGTCACGGTATCGCCGCTGTGCGACGCCGCCACGTTGCTCTGGTTCGGGATCCCGGTGATGGTGAGCGTGTTGCCGCCTTCGCCGCCCTTGTCATTGGCCAGCAGCCAGCCGTCCGCCACCGTCGTGCTGTTGCCCTCGGTGGTGTAGACAAAGTCGGCGGTCGCCACCGGCGGCTCTTTGACGTTGGTCACGTGGACCGCGATCGCCTGCGTGTCCGAGGCGCCGTGGTCGTCGGTCACCTTCACGACCACGTCGTAGATGTTGTCCTTGCCGCTATCGAGCGGGTTCTCGAAGTCCGGCGACGCGATGAAGCTCAGCGCTCCGGTCGCGGCGTTGATGGTGAACTTCGCCGCATCGGCGCCGCCCGAGATGCTGAAGGTCTCGGTGTCGCCGATGTCCTTGTCGGTGGCGTGGACGTTGGTGACGAAGGTGGTGTTCTCGGCCACGTTGACCGACGCGGTGTCGCCGCCGCCGTTGGAGTCGATGATCGGCGCATGGTTGGTCGGCACGAGATGCAGCGTCGTCGTGTTGGAGACGTCGCCCTCGCTGTCCACTAGGTTGAAGGTGAGGTCAATCTCCGACTGCTGCTGGCCCGCTTTCGGCGTGTAGGTGTATTCGCCGGTATCCATGTTCACCGTGATCGTGCCCTGGGGCAGGTCCACGGTCAGGACGTGGTTGTCCGCTGCAGTCGAAGCATAGCTGTGATCGGCACCGCCATTGATGGACACCGAGTTGACGTGGCCGGCGCCGTCGGCGCCGTAGACGCTGGCGAAATCGCCGACCAGGTTCCCGGTGTGGGTCTCCGGCACGGTCGCGTCGATGATCGAGGCCAGCTGGCCGAGATCCGTGACGATGATCGTGTTGCCGGCCGGATCGGTCGCCGGAGTCGTGGCTCCGTCATAGGCCAGCGGATCCAATGACGTCTTGTCCGCCGCATCGACGCCGGTGCCAAGGCCGATCGCATAGGAGTTGATGTTGTTGTCGTCGAGATACTGCTGCCAGTCGGCCAGCTGCTTGTCGGAGACGCCGACAATGCCGTCGCCCAGCGGCCCAGTGCTGGTCTGGTTCGGCATGCCGTCCGAGATGAAGTAGCTGACGTTGGTCCCGTTGGCGATGTAGCCGTTCAGGTTGTTGAACGACTTCTCGGCCTCGGTGACGGCGACGTCGTAGTTGGTATTGCCCTGGGCAGTGAGGCTGTTCACGTAGGTCAGCGCATCCGAGGCCGAGAGCCAGCCGCCAGTATTGCTGCCATAGCCCTGGTTGTTCGGATCGCCCTGGCCGTTGGGACCGCCGGACTGCGGGTCGTTGAACCACACGATGTGGACCGAGACATTGCCCGCGGCCTCGTATTTGTCGAGCAGGCTCTGGATCGCGGCCTTCTCGAGCTCGAGCTTGGTGTACGTGCCGCCGCCCGGCTTCGCCACCCCCGAGCTGTCGTTCATCGAGTTCGACAGGTCGAGGATCAACGTGACGTTGAAGTTGCCGCCGGTCGCGGTGAGGTCCACGGTGCCGCCTTTGGCGACCGGGACGTCATCGACCACATCGACCTTGATCGACGAGGTCGCGGTGTCGCCCGACTTATCGACCACCGAAATGCCGACCGTCGGAATGGTCGTGGTGTCGATGTTCTGGCCCTGGACGTTGTTGGCTCCCGTCTCCTCGATGTTCTGCTGCAGCTGGTAGTGATAGGAGACATCGTAGGCGCCATTGCCATCATTGGTGATGGCGGTGATCGTCATCGTGCCGTGGCTGTCGGTCGGGATCAAGATACCGCCGACCGGGATGGCGACCGGGTTGCCGTTCTGGACGATATCGACGCCGCCGACGGTCACGGTCTGGAACCCTTCGCCGTGGCTGTCGACCTTGAAGGCGCCGTCCGCGCCGGCATTGTCCGGCGTGAGGCCGGAGCCGGTCGGCAGGCCGGACTCGCTCACCTGCACCTCGCCCTTGTCGGTGTAGGGCGTGAGGTGATGGATGTCCGGGATGCAGTTGGCGTCGATCGTCAGCGTGGTCTGCGAAGTGTCGCCGTCGCCGTCCTTGATCGTGTAGTTGAAGACATCCTTCTGGCCGGCCGTGAGACCGCCCGCCTCGGTGACGGTGTAGGTGTAGCTGCCGTCGGTGTGGATATCGAGCGTGCCGTACTTGCCGGTGACCAGGAAGCCGCCGCTGCCGTCCGAGGTGGTGGCGCCGGCGCCGGTCGCGCCGGTCAGCGCGGCGGGCGTGGCTGGACCATCCGCGCCGAACGAGTCCTTCGCCAGCGCGGAGTCCTTGTCGCCCACGCCGGTGATGACGTTGCCCGAGGTCGTGGAGCCGACCGGGCTGTTGACGGTGTCGATGTCGGCCTTGGCGGTCGGCACGTCATCGACGATGTCGATCACGAGGTCGCCGGTGTTCTTGTCGCCGTCGGTATCGGACGCGGTGACCTTGAAGTCCTCGCCCGGGATGACGTCATTGCCCTGCTGGGTGTGGAGCGGGTCGGCTTTGTCGAGCGTGTAGCTGTAGGTCAGGTCGGTGACCGTCGGGTCGCTCTTGTCGGTCGCGATGCCGGTGACGGTGAGGTCGCCGTAGGTGCCGTGGATCACGGTACCGATCTTGACGTTGTCGGTGCCGTCGATGCTGATCGAGCCGAGCCCGTCGGCGGCGGTGATCTTCACCGTGCCGATCGTGGTCTCGTTGGGCGAGGCGGGATCCGAGCCGGTGGAGAGCGCCGATTCGAAGACCGCGGTGCCCTTGCCGACGAAGTCGATCGGGTTGTCGCCAGGGCCCGGCGGCGGGGGCGGCGTCACGATAACGGGATTGTCGCCGATGTTGACCGTCAGGACCGCGTGCGAGAGGTCGCCGTCGCCGTCCTTGATCGTGTAGGTGAACTTGTCGACCTCGGTGCCGTCGATCGGGTTGCTGTCGAAGCGGGTGTAGGTGAACGTGCCGTCGGCATGCAGATCCAGCGTGCCGAACTTGCCGCTGATCACCGTATCGACGCCGGTCGTGGCGTTCACGCCGGTATCGCCGGCTGCCACGCCGACCACGCCGCCGCCGGCCGCCTTGCCGTCGGCGCCGAACACGTCGTTGGTCTCGACATTGGTGCCGGAGGTGTAGCCGGTGGCACCGCTCGCCAGGGTGACGCTGTCGTCCTTGGCGGTCGGCACGTCGTCGACGATGTCGATGGTGAGGTCGCCGGTGCTCTTGTCGCCGTCGGTGTCGCTCGCCGTGACCTTGAAGTCTTCGCCCGGCAGGACGTCGTTGCCCGGCAGGGTGTGGTTCGGGTCGGCCTGGTCGAGGGTATAGCTGTAGCTGAGGTCGGTGACCGTCGGATCGCTCTTGTCGGTCGCGATCCCCGTGATGGTGAGATCGCCGAACTTGCCGTGGATGACGTCGCCGACCTTGATGTTGTCGGTGCCGTCGATGCTGATCGAGCCGAGGCCGTCGGCCGCGGTGATCTTCACCGTGCCAGCGGTGGTCTCGTTCGGCGAGGCAGGATCCGAGCCGGTCGAAAGCGCCGACTCGAAGACCGCGGTGCCCTTGCCGACGAAGTCGATCGGGTTGTCGCCCGGGCCCGGCGGCGGCGGCGGCACGATAATGACCGGATTGTCGGTGATGTTGACGGTGAGAACCGCATCCGACAGATCGCCGTCGCCGTCCTTGATCGTGTAGGTGAACTTATCGACCTCGGTACCGGTGAACGGATCGCTGCTGTCGCGGGTATAGGTGAAGGTCCCGTCCGCGTTGAGATGGAGCGTGCCCCACTGGCCATGGATGTCGCTGTCGGCACCGGTCGTCGATGTGTGGCCCGTAGCGCCCGCCTCGACGCCGATTACGCCGCCGCCGGCCGTCTTGCCGTCGGCGCCGAACAGATCGTTGGTCTCGACATCGAGGCCCGATGTGTACTTGGTCGCACCCGCCAGGTTGACGCTGTCGTCCTGCGCCGTCGGGCTGTCGTCCTTGAACTCGATATTGACCGTGCCCGACCCGGTCTGGTCGGCCGACGTCGTCACGTCGAAATCGACCGTGATATCCTTGAAATCGACCGGATTGCCCTTGGAATCGGTGTCGTCGATGCGGTTGGCGAGATAGGAGTCGACCTCGAACTGCTCCTGCGTGCCGCTGACGACGGTGCCTTCCTTGATGTTAAGCACGAAGATCAGGGCGCCGTCGGTGCCGCCGGTGCCGTCGCCGCGGAAGGCGAAGATGGTCGTGCCGTCTGACGACAGCTCGTAGTGCAGTGCCACGCCGTTCGAGGTGAGCCCCTGGGCCTCCAGCCCGTCCAGCTTCAGCGTCACGGCGACCGTGGAATTGTTCTGCGGATCGACGTGGATGAAGTTGCTGCCCGTCACGCCGGTGATGTCACCACCCGCGGCCTGGCTGCCATCGAAGTCGGCGTAGGTGTTGTTGAAGCCGTCGTGCTGGACGTTGTTGTTGTCGGTGAACCCGTTGATGAAGGCGTCGAATGTGAGGTGGCCCTGGAACTCGCTCAGGTGGATGTTGGGGTCGTGCAGGAAGGCTTCGCTGCCGACCAGGCCAGGGCTGGTGGTGATGATGAGACCAGGCGTCGAGCCGCTCGGATTGAGAGGGCCGATCTCCTGGCGGATGCTGTTGTCGATCAGCTTGTAGTTGAGGGCGGTCTGGTCGAGCGGGCCGATCGCGCCGAACCCGTCGAGCCCGGCACCGGGACCGAAGGACGCGATGAGATGGCCGTTCTCCGCGCCCTGGGGACCCGCGGCGGGGCCGGCAGCGGTCTGGATGTCGAGGTTGGGATCGGTCGAGGCAAGAACCGTCGCGACGTCGATCGGCTTGCCGTCGGACCCGTCAACGGTCACCGGATGCTGCGGATCGTTCGCGGCTTCCACATAGCCCTGCAGGATGATCGTGACGTCGCCGACCTTGATGGCCAGGTTGCCGTTGCCTTCCTTGGCGGCGAGGTCATGGCTGGCGTCGAAGCCCGGCGGGAGGAGGATCGATTCGCCGGCCGCGACCTTGACGCGGACGACATGGGCGCCTTCGGGGATCTCGACCTTGACGCTCGCACCGGCAGCCGGCTGCGGGGCGTCGGCCGTCGCGGCTGGCGTCGTCGCCTCGGCGAGCTGGACGGTATCCGATTCGTGGTCGGGGGCGCCGGTCGCCGTCATGTCGGCGTCGAACGAGCTCTGCGCATGGTTGCTGGCGTCGTTGGCCATCTTTAACCCCTCTTTAAACTGGTCCTCGCGTCCCGAACCCGATCTCCCGAATCTTCCCGGGCCGCGGCGATGGACCAGAGAAAATCACATCGATAGAGTCCCTACAATGAGACTGAAGCGGGGACTCACGCACCAGGATGTAAGGTCGTTCGCATTTTCTGGATAATTTGCTCTAATTCTTGCGCGAAGCCGCCCCCACCCCCGTGGTTGGGCTTGAGCAAGATCAAGCACCCCATATCCCGTCCCCGTATCCTACCAGCAAAACCCCGCGCCGACACCCGGCGCCGGAGCCGCCCTGGCTCCCGCCCATCGAGCAAGGAGCCAGGGGCCGGTCTCATTGTTTAAGCCGTAGTCACCTCGACGCCGTGCTCGACCGAGACTGTCACCTGATTGGCACCATGGCCGGCGACGTAGATGTCGTAGAGCTGGCCGTCGGCGCCGGCGACGTTGGTGCCGGTCTGGGTCCAGGAATTGCCGCTGCTGGCCTTCAGCTGGACGGTGTCCTCGCCGGCGTCGCCGTTGATGGTCAGCGCATGGATCCCGCCCACCTGGGTGACGGCGAAGGCGGCGTCGTAGCTGAGGCTGACCGCCGTCCCCCCGTTTCCGGTGAAACTCAGCACCTCGACGTTCTCCAGATGAATCGCCTGGCTCGAGTCGAAGCCCGTCAAGTGACTCAGATCCACCGTGTCCCAGCCCTGGCCGCCGTCGATGCTGTGCACGCCATCGAAGGTGTTGCTGCCGTCGAGATCGGCTGCCCCTACGTTGGCGAAGGTGTCGTCTCCGTTTCCGCCGCTCATGCGGTTGGCGCCGGCGCCGCCATCCAGGGTGTCCTTGCCGTTGCCGCCGAAGAGGTCGTCGGCATTGGTGCCGCCGAACAGGGTGTCGTCGCCTGCCCCGCCGTGCAGCACATCCCTGCCGGCGCCGCCGTCCAGGATGTCGTTGCCGGCGTTGCCGTCCAGCGTGTCATCCCCACCGCCGCCCTGGAGCACGTCGCCGTGGCTGCCGCCCTGGAGGTGCTCTCCGGGTACGACGATGCTGGTCAACGTTTCGGAGGCGAGCGACACGCTGCAACCCGTCACATGGATGGTCAGTTCGGCGGACGATTTGTCGCCGTCCGCGTCTTGGATCGTGTACTCGAACTTGTCGTCCTGGCCCACGGCACCGGTTTCGGTAAGGGAGTACGTATAGTTGCCCAACGCGTCGATCGTCAGATTGCCGTGTTGCCCGACGATGACCGTCCCACCGACATTGCCCTCATCTGGCGTCGAACCGAAGGCGGCAGCCGCGACCACGTCGATATGGTCGTCGCCGCCACCCTTGTCGTTGTCGAGCACATTGCCCGTTGTCGCGCCGATCACCGTCGCCGCAGCCAATGCGTCGGTGAAGAAAGTGCCATCGACGCTGTTCGTGTCATCGACCGCGATCGGCACGTCGTCGTTCACCTGGATCTGGATCGAGGTGACGCCGGCGTCGCCGTCGCCGTCATGGCCGAGCACGCCGACCTTGATCAGCTGGTCGCTCTCGCCGCCGTCGGCCGGGTCGTGGTCGATCGGGCCGGAGAGCTGGAACTCGAAGGTCTGGAAGTCGGGGCTGGTCGGATCGACAATCAGCGAGACGGTGAAGATCACCACCGGACCGATCGCCACATCGGTCGCCGCGTCTCCGATGAACGGCTGGTAGCCGACCTCGATGACATCGAAGCCGCCCGACGTCGTGTGGGAGAGCACGGTCAGGTCGTGGCCGTCCGAGGTGATCTGCTTGCCATCGACCGTGAACTTATCGCCCACGGCATAGTTGCCGCCGGTGTCGTTGTCGTGCAACTGCAGCGCGGGCTCAGACGAGGATAGGGATTTCACCACCTCGCTGTTGCCGTCGCCGCCACCGAGTGCGGGTCCGTCGGCGCCGAAGTTCATGGTGAGCTGGCCGAACACGGTGACCGCGCCGGGGCCATCGCCGGTGGTGCCGGTGTCGCCGTCCTTGTTGCCCCCGCTTAGGAAGTCCTCGTCCACGTGACCGAAATCGGTCGTGGTGAAGCCCTTGTAGCCGTCGATGTTGTCGAACTCCTCGGTCGGTTGCGTCGTATCGGCCGAGACGTAGAACACCTCTCCCGAGACCGGCACATCGTCCAGGACGCCGACCGTGATCTCACCGCTGCCGGTCGGGCTGCCCCCTTGCGAGAGCTCATAGGGGAAGTCGAGATTCAGCGTGTCCTGGCTGTTCGGATCCGGATGATCGAGGTGGTTCACCAGATAGGTGTCGATCTCGAAGTTGCCGGTCGAGCTCGGATCGTCGTTGCCCGCCGCATGGGCATGGATGACCAGCACGATGGCATCGTCGGAATCGCGCCGCACGAAGATGGTGGACCCAGCTTCCTCGATATCGGAATGAAGCGCGCTGCCGTTCGAGGTGATGCCGGTGAGATCGGGGGCGGTGAGAGACAGGGTCTCGGGCGCGCCGGAGTTGTGGACCACGACCGTCGTCAGCTCGGTGTTCTTGAGATAGTCGCTGAAGCTGACCGGCCCCGACTGCGTCCCGTTGTAGTCGGCGAATCCAGTGCCGGTGTTATCGACCGCGTTCTGATAGTCCGCGATGAAATCTCCGAAGTTGCTATAGGAATTCGAATTGGCCGGATCCAGCAGGAACGGCTCGGAGAGCGCGCCGGTCACGCCGGGGACGATGTCGATGGTAAGATCGGCGCTCGACGGATCGCCGTCGGCATCGGTGGCCGTGTACTGGAACACGTCCTGCTTGCCGGCGCCGTCGGGATCGGTCAGCTCATAGCTGTAGTGGCCGTCGGCGTAGATCGTGAGCTGGCCATAGGTACCCAGAACGGTGGTCGGCGTGACGTCGTCCGGATTGACCGTTTGATTCCCGCCGTCGAAGCCGACGGAGGTCACCGCAATGTGGTCGTCGCCGCCCTGCTTGTCGTTGTCGAGCACGTTGCCGTCGATGCTCGCGAAGGTGACGACATCGGATGTGACCACGCCCAACTCGACCGAGGGAACCTCGGCGACGACGGTGTTGGTGTCATCGACCGCGATCGGCACGTCGTCGTTGACCTGGATGTTGATCGCGCTGGTGACGCCATCGCCGTCGCCGTCATGACCGAGGACGCCGATGCTGATCAGCTGGTCGGTCTCGACACCGTCGCCCGGCGTGTGGTCGATCGGACCCTTGAGGTCGAACTCGAAGGACTGGAAGTCCGGGCTGTTCGGATCGACGATCAGCTGGACGGTGAAGATCACGACACCGCCGTCCAGGGTGGCCGTCCCAGCGCCGATGCCTTTCTCAGCCTCGTAGCCGACCGTGAGGGTCTCGAAGCCGCCGGCCGTCGTGTGGGACAGCACGACCAGATCGTGCCCGTCCGAAGTGATCTGCTTGCCGTCGACCGTGAAATTGTCGCCGACGTCATAGTTGCCGCCGGTGCCGTTGTCGTGCAGTTGCAACGCCGGGCCGGAGGAGAAGGAGTCGGTCCTGACGTCGCTGTTGCCGTCGCCGCCCGAGAGCTGGAAGCCCGCCGGACCGTCGGCGCCGAAGTTGATGGCGAGCTGCCCCAGGACCGTGGTCGCGCCGGTGTCGTCGCCCGGGGTGCCGCTGTCGCTGTCCTTGTTGCCAGTGCTCAGGAAGTCCTCGTCCACGTGACCGAAGTCGGTCGAGGTCGAGCCCTTGTAGCCGTCGATGTTGTCGAAGTCTTCGGTCGGCTGCGTGGTGTCGGCCGAGACATAGAACACGCCTTCGGAGACTGGCACATCATCGACGATGCCGACCGTGATCTCGCCGGCACCGGCCGGATTGCCGCCCTCGGTGAGGGTATAGGGGAAGTCGAGGTTCAGCGTGTCCTGGCTGTTCCCATCCGGATGATCCAGGTGGTTCACCAGATATGTGTCGATCTGGAAGTCCCCGGTCGAGCCCGGATTGTCGCTGCCGGCCTCATGGGCGTGGATGACGAGCACGATGGCGTCATCGGAATCGCGGCGCACGAAGATCGTCGACCCGTCATCCTGGACGTCGGAATGGAGCGCGCTGCCCTCGGACGTGATGCCCGTCAGATCGGGCGGCGTGAGGACCATGGTCTGGGTGCCGACCGAGCTGTGGGCCACCAGGGTCGAGAGCTCGGTGTTCTGCAGATACTGGCTGAAGCTCACCGGCCCCGACTGGGTGCCGTTGAAATCGGCGAAGCCGGTGCCGTTGTTGTCGACCTGGTTCTGATAGTCCGCGATGAAGTCGCCGAAGCTGCTGTAGGAGTTCGAGTTGGCCGGATCCAGCAGGAACGGCTCGGAGAGCGCGCCGGTTACGCCGTTGATGTTGATGGTGAGGTTGGCGATGGAGGGATCGCCATCGGCGTCGGTGGCCGTGTAGTCGAACACGTCCTGCTTTCCCGCGGCGTTGGGATCGGTCAGCTCATAGGTGTAGTGGCCGTCGGCGTAGATCGTCAGCTGCCCATAGGTGCCCTGCACGACGGTCGGCGTGGCGTCGTCCGGATTGACGGCCGTGTCGGCGCCGTCGAAGCCGGCGGCGGTGACCGTGATGTGGTCGTCTCCGCCCTGCTTGTCGTTGTCGAGCACGTTGCCATCGACGCTGGCGACCACCACGACATCGGATGTGGTCAGGCCAGCCAGGACGACAGGCTCGGCCTCGGGAATGGCGATGGTGAGGGTCGCGGTATCCTCGACCGCGACCGGCACGTCGTCGTTCACCTGGATGTTGATCGCGGTGGTGACGCCATCGCCGTCGCCGTCATGGCCGATGACGCCGATCTTGATCAGCTGGTCGGTCTCGATCCCGTCGCCGAAGGTGTGGTCGATCGGGCCGCAGAGGTCGAACTTGAAGTCCTGGAAGTCCGGGCTATTCGGATCGACGACCATTTGGACGGTGAAGATCACCGTCCAGCCGCCGCCCTCGCCGTTCGTATTGAGATCGCCCTTCACATCTTCTTCGTTCTGATAGCCGACGATCAGGAACTCCTGGCCGCCCGAGGTGAAATGGGAGAGGACGCTGAGGTCATGGCCGTCCGAGGTGATCTGCTGGCCATTGACCGTGAACTTGTCGCCAACGTCGTAGTTGCCGCCGGTATCGTTGTCGTGGAACTGCAGCGCGGGGCCGGACGAGAAGGCGTTGACGCTCACCTCGCTGTTGCCGCCGCCGCCCGCGAGCTGGAAGCCCGCCGGGCCGTCGGCACCGAAGTTGATGGCCAGCTGGCCGAGAACCGTCGTTGCTCCGGTATCGTCCCCCGGGGTGCCGGTGTCGCTGTCGTGGTTGCCCCCGAAGAGGAAGTCCTCGTCCACGTGACCGAAATCGACGGAGGATGAGCCCTTGTAGCCGTCGATATTGTCGAAGTCGTCGGTCGGTTGCGTCGTATCGGCCGAGACGTAGAACACGCCTTCGGAGATCGGAACGTCGTCGAGCACGCCGACAGTGATCGAGCCGCCGGTTCCCGTCGGAATCTCGCCTCCGGCTGCGAATTCAAAGTTCAAGATGATGTTTAGGATGTCCTGCGGGTTGTCGAACGGCGTGTCAGTCGTGGATGTATTGTGGTCGAGGTGATTGACCAAATACGTGTCGACCTCGAAATTGCCGGTCGTAAGCGCGCCGTCGCCGCCCGCCTCATGGCTGTGGATGACGAGGACGATGGCCCCGTCCTCGCGGCGGACGAAGATCGTCGTCCCGCCTTCCTCTGCATCGACGTGGAGCGCCTGCCCTTCCGACGTAATGCCGGCCAAATCGGCATTTGTCAGCGTGATCTCGAGGCTATCCGGTGCGCCCGAGGAATGCGTCACCGTGGTCGTGAGTTTGGTCTCGCTGAGATAGGTGTCGAAGTCGGTGGTAGCGCCGACCTGGGTGCCGGTGAAATCGGCGCCGCCCTGGCCGGTATTGTTGAACGTGTCCTCATAATGTTTGAAGAAGTCAGCGAAATTGCCGTAGAAGTTGTTGTCCGCCGGATCGATCAGGAACGGTTCCGAGAGCGCACCGACGCTGGTCGGTCCCAGCAGCCCGGCGGTCGTGGTGAAGATCTCCTGCTTGATCGAGTTGTCGATCAGGCCATAGGTCAGCGAGGTCGCGTCCTGCGCGCCGACGGCGCCGAAGCCGCCGAGGCCTGCACCGCCTTCCAGATTGCCGAGAATCACGCCGCCATTGCCACCCTGGCCGGCCGCTGCGGCACCCGGTCCCGCGGCGGTCTGGATGTCGGCGTTGGGATCGGTTGAGGCCAGCAGGGTCGCCACGTCGATCGGCTTGCCGTCGGAGGTCTCGACCACCACCGGCACCTTGCTGTTGGCGTCCACGAAGCCTTCGAGGATCACCGTGACGTCGCCGACCTTGATGGCGAGGTTTCCGTTCGCTTCGCGGCCGAGCAGGGCGGCATTCGGGTCGAAGGGCGAGGCGAGCTCGAGCACTTCGCCCGGCGTGACGTTGACCCGGACCACATGCTCGTTCTGCGGCACCGGCACCACGACCGGCGCACCGCCCTGGGTGCCACCCTCGGCGGGGGCCGCCTGGGCGACCTGCAGGACGAAGAGCGAGTCACCGTCGCCCTCTTGCGACATGTCCGCGAAGTAGGTGTCGGAATAACCCTGGGCGCCGCCGCCGTGGTCGGCGTCAGATGCACCCTGGTGACTCGTCGTGTCGCTCGCCATTGGAAAACCCCTGCCGTTAGCGTTCTCAGCGCCGCGTTGAGGGGCCATTCACCCGAAATCCCCGGTCCCTTCGCGAGCACAGTTGTGCACACGTACGAGACCATGGGGCATATACGGGCTCAATGTGCGGATGAGGTTAATTCTTACAGCAGGGTATGAGTCGCATACGATTTTAGGAGAATTGGGCTCAACCTCGGCTCAATTCCAAAGAACACTATTGACGCCGACTGAGCCGGTTCCGGACAAGAAAAAGGCCCGCCGCAATCGTGGCGGGCCTTTCCTGTGCGAGCCTTCTCTAATACTTGCTGTGGCTCTTGCTGCCGCTGTAGCTGTGGTTGGCGGGGGAGGCCTTCTTGAGCTTGCTGCAGATGCTGTTCTCCGGCCGATTCTGGTCCATGATTCGGCAGTCCACGCCGTTCTCGTCCAGCAACGGACCATTTGACGTCTCCGACGCAGCCGAGCCCGCCTCGGTGGTTGTCGTGTTTGTGCTCGGCGCCGGCGTCGTCGTCACCGTTGCCGGCGCAACCGCGGGAGCTGCGGCAGGCTGCTGCACGGTCGGCGGCGTCGCCTGCGCCTTCGGAACGCTGGCGCCGAGCGCCGCAAGGCGCGACTTGGCGAGGCCGGCGAACGTGCCGTTCGGGTACTGCTGGAGATAGGCCTGATAGTCGCTGGCCTCCTTGCTGTACTGGATGCCATGCCAGAGCTTGACCTCGGGGTCGACATCGTCGCCGGCAGCCGGCGCCGCAGCCGGTTTCTGCGTCGCCGCCGTGGGAGCCGTGGTCGGCTGCACCGACGTCGTGGACTGGCCAGCATTCGATGGGCCGGACGGCTTGAAGTAGAACGGCGCGGTCAGCGACGAGGAATCCCAGGGCACCTGTTTGTCATTGGTCGCCGCCATGACCTGGGTCCGGACTTCACGGAATGCATCCTCGATGCCGACACCCGGTTGCACGATCTCGCTCGCCAGCGCCTTGGTGTAAGGGCTGTTCGCTCCGTTGCCGTCGACCGCCGTCTGGCCGGGCGCGGTCGAATAGGCGACAAAGGTCCCTTGGGCCGAGTTCATGGGAGCGAGGCCCCGGGTGGCGGAGCGGACGCTGCGCTGCATGAGGCTGTTGCGGCAGGCGTCCAGCACCATGATGCTGACCCGGCTGTTGGCGAACTCGAACTGCTTCATCACTTCGTCAGCCGAAATCGCCTCGATGTCGATGTCATTCTCCCGGCTGATATCGGCATCGATCGGGATCAGATAGTTCGCGCCCTGGGATTGCACGCCGTGGCCGGCATAGAAGAAGAGGCCGGTCGCGTTCTGTCCAGCCGCCGCAAGCTTGTCGCCGAAATCGGCGATGGCGCGCTTCATGGCCTTATAGTTGACATCGGTGAGCCTGGTGACCTGGAACCCGGTCTGCTGCAACGACTGGGCAATCAGGTTGGCGTCGTTCACCGGGTTGGTGAGCTTGCCGATTTCCGGACCGTAGTTCGAATTGCCGATCACCAGCGCGATCCGCGGCTCGGCCCGCGCCGGCGTCACATGCGCGATCTGAAGGCCAAGAAGGGAAAGGCCAACGGCGATCGCAAACAACCTGCCGATCATTGGAACCTCGCACCCCATGTCTCGAGCATCCAGCGCGCCCATCCGAGGCTGCGCCGGATGCAAGGAAAATTACGCCTACCTTAGAACCTTGTCCACGACGCCACATAATCCTGTGGTGATCGTCACCACACTCTCATGTGCGTCGGTGGCGAGCGCCGGCTCAGTCGAGTCAGCGTTAACGTCCCCACCGTGCCATTGCCGAACGGTATGCGTCCTCGGTCCTTTGGTCGAAGCAGCAGAAAATGGCGCGGTCCGGCACGGCATTCTCTTTCAGCCAATCCTTGACCGTCGCGACGGCGATACCGGCTGCCGCTTCAAGCGGATAGCCGAAGATTCCGGTCGAGATCGCGGGAAAGGCGATGCCTTGGAGCCCGTGCTGGCGGCAGAGCTCCAGAGAACGGCGGTAGCAACCGGCCAGCAGCTTCGACTCTCCGCTACCACCGCCTTGCCAGACCGGGCCGACCGCGTGGATGACGTGCTTGGCCGGCAGGTTGAACCCGGGGGTCAGGACGACGTCGCCGGTCGGGCAGCGCCCGATCGCGGCGCAGGCGCGCGCGAGCTCCGGTCCGGCGCGGCGGTGGATGGCGCCGCACACCCCACCCCCGGGCGCCAGCGACTCGTTCGCTGCGTTGACGATGGCGTCTACCGCGAGCGCCGTGATGTCGCCGCGCTGGATCTCGATGCGCAGTGCGACTGGATCGGGCATGGTGCATCCTCCCTTGAACCGGAACCGAAGCCGATATGTGCGGACGCTACAGCTTCACCCTCCCGCCCGATGCCATCCGCGAGCTCTTTGAGGCGGGAAACCTGCCGGACTTCCCATCTCGCTACAACATTGCGCCCACCGATGCGGTGCCGGTCATCCGGCGCTCCGCCGACGGCAAGCGTGAGGCGGCGCTGATGCGCTTCGGCCTAGTGCCTTACTGGGCCAAGCCCGGTCCGAACGGCAAGCCGCAGTTCGACGCCAGCACGATCAACGCCAAGGCCGAGACCGTGGCCGAGAAGCCGGCCTTTCGCCAGCCCTTCGCCAAGCGGCGCTGCCTCGTCCTCGCCGACGGCTTCTACGAATGGCAGAAGCTTGCGGGCGGGGCGAAGCAGGCCTGGCGCTTCGTGCCGGAAGGCAACACCGCCTTCGCCTTCGCCGGAATCTGGGATTCCTGGCGCCCGCCCGCCGGAGAGCCGGTGCTGAGCTTCGCCATCATCACCACAGACGCCAATGACGTGGTGCGGCCGATCCATGACCGCATGCCGGTGATCCTCGCCCCCGATGCGTTCGACACCTGGCTCGATCCCCGCGTCGCGGCGGAGGTCGCCAAGGCATTCCTGATCCCGGCGCCGGCGCGCAGCCTCCGCGCCTACCGCGTCTCGTCCCGGGTCAACAGCGTGAAGAACGACGACGCGGAGTGCATCGCGCCGCAGGCGTAGCGCATCACGCGCGGTCGATCAGGTGCAGGAAAGAGCCCATCACCAGGCCAGCACGGCGACCTGACGGAGGCAACTCCGCATCGCGCGCGTCCCGAGCGCGAAACAGCGGCTGATCGCCCGCCTCGCGCTCGACCGTCGCGTAATGGAACTCGTGGCCGGCATAGGCGGCGCCCTTGTCGCCCAGCGGCCCGGCCTCCGTCAGCCAGGCACGGCGATAGCCGAGATGGAGTCTTGGTTCGGCGAAACTGGTGGCGATCCGCAGCAACCCGGCCATGCGGTGCACGGCGCCTTCGGCGTCAGTCAGCATCTCGCCGAGCGCCATATAGCCGCCGCATTCGCCGTAGATCACCGCGCCACGCTGCGCCGCCGCACGCAATCCGTTCTGGTAGCGCGCGTTCGCAGCCAGCCGGCCGGCATGGAGCTCCGGATAGCCGCCCGGAAGGAACACGGCATCGGCGGTGTCGTCCGGGGTTTGGTCCTCCAAGGGTGAGAAGAAAGCGAGCTCGGCGCCAGCGTGTCGCCAGGATTCGAGCTGGGCCGGATAGGCGAAGCTGAAAGCGACGTCGCGCGCCACTGCGATGCGCTGGCCGAGCGGCGGCAAGCCGGGCGTTCCGTCGCCACCGCTCGCTTGCACAAGACCGGCCAGCTGCAGCAATCGCGCGTCGTCGATATGCGGCGCGATGGCATCAGCCGCGCGGCCGAGAAATCCGGCGAGGTCGGCAATCTCCCAAGCCTGGCGCAGGCCGAGATGCCGTTCCGGCATGTTCAGCGCGGAAAGACGCGGCAGGAAGCCGAGGACCGGAATGTCGAGGGCTCGAGCGGCTTGTTGGAGAATCTCCCGATGCGCCGCGCCGCCGACCTGGTTGAAGACGACGCCGGCAATCCGAACGCCGGGCCTGTGCCGCGCGAGGCCTTCGAGCACGGCGCCGGCAGTCGCACCCTGGCCCTTCACGTTCATCACCAGCACGACGGGCAGGTCGAACAACGCCGCAAGATCGGCGCTTGAGCCCGTGCCGCCTCCCGGACCGAGTTCGGCACCGTCGAACAGGCCCATCACGCCTTCGATCAGCAGCAGCTCCGCATCGCGCGCCGCCTGCGCCAACAGCCCGCGCAGAGTCGCGGGACGCATGCTCCAGCTGTCGAGATTGAAGCAGGGACGCCGGGTCGCGGCTTGATGGAAGGCGGGGTCGATGTAGTCGGGGCCGACCTTGGCGCTGGAGACCGCAACGCCGCGCCGCTTCAGCAGTGCGAGCAGTGCCAGGGTAAGCGCGGTCTTGCCGCTGCCGGAAGCCGGCGCCGCGATGACGAGCCCGCGGGTCATGCCCCCTGTCCTTGGCGAGGAAGAACCTGGCGCTGGATCAAGAGAGCACCGCGGCTGCATCGGATCATGCCCCTGGCGGCCGATCCAGTGCTCGATCGCTGCAAACCGCTGGATTGCATATCCGGCTATGACCCCGTGCGGCCGCGATGACGGGTGCCGAGCGGATCGGCGCTCAAGGCGCGGCCGCCGATGGCGCCCATCCAGTCGAGTGCTGCGCGCAAGCGCACGACCTGGCCCACCACGACCATGGCCGGCGGTTCGATCCTGCTGCGTGCCGCTTCCTCGGCACAGCGGCCGAGCGTGGTCTCGACCACCAGCTGCTCCGCCGTCGTCGCCTTGCTGACGATGGCCACCGGCTCGTCGCCCCCGCGACCGGCCGCCATCAGCCGGTCTGCAATGAGCGCGATATGCTTCAGCGCCATATAGAGCACGATGACCGGCGCACCTTTGGCGAGCGAATCCCAGTCGACCGCGTCCGGCACCTCGCCGGTCGCATCGTGGCCGGTGACGAAGGCGACCGCCGAGTTGACCTCGCGGTGGGTGACCGGAATACCCGCATAGGCAAGACCGCCGATCCCCGCGCTGATCCCGGGCACGATGCGGAACGGCACGCCGGCTTCGACCAGCGACATCGCCTCCTCGCCGCCGCGCCCGAACACGAACGGATCGCCGCCTTTCAAGCGCAACACGCGCCTACCCTCGCGGGCGAGCTGGACCAAGCGGAGCGAGATGTCCGGCTGCTTCGCGGAGGGCTTGCCGCCGCGCTTGCCGGCATATTCCAGCTTCGCGCCCGGCCGTGCGAGATCGAGGATGGCGCGATCGACCAGGGCGTCATAGACCACGACATCCGCCTGGGAGAGGCCTTTGACCGCGAGCAGGGTCAGGAGGCCCGCCTCGCCGGGCCCGGCGCCGGTCAGCCAGACCCAGCCCGGTTCGAGGTTCGGCAATGCGTCGAGAAGGCGTTCCATGCGGCGATCATAGAGGAGAAGGCGCCGCTCCAGGCTAGTCAGTTTTGGACGCCGACGCCTACAATAACGTCATGGCACCCGATCTTGAGGCACCCGATCTCGAGACCACCGCACCCGCTGCGACCCCGAAGGCGCTGCGGCGCGGCTGGACCACGGGCGCCTGCGCCACCGCCGCGGCCAAGGCCGCCTTCGAGGCGCTGCTGACCGGCGCGTTTCCCGATCCGGTCGAGATCGTCCTGCCCAAAGGCGAGCGGCCGCGCTTCGCCCTCGCCGAGCGTTCACTTGGGGAAGGCGCCGCGACAGCCGGTGTCATCAAGGATGCGGGCGACGACCCAGACGTCACCCATCTCGCGCTGATCCGCGCGACCGTGCGACGCCTGCCCGCGGGCGGCGGCGTGCAGTTCCGCGCCGGCGAAGGCGTCGGCACGGTGACGCGCGCGGGCCTGCCGATCCCGCCCGGCGAGCCGGCGATCAATCCGGTGCCACGGCAGATGATGCGCGACGCGATCGCCGCGGTCGCCGCACGCTGCGATGCCACGCCCGATGCCGAGATCACCATCGTCATTCCGAACGGCGCCGAGCTTGCGAAGCAGACCTGGAACCCGCGGCTCGGCATCGAGGGTGGCCTCTCGATCCTCGGCACCACCGGCATCGTGAATCCCTATTCCTGCGCCGCCTGGATCGCCTCGATCCATCGCGGCATCGACGTGATCCGCGCCGCGGGTCTCGACCACGCCGCGGCCTGCACCGGCTCGACCAGCGAGGCCACGGTCGCGAAGCGCTACGCCCTTCCCGACTTCGCCTATATCGACATGGGTGACTTCGCGGGCGGTGTGCTCAAATATCTCCGGCATCATCCGATCGCGCGTCTGACCCTCGCTGGCGGTTTCGGCAAGATCAGCAAGCTCGCCGAAGGGGCACTCGATCTCCATTCCGGGCGCAGCCGGGTGAGCATGGACGGACTCGCCGACGCAGCGCGTATGCTTGCTGCGCAATCGGGACTCACAGACGCAATCCGGAAAGCGCCGACCGCGATGGCGGCGCTGGAAATGGCGCAAGCGGCCGGTGTTCCACTCGGCGACGCGATCGCCGAGAAGGCGCGCGCCGTCGCGGAAGCCGAGGTCGACAACAAGGTCGATATCGAGCTGCTCGTTGTGGATCGCGCGGGCGAAGTCGTGGGTCATGCCGGTTTCGACGCGCGATAGGCTCCTCATCCTCGGCGGCACCGGGGAGGCGCTGGCACTCGCGCGCCAACTTGCCGAGGATGCGCCCGATCTCACGGTGACGACTTCGCTGGCCGGCCGCACACAGGATCCGATCCTGCCGCCGGGCGAAGTGCGCATCGGCGGCTTCGGCGGCGTCGATGGGCTCGTCGCCTATTGCCACGCGAATCAAATCTCAGTCGTCGTGAATGCAACCCATCCCTTCGCCGCCGAGATGAGCCTCCACGCACTTGAGGCGCATCGCCGGGCCGGGATTCCGCTGCTGCGCCTGTTGCGGCCGGCCTGGCGCCGGCAGCCGCGCGATTCCTGGATCAAGGCGCCGCATGCGAAGGCCGCGGCCGGCATCTGCCGCTGGCTCGGCAAGCGCGTGTTCCTGGCGCTCGGCGCCCGCGATCTCCCGCTCTTCGCCGGCATCGAGCGAGCGCATTTCCTGGTGCGGCTCGTCGATATGCCGGCCGAGCCGCTGCCCTTGGCAAGCTATGACGTGATCGCCGCCCGTGGTCCCTTCTCGCTCGCCGCGGAGCGGCTCCTGATGCTGGAGCATGGGATCGATCTCGTTGTCGCGAAGAACAGCGGCGGCGACGGCGCCTTCGCGAAGATCGAGGTCGCGCGCGAGCTTGGCGTCCCGGTCGTCATGATCGAGCGGCCGGAAATCGCGCTCCATCCCGGTTGCGAGACCGCGGACACGGTCGAGACGGCGCTCGACTGGATCGCGCAGCGCGTCGGGCATCAGATCGTCTTCAGCCGGCGCACCGGCGAGAGCAGCGCCACCACCGGCGACAGCGCGTAGCCGGAGACCGCGATCCAGAGCACCGTGTCGAGGCTGAAGACCTGGGTCAGCAGGGTCGCGATCAAGGCGCCCAACGGCACCGGCCCGTCGTTGACGACGGCGATGGTGGCGGCGATCCGGCCGAGCTGGTGGCGCGGCATCAGCTTCTGGCGCAGCGTGCGCTCGTTGACCGCGAAATAGCTGGTGACCGAATCCTGCAGCAGCTGCTGCAGGAGGAGCAGCGGCAGCGTGAGCGCCGGCAGCAGGCCCGCCAGCGGCATCAGCGCCAGGCCGACGGTCTTGATCGCGAAGGCGCCGACGAGACCGGGGCCCGCCGGGATCCGCCGGTTGAGCCAGGGCACCAGCGCCGCGCCGAGAAGCGCCGCGACGCCGCCGACAGCGATGATCAAGCCCATGACACCCGGCGAGACGCCGAGATGCCGGACCACATAGAGCACGTAGAACGGTCCGTAGAGTCCGCCGAAGAAAGTGCGGATCGCGCGGGCGATCATGAGCGGCCGCAAAATGGGCTGGCGCCACAGCGCCGCAAGCCCATCGGCGATCCCGGCGAGCACGCGACGCTGCTGGGTCTTGATGGGTGCCGGCTCGGGCTGCCGGACGCGAAGCAACAGCACCGCGGAGATAAGGTAGGAGACGGCATCCACCAGCAGCGCCGCCGGAGCGGTAATGGTCTGCACCAGGAGACCGCCGATCGGTGGGCCCACGATTTCCGCGCCCGCATCGATGCTCTCGAGCGTGGCGTTCGCCGGCGTCAACCGCTCGGGTTCCACCAGGACCGGTAGATAGGCCGCATCAGCGGCATTGAACAACAGTGACAGCGCCGCGACGAGGATGACGACGGCGAAGAGCTGCGCGACCGACAGAACGCCGAGCCAGGCGGCGAGCGGCACCGATCCCACCGCGACGAAGCGCAGGAGATCGGCGGCGATCATCACCGGCCGCCGCCTGCGCCGATCGACCCAGACGCCGGCGAAGAGGCCGAAGGCGAGCGCCGGCAAAGTCGCCGCCACGCCGAGCAGGCTGAGCGCGCTCGGTCCCGCATGCAGGGTCAGCACCGCGGTCAGCGGCACCGCCTCGCGCGCGACCTTGGTGCCGAGGCTGGAGACCGCGAAGGCCGCCATCACCCGGCGGAAATCGCGCGACCAGCCGGCCAGCATCAGGCTTTGCCGCCGGCGACCTTGCGCTTCGGCCGGAGGATGTGGCGGTGGTCGGCGTGGTAGAGCCGGCTGTCGCTGAAATCGCCGGCGCCGAGCACGCGGCCGACCAGGATGAGCGCCGTGCGGGTGATCCTGGTCTGCTTCACCTTGGCCTTGATGTCGCCGAGCGTCGCGCGGATCACGTGCTGGTCCGGCCAGCCGACGCGATAGACCACGACCGCCGGGCAATCGGCGCCGTAGTGCGGCGTCAGCGCCTCCACGACCTTGTGGATGTTGCGGATCGAGAGATGGATCGCCAGGGTCGCGCGCGACCGGCCGAGCTCGGCCAGGGCCTCGCCCTCCGGCATCGGCGAAGCCTCGCCCTCGGTGCGGGTCAAGATGATGGTCTGGCTCACCTCGGGCAACGTCAGCTCGGTCTTCAGTGCGGCCGCCGCGGCGGCGAAGGCCGGCACGCCGGGCGTCACGTCATAGGGGATGCCGAGCTGATCCAGGCGCCGCATCTGCTCGGCGATGGCGCCATAGATCGAGGGATCGCCGGAATGGACCCGCGCCACGTCCTGGCCCGCGGCATGGGCCACTTCCATCTCGGCGATGATCTCATCGAGCGTCAAAGCTGCGGTATCGATCACCCGCGCATCGACCCGCGCCATCGCCACGACCTCGCGCGGCACCAGCGACCCCGCATAGAGCACGACAGGCGCCGTCTCGATCAGCCGCTTCGCGCGCAGGGTAATGAGCTCCGGATCGCCGGGCCCGGCGCCGATGAAGTGCACGGTCGGCAAAGAGGCTGCGCTCATGACGCCGTCTCGAGCGCAGCCGTATCCGCATAGCCGCGCGGCGTGTAGACCCATTGGCCGCCGTCCGGTCGCTCCACCAGCCTGGTCTCGCTGGAGCCGACGATCACCAGGGTCAGCATGTCGACCGCGTCGATGTCGAGCCGTTGCAGCGGGACGACGGTCACCTGCTCGCCCTCGCGACCGAGATTGCGCGCAAGGATGACGGGCGTCGAGGGCGGCCGGTGCTGCAGCAGTATCTCCTTCGCCGCCTGCAATTGCGTGCGACGGCGCAAAGAGACCGGATTGTAGAAGGCGATCACGAAATCGCCTTCGGCCGCCGCCTTCAAGCGCCCGTCGATCGTGGGCCAGGGCGTGAGCAGATCGGAGAGGGAGATGGCGCAGAAATCATGGCCGAGCGGCGCGCCGATCCGGGCCGCCGCGGCCTGCATGGCCGAGACGCCGGGCACGCCGTGGATCTCGACCCGCGCCCAATCCGGATTCCCGCCGCGTTCGACCAGCTCGTAGACCAGCGTGGCCATGGCGTAAATGCCGGCGTCGCCCGATGATACCAGCGCCACGTGACGTCCTTCGGCGGCGAGATCGAGTGCCGCCTTGACGCGCTCCTCCTCCGCACCGAGCGCATAGAAATGCAGCCGCTTGCCGGCGGTAAGCGGACCCAGGAGATCGAGATAGAGCCGGTAGCCGACGAGATCGGTGGCGGCGCGCAGGGCGGCGTCGCATTCCGCCGTGCGGCCCGAAGCGCGGCCCGGGCCGATGCCGACGATCTCCAGCCTCCCCCGCGGCCGGCCGATGCGAAGCGGATCGAGCACATCGGGCGCGCGGGCGATGGCGCAGGTGGCGCGGGCCGAGCGCGTCTTGGCGACGATGAGGGAGCCGGCGGCACCGACCGCGGCCAGCGCCGCACCCTCGGCGACGCCATGGCATCCGGTCTCGGCGAAGACGATCTCGGACGGGGTCTTCAGCCGCGGCGTCTGGTGCTCCAGCTCCTCGGCGGAGAAGAAGCGCGCCGCGACGCCGAAGGCCGCGGCCGCGGCATGGATCGCCGGCTCCGCGGCCTTCAGCGCAATGGAGGCGATGCAGGCGACCGACTGCTCGGCCAGATTCGCTTCCGCGAGGCAACGGCGCGCGAGCGCGATCACTTCGTCGGCGCCGGTCATCCGTTCGCAGCCGATGCCGAGCACGAGCGACGCCGGATGATAGACCAGATCCGCCACGGCATCGGCCCGATGTGAGACCAGGATGACGAGATCGTCGCCATCGACCACCGGCTTCAGCCAGGCGGGGTTGACCATGGTCTCGTTGACCAGCCGCGCCCTCGCACCGCCGAGCAGCTTCGTGGTCACAGCCTTGACCGGCGCCGCAGCCTTTAGGCGCCAGCCCGGCGGCGGCTGATCGAGGGCGATGCCGAGCTTCACGTCGCTCGCCGTCGTGATCGCGGCATGGCCGCCGATCGCCGCCGCGATCTTGCGCGCCAGATCGTTGGCGCCGTGATGGCCGCCCAGCAGCGGCACCACGCTCGACCCATCTTTCGCGACCGCGATCACCGGCGGATCGACATGCTTCGATTGCAGCGCCGAGCCCAGCGCGCGGATCAGGATGCCGGCCGCGCAGATGCCGATGATCGGCCGGCCTTCGTTGAAGAGCGCGGCGAGATGCGGGATGGTTTCCGCGAAGCTCGCATCGGTCTCGGCGCCGCGCGCGCAGAGGCCGTGGATCTCGGCCTCGCCGAGCGCCGCACGGACTCGCTCCGCCAGCCTCAGCGCCGAGGACCCGAGAATCACGATCGCCGGAATCGCCGTTTCAGTCATGACCAGGCCTCGCCGCGTCGATGCACCAGCAGCATGGAAAAATAGGGCGCCGTCGCGCCATTGAAATCGTCCAAGCGGGTCACCTTCTGGCTGTCGAGGGTCGCATGCTCGACATAACGCGTGTTCGCGGCAAGGCCGAGCTCGCCCAGCACCTTTCGCACCTTGGGAAGGTGTCGACCCAGCTTGATGATCGCCGCGGATTCGGCCTCGGCGAGCCGGCGTTTCAGCTCCTCCTCCGGCAGCGGCGCCGGCACGACGGTCAAGACATCGTTCTTCGCCGCAAGCGCGCCGCCGCTGGCGACCGCGCAGGCCATCAGCGAGGAGACGCCCGGCACGACCACGACCGGCGCGCGCACGGCAAGCCGCGCATAGAGATACATGAAGGAACCGTAGAAGAAGGGATCGCCCTCGCAGAGCACGACGACGACGTCGCCGGCATTCGCGGCTTGTGCCAGGCGATCCGCCGCGGCGTCGTAGACCTCGTCCTTCGGAAACTGGCCGTCGGCGATCTTCATCCGAATGGCGTATTCCCGCTGGCCCTCGCGCAGGTGCGACGCTGCGATCGTGCGGGCAAAGCTCTCGCCCTCTTCCGGCGCCGGATAGGCCACGAGGTCGGCCGAGGCGATCAGCCGCGCCGCCTTCAGGGTGATGAGCTCCGGATCGCCCGGCCCGACACCGACGCCGTAGACGATGCCGCTCATGACTTCACCGCCCGCCATTGCGTCACCGGCATCAGGGGCTTCCACCCATGATAGGCGCCGACCGGCTCCATGCGCGCGACGCTGAGCCGGGTCACCTCGCCGCCCTGTGCATGATAGCCGGCGAAGAGCGCCAGCTCGCTTTCCACCGTCACCGCATGGACGACCAACCTTCCCCCCGGCTTCAACGCGGCCCAGGCGGTGTCGATCAAGCCCGCGCGTCCCGCGCCGCCACCGATGAAGACCGCATCGGGTGCCGGCAGGTCCTGGAGCGCCGCCGGCGCCTCGCCTTCGATCAGCCGCAGGTTGGGCGTGCCGAGCGCTGCGGCATTGTCGCGGATCATGGCGGCGCGCTCCGGGTTGCGTTCGATCGCGATCGCCTGCTGGAGCCGGTGATGGCGTAGCCATTCGATGGCGATCGAACCGCAGCCGGCACCGACGTCCCAGAGCAGTTCGCCGGGCAACGGCCCCAGCGCCGAGAGCGCCGCGGCGCGGATCTCGCGCTTGGTGAGCTGCCCGTCATGGCGGAAGGCCTCGTCGGGCAGGCCGAAGCCGCGATGCAGGATGCGGGCGTTGGGTCCGGCAACGCAATCGATGGCGATCGTGTTCAGATCCGCGACGTCATTCGCACGCCAATCCTCGGCGCACGATTCCCGAACGCGCTCCTTCGCTCCGCCCATATGCTCCAGCACGACGAAACGGCTGGGGCCGTAGCCCAGCGCGGTGAGCCGCGCCGCCACCAGGCCCGGCGTCGTCGCGTCATGGGAGAGGATCATCAGCTTCTGCCGCGGCGCCACCGCCGCGGTCAGCAGCTCGATCGGCCTTCCGTGGAAGGTGAGGCATTCGACCTCGGAGAGCGGCCAGGCGAGACGCGCCGCGGCGAGGCTGAAGGCGGAGAGATGCGGATGGATCGCGATCTCCTCGCGCGCCACGCGCTTCGCCAAGGTGACGCCGATGCCGAAATGCATCGGATCGCCGGTCGCCAGCACCACCACCGGCGTGCCGCGCCGGGCGAGGATCGTCTCGACCGTCCGCGACAGCGGCGATTCCCAGCTCCTGGTTTCGGCTTTCACGCCGTTGAGCATGGCGAGATGGCGCTCGCCACCGATGATGAGTCTGGCGGCATCGATGGTGGCACGATGGATCGGGGCCAGGCCCGCGATCCCGTCTTCGCCGACTCCGATCACGGTGAGCCAGGGCGTCATTCGATGCCGCCCGTGAGTGCGTTGATCGCTGCCGCCGCAATGGCGCTGCCGCCGCGCCGGCCGCGCAAGGTCAGATAGGGGATGTCGAGCTCGGTGGCGATCAGCTCGTCCTTCGATTCCTTCGCCCCGACAAAGCCGACCGGAAACGCGAACAGCGCCGCCGGCCGCGCGCAGCCTTGCTCGAGGAGATCGATCAGATGATAGAGCGCGGTCGGCGCATTGCCGATCACGACGACCGCGCCGGCGAGCCGGTCGCGCCAGAGCTCGACCTGCGCCGCCGAGCGCGTGGTGCGGAGCGACTTCGCGAGCTCGGGAACGCGCGGATCGCCGATCAGCGCGACGATCTCATTGCCGTGCAGCCGATCGCGGATGATGCCGGCCGCGGTCATCTGGGCGTCGCACAGGATCGGCGCCGCCTCGGCGAGCGCGTCTCGCGCGGCGGCGACCGGGTCGAGATGCCAGGCCAGATCGGCGGCGAGATCGGTCATGCCGCAGGCATGCATCATCCGGATCGCCACCGGCTGCAGCGAATCCGGCAGATGCGCGAGCGCCGCCTCGGATTCGATGACCGCGAAGGACTGACGGTAGATCTCCGCCGGATCCTTGATGTAGTCGCGCGGCGTCACGCGATCTCCTTACAGTCGCTCCGGATCGCGCTTCCCGGGCCCGTGCGGGTGATCGGGATGCGGCGGCGGAAAGTGCGTGTGCGTATGGCCGTTGGCACGATGGTCGTGGTGGCCGTGATCGTGGTCATGGTCATGATGGTGATCGTGCCCATGGTCATGATCGTGGTGATGATGGTGGTCGGCATCGGTGCCGACACCTTCGACGTGATGGTGATGGCTCTCCTGCGGCCGGCCGACCTCGGCTTCGAAGCCGAGCACCTGCTCGCGGTATTTGCAGAGCCCGCAATTCATCTTGTTCTCGCCGGCGAGAATCTCCTCGACCCGCTCGGCGAAGGCGTCGAGCACCAGCGGGTGGTCGTTCAGATACTGCGCCTTCAGGAACTCGATTTCGGGATGGCGCTCGGCCATCTCGTCGGTCACGGAGTAGATCCGCTTCACCAGCACGCCGGTGAAGAGGAAATAGGGGAAGACGATGATGCGGCGATAGCCGAGCCTGACCGCATGCTCGAGCCCCGGCCCGACCAGCGGGAAGGTGACGCCGCTATAGGCGACCTCACACCAGCCGAAGCCCATGCCTTCCCAGAGCATGCGCGCGACCTTGGCGATGTTGGAATTGGCGTCCGGATCCGACGTGCCGCGGCCGACCACCATCAGCAGCGTCTCCGCGCGCTTCACCTTGCGTGTCACAGCGCGCTCCGCTGCCTCAATTCGTTCCGCCGCGACTCTCAGCAGCTTCAAGTCGACCGCGAGGTCGCGGCCATAGTCGATCTTCACGCCGTGCTGTGCCTGGTAGGTGTTCAACACCGACGGGATATCGTCCTTGGCGTGGCCGGCGGCGAACAGCATGCCGGGCACGGCGAGGATGCGCTCGACGCCGCCGGCACGCAGCCGGTCGAGCCCGTCGCGGATGATCGGCCGGGCGAACTCCAGGAAGCCGTAATCCGCCGGATATTGCGGCAGGCGCCGGGCGATGCCGGCCGCCACCGCCTTGAACTCCTCGATGGCCTCGGGATCGCGGCTGCCATGGCCGCAGACCATCACGCCGATCTTCTGCATTTCGCTCCTCGCTTGACTTGACGCCGGCCCTGCTTCAAGCAGGATCGCCGCCTCTGCTCCGTGAACTCGCCGAAAAACGACCTCGCCTGATGACCGACCGCCTGTTCGCGCTCTCCCATCCGGCCGCCCTCTTGCTGGCGCTCGGCATCGACGCCGCCTTCGGCGAGCCGGCGGCGATCTATCGCCGCATCCCCCATCCGGTCGCGGTCATCGGCCAGATCGTCGGCTGGACGGATCGAGTCTTCAACCGTCCAGGCGATGCGGGCACGCGCCGCCGCCGCGCCGGCATGGCCGTGATCGCGGGCTTGGTCGCCAGCGCCTTCGCGCTCGGCTGGATCGTGCAGGCCTTCCTGCTGGCGCTGCCGCTTGGCCGCCTCTGGCTCGGCGTCGCGATGAGTGCTTTCCTCGCACAGAACAGCCTCTACGGCCATGTGGCCGACGTGGCGCGGGCGATCGCGGTCTCCGGCCTCGACGGCGGCCGCATCGCCGTCGCGCGCATCGTCGGTCGCGATCCCAGCCAGCTCGACCGCGCGGCCGTCTGCCGCGCTGCGATCGAGTCGCTGGCCGAGAATTTCTCCGACGGCGTGGTGGCGCCCGCCTTCTGGGCGCTGCTGCTGGGCCTGCCCGGATTGATCGCCTACAAGGCGATCAACACCGCCGACAGCATGATCGGCCACAAGTCTGAGCGGCATCGCGACTTCGGCCGCGCCGCCGCGAGACTGGACGATCTCATCAATCTCCCCGCGTCGCGTCTCGCCGCGCTGCTGCTGGCGCTGGCCGCCTTCCTCATCCCGGGCGGCGATCCCAAGGCTGCCTTCGCCACAATTCGCCGCGATGCCCGGCGCCATCGCTCGCCCAATGCCGGCTGGCCGGAGGCGGCGCTGGCGGGGGCACTCGGCTTCGCGCTCAACGGCCCGCGCGCTTACGGCGGCGTGCCGGCCGAGGAGCCGTGGACCAACGAGTCCGGCCGCAAGCTCCTGGATGCGCCGGACATCTCGAAGGCGCTCGGCCTCTATGTTCGCGCCTGCCTGTTGCTGGCCGTAGCCGTGCTGGTGATCGCGGTCATCGCGCATTAGCGATCTCCCGGATCCGATCGACCGCGAGATTGGCCGCGAGATGGTCGGCCAGCGCGTCCAGCGCCGATTCCACCCGTGCATCGAAGGCGATCTCCGAACGGAAGTCGCCGCGCAACGTCCTCAACAGGGCGGCGCGGAATTGGTCCGAGGCGAAGAGGCCATGGATGTAGCAGCCCATGACCAGGCCATCGCGCGAGACTGCGCCGTCAGGCCGACCACCGAGCTCCAGCATCGGCCGAGCGCAATCGGCACCCTCGGTGACGCCGACATGCATCTCGTAGCCCCGGACCGGCGCTCCGGTGGTGCGATCGATGCCGCGTGCTTCGACCAGAGTCTTGTCCGAGGTGAGACGCGTCGCCACGTCGAGCAGGCCGAGGCCCTCGATCGCCGGCGTCTGCCCCTCGATGCCGTCGGGATCGGTGACTTTGCTGCCCAGCATCTGATAGCCGCCGCATAGGCCGAGCACTCTGCCGCCGCGGCGGAGATGCGCCTTGAGATCGATCTCCCAGCCGTTCACCCGGAATGCGGCGAGATCCGCGATGGTCGCCTTCGAGCCGGGCAAGACGACAAGGTCGGCATCGCCCGGCAAGGCGCGGCCGGGTGTGACGAACTCCACTGAGACGCCAGGTTCGGCGCGTAGCGGGTCGAAATCGTCGAAATTGGAGATGCGGGGCAATTGCGGCACGGCGATCTTGATCGCCGCGGTCTTGCGCATGCTGGCGCCGTAGTGCGCGCCGTCGAGCGCGACACCGTCTTCCGCCGGCAGGTCGCGCGCGCGCTCGAACCAGGGCACGACGCCGAGCGATTCGAAACCCGTTCGGTCGGCGATGATCCGAAGACCATCGGCGAAAAGCGCGGCATCGCCGCGAAACTTGTTGATGAGGAATCCCTTGATCAGCGACGACTCTTCGTCGGTGAGCAGCTGGTTGGTGCCGACCAGGCTGGCGATGACGCCGCCGCGGTCGATGTCGCCGATCAACACGACGGGAATGCGGGCGGCACGCGCGAAGCCCATGTTCGCGATGTCGCCTTCGCGCAGGTTGATCTCGGCCGGCGAGCCGGCCCCCTCGACCAGCACCAGATCGGCTTCCGCGGAGATCGCGCGATAGCTCTCCAGCACCTTCCCCATCAGCTGCGGCTTCAGCGCGTGATAGTCGGCGGCCTTGGCGTTGCCGAAGATCTTGCCCTGCACGATCACCTGGGCGCCGATCTCGCTCTGCGGCTTCAGCAGCACCGGGTTCATGTGCACGCTCGGTGCCACACCGCAGGCCCTTGCTTGCAGTGCCTGGGCCCGGCCGATCTCGCCGCCCTCCGACGTCACCGCCGCGTTGTTCGACATGTTCTGCGGCTTGAACGGCCGCACCTTCAACCCCCGCCGGGTGAAGGCGCGGCAGAGGCCGGCGACGATCAGCGACTTACCGACGTCGGACCCGGTGCCCTGGAACATGATCGCGGCGGCAGACATCGGGCTAGAACTCGATCCCCTTCTGCGCCTTCACGCCGTCGCGGAAGGGATGCTTCACCATCTCCATCTCGGTGACGAGATCCGCGAGTGCCACGATCTCGTCCTTGGCGTTGCGGCCGGTGAGGCAGACATGCAGTTCCGGCCGTTTCGCTTTCAAAGCAGCGACCACCTCGGCAACCGGGAGGTAGTCGTAGCGCAGCGCGATGTTGATCTCATCGGCGAGCACGAAGTCGAAGCTGGGATCGGCCATCATGCGCTTCACTTCGGCCCAGGCCTGCTCGGCATGGGCGATGTCGCGGGCGCGGTCCTGGGTGTCCCAGGTGAAGCCTTCGCCGAGCGCCTTGGTCTCGCAAAGCTCGGGGAAGCGTTCGAGCACGCTGCGCTCGCCCGTCTCCCACTTGCCCTTGATGAACTGCACCACGCCCGCCTTCATCCCGTGGCCGATGCAGCGCATCACCATGCCGAAGGCGGCGGTCGATTTGCCCTTGCCCTTGCCGGTGTGGACAATGATCAGGCCCTTCTCGCGGGTCTTCTCCGCCATCATCTTGCTGCGCGCCTCCTTGCGGCGCGCGGACTTCTCGTTGGCGCGGCGATTGGCGTCGTCTTCCGTGTCGACACTCATGCGGCTTCTCCTTTGGCCCAGGCCGCGAGGCGCTGATGGGCGGAGTTGTGGCGCGACTTCCAAAGCCCGCGCGCCTGCGCCTCTTGGAGGCGATCGGCGATCTCCTTCAAGGCAGCGGGATTGTGCGCGGCGATGAAATCGCGCACGGCGTCGTCGAGCAGATAGGCCTCGAACACCGCGTCGAAGTGGTGGTCGGCAACGCAGTCGGCCGTGGCGGCGAACGCGAAGAGATAGTCGACCGTGGCCGCCATCTCGAAGGCGCCCTTGTAGCCATGGCGCATCGCGCCGGCGATCCATTTCGGGTTGACCACGCGGGCCCTGACCACGCGCGCGATCTCCTCGTCGAGGCTGCGGATCCTCGGTGTCTCGGGCCGGGAATGATCGTTGTGCCAGACCACGGCGCGTCGGCCGGTTAAGTGCTTCACCGTGGCCGCGAGCCCGCCCTCGAACTGGTAGTAGTCGTCGCTGTCGAGAAGGTCGTGCTCGCGGTTGTCCTGGTTGTGCAGCACCGCATCGACATGCGCGAGGCGCCGTTCGAACATGCCGCGCTCAGGTCGCCCGTTCTCGCCGGCGCCATAGGCATAACCGCCCCAGGCGAGATAGGCGCGGGCGAGATCGGCGGTGTCGTTCCAGCCCTTCTCGTCGATCAGCGCCTGCAGCCCCGCCCCGTAGGCACCGGGCTTGGAGCCGAACACGCGATAGCCGGCGCGACGCTCCGCTTCGGTCTCGCTCGCACCGGCTTCGACCAGCACCGTGCGATCGCGACGCGTCCGCGCAGCCAGGGGATTCTGCGCTTCCGGCTCATCCAGCGCAGCGACCGCGCGGGCAGCGGAATCGAAGAGTTCGATCTGCGCCGGGAAGGCGTCGCGGAAGAAGCCGGAGACCCGCAGAGTCACATCGACCCGCGGCCGGTCGAGCAGGGAGAGCGGCAGGATCTCGAACCCGGCGACGCGGCCGGAGGCGCCCGCGTCCCAGCGCGGCCTGACACCCATCAACGCCAAAGCCTGGGCGATGTCGTCGCCGCCGGTGCGCATGTTCGCGGTGCCCCAGGCCGAGAGCACCAGTGACTTCGGCCAGGCGCCGTGCTCCTGGCGATGCCGCTCCAGCAGCAGCGACGCGGATTTCCAGCCGAGGGTCCAGGCGGTCGGCGTCGGCACCGCGCGGGTATCGACCGAGTAGAAGTTGCGGCCGGTGGGGAGCACATCCAGTCGCCCGCGGGTCGGCGCACCGGACGGGCCGGGTCGCACGAAACGGCCGTCGAGCCCGGTGAGCACGGCCGCGATCTCGTTCTGGCCGCAGGCCGCGATGGTCGGCCGTAGCACGGTGTCGATGGTACCGAGCACCGCGCGCGTCCGTGTCCAGCCGGTCTCGGGGCGAACTGCGCCGGAGACCAGCTTGACGGCCAAGACTTCGAGTCGTTCCACCGTGTCACCGGCACTGCGCCACGGCGTGTCGACAGCCGCCGTGAGGATCGATGGCCGCGGCCCGGTCCAGCGCTCCGCCATATTCGCATCCAGCGGATCGAAACCGAGTGCGAGGTCGTCGGCCAGCACGCGCAGCAGCGAGGCATCGCCGCCTGTGCCAGTCTTGCGCGGCAGCCTGGTCAGCGCGACCAGAAGATCGGCCAGCTGCGTGCCCGCGGGCGACCGGCCGAACACATGCAGCCCGTCGCGGATCTGCAGCTCCTTCAGCTCGCAGAGATGATTGTCGAGCTTGGTGAGCGCCGCCTCGGGATCGTCCTCGCGGGCGATGCCACAGTCCTGCGCGAGCCCGCTTGCCTGGGCGAGGTCGACGATCTTCGTCTTCAGCAGCGCACAACGCCGTGGGTCGACCTGGCTCGCCTCATAGTATTCGTCGACCAGCGCTTCGAGCTCGCGCAACGGGCCGTAGCTCCCGGCGCGGGTCAGCGGCGGCGTCAGATGATCGACGATCACGGCGCTGCTGCGACGCTTGGCCTGGGTACCCTCGCCGGGGTCGTTGACGATGAAGGGATAGATCAGCGGCACCGGGCCCATCACCGCTTCGGGATAACATTGCGGCGAGAGCGCCAGCGCTTTCCCCGGCAGCCATTCCAGATTGCCGTGCTTGCCCATGTTCACAATAGCATCGACTTGGGCAACATCGCGCAGGTAGGCATGGAAGGCGAAATAGCCGTGCGGCGGCACGAGGTCGGGATCGTGATAGCTGGCGACCGGATCGATGTTGTAGCCGCGCGCCGGCTGAATCCCGATCAGCACGGCACCGAATCCCTGCAACGGTAGCGCGAACCGGCCATCGACGAAGAACGGATCCTGTGCCGGAGTTCCCCAGCGAGCAACAACCGCGTGGCGCACCGCTTGCGGCAGCGCGGCGAAGAACTTTTCATAGTCTTCACGGTCGAGGTGGATCGAGACCGCACGATCGCGGCTGTCCGACGCATTCGTCCGCCCGCCCAGCAAACGCCCGATCAGCGCATCGCCATCCACCGGAATGTCCGCCAGCGCATAACCCGCATCGCGCATCGCTCGAAGCAGGTTGACCGTGCCGGCCGGCGTGTCGAGGCCGACGCCGTTGCCGATGCGCCCGTCGCGGTTCGGATAGTTGGCGAGCACGATGGCGATGGTGCGCTCGCCGACCGGCTTACGGCGCAGACGAACCCAGCGCTGCGCTAGGTCGGCGACGAAGGCGACGCGATCCGCGACCGGCTCCGGCTCGACGATGTTGCATTGGGTCGCCGCGTCGTAGCGCGCGGCGGCCTTGAAGGAGATCGCGCGGGTCAAGATTCGCCCATCGAGTTCGGGCAGCGCCGCCTGCATGGCGAGGTCGCGCGGCGACAGACCGCGCGTGTTGCCGCGCCAATCCTCGACGCTGCCGCTGGAGAGCACGACCTGCAGCACCGGGCAATCGGCGGCGTCGAACGGCGTCGCGAAATCCCCGTCGGGCTGCGAGACCGCGAAGCCGGTCGCGTTCAGCACCAGGTCCGGCCGCATCTCCGCGAAGAGGGCGCCGATCAGGTCGGCAGCAACAACGTCCTTCAGGCTGTTGACGAAGATCGGCAGGGCATTGATGCCGCGCGCGTCGAGTGCGGCGATGAGCGCATCGATCGGCTTCAACGTGCCCGCCTGCATCAGGGCACGGTAGAAGACGAGCGCGGACACCGGCCGCCCTGAGCGCCAATGCTGCTTGAGATCGGCTGGCGCTGCGATCGTCTCGCCGGGCCAGTAGAGGCCGGCCTTCAGCAAAGGACGCGGCTCCAACCATTCGGTATCGCGACCGATCAGGCTCGCCGCATGGCGCAGCGCCTGTTGCGCGTTCTCGATGCCGCCCTCAATGAAATAGCGCCAGAGACGATGCGCGCTTTCGGTCGCGAGCGTCGTGTAATCCGCCAGCTCCGGATCGGGCTGGTCGTCACCGGGCAGGACCGCCAGAGGAATCGCACCGGCGCGGCATGCGGCCGACAGCTCCTCGATGCCGTAGGGCCAATAGCGCTTGCCGCCGAGCAGGCGAACGACAACGAGCTTCGCCTCGGCGACCGCGCCCTCCACATAGGCGTCGACCGAGAGGTGATGCTGGAGCTGCAGCAGATTGGCGAGCCGCAGCGTGGGCTTCGGTTCCGGCAAGTTCGCGAAGGCTGCCGCGAGACAGGCGAGCTCGGTATCCGCGGCAGAGAGGATCACGATCTCGCCCGGCGTCTGGCCGAGGTCGATGGCACCCGTCCCGTCGGAAATCTCGCCCGGCCTTGCCGCGAGCAGATGCATCGCGATTCAGCCTTTGACCGCCGCTTCGATCGCGACGCGGTCGAGGCCCTTGAGGCCGATCACCACCAGCCGCCCGCGTCTCGTCTCGTCGGCGCCCCAGGCGCGATCGTAGTAATGCTGGATCCGGCCGCCGACGCCTTGCAGCACCAGGCGCATGTCGCGCCCGGCGACGTCGAGGAAGCCCTTCACGCGAAGTATGTCATGCGCCGCGATCGTCGGCTTCAGGCGTTCCAGCAACGCCTCGGGCGTCTCCAGCACCGGCAGCTCGATCGCGAAGCTTTCGAACGCGTCGTGGTCGTGGTCCTCGCCTTCGAGCTCGTGATGCGAGAAGCGGGTGTCGAGGTCGCCCTCCGCGGCAGCACCGAGGCCGAGCAGCACTTCGGGGTCGATGGCGCCGAAGCTGGAGAGCACGAGCTTCGCCTTGCGTTTCATCTCGCGGTCGATCAGATCGCGCGCCGCCTGGCGATCGTCCGGAGACATCTGGTCGTTCTTGTTGAGGATGATGAGATCGGCACTGTTGATCTGGTCCTCGAACAGCTCCGCAAGCGGGCTCTCATGATCGAGCGACTCGTCCTGCTTGCGCTGCGCCGCTACGGCTTGCGGATCGTCGGCGAAGCGGCCCGCCGCCGCAGCAGGCCCGTCCACCACGGCAATGACGCCGTCGACCGTGACGCGGGTCTTCACCTCCGGCCAGTTGAAGGCGCGGATCAAGGGCTTAGGCAGCGCCAGTCCAGAGGTCTCGATCACGATGTGCTCGGGTGGCTCGCGACGCTCCAGCAGCGCGGAGATGGTCGGGAGAAAGTCGTCCGCCACGGTGCAGCAGATGCAGCCGTTGGCGAGCTCGATGATGTTCTCTTCGGGGCAATCCTCGATGCCACAACTCTTCACGATCTCGCCGTCGACACCGAGCGCGCCGAATTCGTTGATGATGAGCGCGATGCGCCGGCCGCGTGCGTTCCGCAGCAGGTTCTGGATCAGGCTGGTCTTCCCCGCCCCGAGGAAGCCGGTCACGATGGTCGCTGGAATCTTGCTCGTCATCTCGCTTTTCTCATTTCAGATTCATCGGCAGGCCGGCCACCATGAAGACGACGCGATCCGCCTTCTCCGCCAGGCGCTGATGCAGCACGCCGGCGAGATCGCGGAAGCGGCGCGCCAGCGCATTATCCGGCACGATGCCGAGCCCGACCTCGTTCGAGACGAAGACGACCGGCCCGCCAAACTGCGCGAGCGCCGACAATAAGCCCTCGATCTCCGCCTCCGCATCCTTGGCCGCACCCATCAGATTGCCGAGCCAGAGGGTCAGACAATCGACCAGGACCGCCGCGCCCTGTTCCGTTTCGGCCTTCAGCGCATCGGCCAGCGCCAGCGGCTCCTCGACCGTCTTCCAGTCGGGATCGCGACGCGCGCGATGGAGTTTGACGCGCGCGGCCATCTCGTCGTCGAGCACCTCCGCCGTGGCGAGGTAGACCCGGCTGCCGGGATGGCGATCGAGCAGCTGCTCGGCATAGCGGCTCTTCCCTGAGCGGGCGCCGCCGAGGACGAGGGTGACGGGCGGCAGCGGCGTGATGACGCCGGACATGCCAAAGGAAGGCGATCGTGATTCGGACTTGGACACGCGTTGCGCTCCTCCCGCCGAGGCGCCGACCGTTGCTCGCGTTCGCCGAGGTCTCCTGGCTCGACCGCCGGAACCCGCGCCTTCCCGGCCAAACCGTGGCCAGTGGCTTCGAAACGGGTCCGTTGCCTGGGGTCTCTCTCCCATCTGGAGGTCCCCGGGCGCGGTCCTACAGTTGCGGGGGCAGCGCCGGTATCAGACCGGCTTCCCTCCCTGCGAACCGGCGGAACCTAGCAGGAAGCCCGAGCCCGCGCAGCAAAATCCGGATCAGGCCCAAACCTGCGTCAAACCGCCTCCCAGGCCCGCTCCGGCGGCCTGGCCAGCACGGCGCCCTTGGGGCCGACCACGATCGGCCGCTCGATCAGGACCGGGGTCTTGGCCATGGCCTTGATCAATGCCTCATCGGTCGTCTTGTCGGTGAGCTTCAGGGAATCGAAGGCCTCACCCTTCTTTCTGAGAATGTCGCGGGGGCCGAGCTTCAGCTTCTTGAGCAGCGCTTTGATCCCCGCCTCGTCCAAGGGCGTCTTCAGATATTCTACGACCTTGGGCTCGTGCCCCTTCTCCTTCAGCCAGCCCAGCACCTTCTTGGAGGTGCTGCAATTCGGATTATGATAGATCGTGACTTCCGTGGATCCTTTGGGCATCGGATGCCTCTCGTTCAACGCATAAGTGAGACCATGAAGCTGCTCTATTTCGCCTGGCTCCGCCAGAAGATCGGCAAGGCCGAGGAAAGCCTCGAAGTCCCCGCCCATGTCAAGGAGGTGGGCCAGCTGCTCGACTGGCTGGAAAGCCTCGGCCCCAACTACGCGACCGCCTTGAAGGAGCGCCGCGCCGTCAAGGTCGCGGTCAACCAGGACTATGTCGGTCTCGACCATCCGGTCAAAGCCGGCGACGAGGTCGCGCTCTTTCCGCCGGTGACGGGCGGTTGACCCGGACCGTTGACCACGGGCGGTTGAAACCATGATCCGCGTCCAGCGCGGAGACTTCGACATCGGCGCCGAGCTCGAGAGGCTGGCCGCGGGCAGTCACCAGGTCGGCGGCATCGCAAGCTTCATCGGACTGGTGCGCGACATCGCGCCGGCAGAGTCCGGGGGCGGCTCCGGCGCCGCCTCCGCGATGACGCTGGAGCACTATCCCGGCATGACCGAGAAGCGCCTCCAGGAGATCGAGGCGGAGGCCAACCGGCGCTGGCAGCTGGAGGCAAGTCTCATCATACACCGGTATGGCCGGCTCGAACCCGGCGACCGGATCGTGCTGGTGGCGACCGCATCGCGGCACCGCGAGGCGGCGTTGGAGGCCTGCGCCTTCCTGATCGATTGGCTGAAGACCGAAGCTCCGTTCTGGAAGCTGGAGGAAAGTGCCGAAGGCGCTCGCTGGGTCGAAGCCCGCGCCAGCGACGACGCGCGCAAGGCGGCATGGAAGAAATAGGCCTTTGATCCAACGCAAAGACGGCCGCGCCTGGGCGCCTATCGTCGAAGCCTCGACTTGCGGGGTTCGACCATGGCGGAGAAGCCGGCTCGCGACGCGCTCATCCTGATCGTCGATGACGACGCGGACGTGCGGGATTCGATCGCCAGCTTGCTCGAAGCCTACGGCTACCGCAGCATCACCGTGCCGGATGTCGCAAGCGCACAAGCGGCGCTCGGCGCATGTGACCCGGATGTGGTGCTTTGCGACATCTACATGCCCATCGCCGATGGCTATGAGCTGATCGTGGCCCTCAGGTCCACCGGCCACACCATTCCGATCGTCGCCATGTCCGCAGCCCATCTCGACCAGGACACGCTCGGCTACGCCAAGAAGCTCGGCGCCGATGCGATCGTGTTCAAGCCGTTCCGCGACTGGGAGCTGATGGAGGCGCTCGACCACTGCCTCGCCGCGACCGGACGCTAGTATCTCGAAGCCGCTCGCGGCTCTTGAAATCACCCTGTCAAGCGGTCATCTCTGGGAGCCCCCGAAACGGCCAGCCAAAGGCGACCGCTTCCCATGACGATCGATCAACTGACTGATCCTCAGGTGATCCTGAGCTTCCTCACCCTCGCCGCCCTCGAAATCGTCCTCGGCATCGACAATCTGCTCTTCGTGCAGATCGTCGCCGGGCGTGTCTCGCCGGAACGCCAGCGCCTGGCGCGCCGCGCGGGCCTCGGCCTGGCGCTGTTGACCCGGCTTGCGCTGCTCGCCTCGATCGCCTGGGTGGCGGGCCTGACGACACCCATCTGGACCATGGATTGGTTTGGCCCCGATGACGCTTACGTGCTCTCCTGGCGCGACATCATCCTGCTCGGTGGCGGCGTCTTCCTGCTGGCGAAATCGACGACCGAGATCCATCACAACATCGACGTCGAGGAGGAGGAGCAGGCGACGAAGCGCAGCTATCTCGGTCTCGGCGCCGCAGTGATCCAGATCGCGCTGCTCGACATCGTCTTCTCGCTGGACAGCGTGATCACCGCTGTCGGCATGACCAACCACCTGCCGGTGATGGTGGCGGCGGTCTGTGCCGCGATGCTGGTGATGATCCTCGCCGCCAACGCGGTCGGCGAGTTCGTCGATCGCCATCCTTCGGTGAAGATGCTCTGCCTCGCCTTCCTGCTGCTGATCGGCGTGGCACTCCTGGGCGAGGGCCTGCACTTCCACATCCCGAAAGGCTACCTCTACTTCGCCATCGCCTTCTCGGCCGGCGTCGAAGGCTTGAACCTCTGGGCGCGGGCGAGACGGCAGGCGGCAAGGGAGCGGTCGAAGGCAGCTTAGTTAGACTGACCTCCACCCCGACCCTCCCCCGAACTCGGGGAGGGACAGGGTGGGGCGAAGTGACGAACGCTTAAGCCGCCGCGCTGTTCTGATGCGCGCGGACTTCTTTCAGATAGTCCTCGCGCAGCTGGCGGGTGACCGGGCCGACCTTGAAATTGTATTCCCCGACCTGGCCGACCGGGGTCACCTCGGCGGCGGTGCCCACGAGAAACACCTCGTCGGTCTTCTTGAGCTCGTCCGGGAAGATCGCGCGCTCGACCACCTTCATCTGCCGGCGACGGGCGAGGTCCATGACAGTGCGCCGGGTGATGCCGTCGAGGAAGCAGTCGGCGGTCGGCGTGTGCACCTCGCCGTTCTGCACCAGGAACACATTGGCGCCGGTTGCCTCGGCGAGCTGGCCGCGATAGTCCAGCATCATCGCGTCCTGATAGCCCTCGCTCTCGGCCTCGTGCTTCGAGATGGTACAGATCATGTAGAGGCCGGCGGCCTTGCTGGCGGTGGGCGCCGTGTTCGGCGCCGGGCGCTGATACTTCGCCCATTTGAGTCGAATACCCTTCTCCAGCAGATCCGGCGAGAAATAGGCCGGCCATTGCCAGATGGCGATCGCGCAGTGGATCGTGTTCTGCTGGGCGGCGACGCCCATCATCTCGCTGCCGCGCCAGGCGAGCGGCCGGACATAGCAGTCGGTCAGCTTCATGCGGCGCATCAGCTCGGCCTTGGCGTCCACCAGCTCCTTGACCGAATAGGGGATCTTGAAGCCGAGGATGCCGGCCGAGCGGTGCAGGCGCTCGGAATGCTCCTGGGACTTGAAGACCTGCCCGCCATAGGCGCGCTCGCCCTCGAAGACGCAGGAGGCATAGTGCAGGCCGTGGGTCAGGACATGGACCTTGGCCTCGCGCCAGGGCACGTATTTGCCGTCGAACCAGATTTCGCCGTCGCGATCGTCATAGGGGACCAGGCTCATGGTAAGGATTCCTCCGGTCAGGCTTGTCGGTTATAACCGCATCGTATCCGGGCAGACGGTAAATGCTTCCGAAAAATAAGTCAATAGTGCTGACGTATAATGGCTGAAGGCAAGACTCCGGCGAATCCGCTGTTCCTGCGCGATGACGATCTCAGGCAGGGCATCGAACTCCTGTTCTTTGCCTATCGCGACTTCACGGCGAAGGCCGACGAGACATTGTTGCAATACGGTTTCGGCCGCGCGCATCACCGGGTGATCTACTTCGTTGGCCGCAACCCGGGGATGACGGTCTCGGATCTGCTCGACATCCTGAAGATCACCAAGCAGAGCCTCTCGCGGGTCTTGGGGCAATTGGTGCGCCAGGGGTTCATCACCCAGCGGCCCGGTGCCAGCGATCGCCGCCAGCGCTTGCTGAGCCTCACCGAACGCGGCGCCGACCTGGAGCGCAAACTGACCGAG
The DNA here is from genome assembly GCA_035542015.1 of Candidatus Cybelea sp. Taxonomy (GTDB): domain Bacteria; phylum Pseudomonadota; class Alphaproteobacteria; order Dongiales; family Dongiaceae; genus Dongia. Next base: position 89,082 of record DATKMF010000118.1, read on the forward strand.
GAGCAACGGGCGCTGGTAGCCCGCGCCTACAAGAGCGCCGGCGCCGAGGCGGTCGAAGGCTTCCGCAAAGTGCTCCTCGGCCTCATCAACGAGGCCGACCGCGACCGTTTCAAGCCGGTCTCTCCGCGGTGAGCGCCGGATGCACCCTGGGATGACGGATCAGCCGCATATTCTGGTGGTCGATGACGACCGGCGGTTGCGGGATCTGATCGCCCGGTATCTCGGCGAGCACGGCTATCACGTGGTGACGGCGACCGATGCCGGCGATGCGCGCGGCAAGCTGAAGAGCCTCGCCTTCGACCTCCTGGTCCTGGACATCATGATGCCCGGCGAAAACGGGTTGCAGCTGACCGCCGGCCTCCGGAGCCAGAGCGACGTACCGATCCTGCTGCTCACCGCGCGGACCGAGGTCGAAGACCGGATCGCCGGGCTCGAAACCGGTGCCGACGATTATCTCACCAAGCCGTTCGAGCCGAAGGAACTGGTGCTGCGGATCCAGTCGATCCTGAAACGCGCGCGACCGAAATCCCGCACCGCCGTGCAGCGCAAGGTGGTGAAATTCGGAGAGTTCCGGTTCGAGCTCGACCGCAAGCGCCTGTTCAAGGGCGAGGAGCCGGTCTATCTCACCGAGGCCGAGGCCGACCTCCTGGCCAAGCTCGCGGAGCGGGCGGGCGAGCCGGTCAGTCGCGAGGAGCTCTCATCATCCGCGTCGGAAGGCGAGGATTCCTCGGGCAGCCGGCAAGTCGATGTCCTGGTCACGCGCCTCCGGAAGAAGATCGAGGCCGATCCCCGCTTCCCGCGCTACCTGCAGACCGCGCGCGGGCGCGGCTACATGCTACAGCCGGATTGAGCCGAATGCTGCGCGAGCTCCGCGCGCTCCTGGCCGCCGCCGAGCGCCTGCTGCCGCAGAGCCTGCTCGGCCGCTCGATCATCATCATCGTGACGCCGGTCGTGCTGCTGCAAGTGATCTCGGCCTGGATCTTCTACACCAGCCACTGGAACACCGTGACCCAGCGCTTGGCGCAGAGCGTCGCCGGTGACATCGCCGCCGTGGTCCGCCTGCTGCCGCGGCCAATCGATCCCGAGAAGGCGCAACAGGTCTTCAAGATCGCCGACGACATGATGGACTTGAAGCTCGCGTTCAAACCCGGCGACATCCTGCCGAACGATCCCACGATCAGCCGCCAGACCCTGGTCGATCGCGCCCTTTCGAATGCCCTGCGATCCACCGTGCAACGCCCCTTCCTGATCGACAGCCGGTCGTTGCGCAACGTGGTCGAGATCCATGTCCAGCTGGCGGACGGTGTGTTGCAGGCGCGCGTCTTCCGCACGCGGCTCTTCAGCGCGACCACTTACTACTTTCTGCTCTGGATGATCGGCACTTCGCTCGCCCTCCTCTTCTTCGCGACCCTCTTCATGCGCAACCAGGTGCATCCGATCCGGCGGCTCGCCCGGGCGGCCGACGACTTCGGCCGCGGCCGCGACATCGCCGATTTCCGACCGACCGGCGCCGCCGAGGTCGAGCTCGCCGGCCACGCCTTCAACCTGATGCGCGACCGCATCCGCCGTCAGATCTCGCAGCGGACCGAGATGCTGGCGGGCGTCAGCCACGATCTCAGGACGCCGTTAACCCGGATGAAGCTGCAGCTCGCCCTCATGGCGGACGCGCCGGAAGTGGCCGACCTGAAGAAGGACGTCAGCGAGATGGAGCGGATGATCGACGGCTATCTCGCCTTTGCCAGAGGAGAGGGAACCGAGCGCGCGGTCGATGCCGACCTCGTCGAGATCGTCACCGATACGGTCAACGACGCCCGGCGGGAGGGCGCCAGCATCGACCTTGCGCCGACCGAAGAGGACCGGATCGTGCTGCCGCTGCGGCGCGACGCGCTCCGCCGCGCGCTCGCCAATGTGGTCGGCAATGCCGGCCGCTATGGCCAGAAGATCGAGGTCGCGATCCGCAGCCGGCCGAACGCGGTCGACGTGATCGTGGACGACGACGGGCCGGGCGTTCCGGCCGACCGGCGCGAGGACGTGTTCCGCCCGTTCTTCCGCCTCGAAGGCTCGCGCAACCCCGAGACCGGCGGCACCGGCCTCGGCCTCGCCATCGCCCGCGATATCATGCGCAGCCATGGCGGGGATTTAACGCTGCACGATTCCCCGCTCGGCGGCCTCAGGGCCGTGCTGCGCCTGCCGAGTTAAAGTCCGCAGTAAGACAGCGCTTCATCGATAGCGGGTCCAGCGCCTTCAAGCGAAAAGCGACGGCGTCGCTCTTCGATTCCTTCGTTCACGATAACCGCTTCGACCGTATTGTGGACCTTCAATTGGCCGATGACGTCCGCGAACCAACGACTATCGTTGGAGATTTGGGTGCCCGCCAAGTCAAATGTCCAACCCGGCTGCACTTGCGGCGGTTGCCCATCATAGCCCAGCATCAGAGCCGGAAGCCTCATGGCGTCATTCGCTGCCGGCGAGCCGGACCAGATGCCGACAATGGGAACTTTGCCGCCGCCCGCTCCAGTGTGAGACAAGCAGCCAACGAAAAGGATTCCATCCTGCTCCAGCGCACCGGTTGCGGCAGCCGGAATTGACTGTTCGGGATACCAGCCCCAGCTAGAAGTCCGTACCGGTTGACCTTGGTGAGACTGACAACCGGAAAGAACTGCGAATGGCGCCGATGCGGCCATCAACACAAGAATTGAGCGGGAGAGACCGTCCATCAGTAGAGCCTTCCCCCATTCGGGATGGCGAGGCTGGGCTGGATCAGCACCACCTCCCCGGCCGCGTCGGGGAAGCCAAGCACCAGCACTTCGGACATGAACTTGCCGATCTGCTTCGGCGGGAAATTGACGACGGCCGCAACCTGCTTTCCGACCAAGGTTTCCAGTGGATAGTGCGCCGTGACCTGGGCGGAGCTGCGTTTCATGCCGATCGCCGGGCCGAAATCGACCGTCAGCTTGTAGGCCGGCTTGCGCGCCTCGGGATAGGGCTCGGCGGCGACGATGGTGCCGACGCGGATATCGACCTTGCGGAAGTCATCGTAGGTGATCGGCGCCGCGGGCGCGGCGGTGTCTGCGGACATGATTCGCTCTCCCATCTTCGGGCGGGAGGCTAGCGGACCACGGCGCGTCGGAAAAGATCAGGGCCGCCCCGAACGCTCGGGGCGGCCCTTTCTCGAACTCGAACCCTAGGGGGTCGGATCGGTTACTTCTTCGCGGTCTTCGCGAAGGCGGTCTTGACCTCGTCGAAGCTGTCGGCGACGCGCTTCGAAAGGATGTCGATCGCCTGCGTGTTGGACTTCTGCAGGGTCTCCGACATCTCGCGCATCGTGGTCAGGGCCTGCTCGAAAGCGGCCTTGGCGATCTCCGCCTGC
>DATKMF010000119.1:0-18143 GCA_035542015.1 Candidatus Cybelea sp.
AGGCCCCCGCGCGCTACGGCCCGCGCTGGTTCGACACGCTGGCGCGGTGGGCGGCGAAATCCTGGATGATGCTGGCGTTCTTCGTCTGCTTCTTCCTGTTCTGGGACGTGTCGATCGACCTCTTCCACATCCCGCCCTACATCCTCAACAAGCCGAGCGAGATCGTGATGGCGAGCCGGTCCGATCTGCACCGGCTGCTGGAATACACCTACATCACCGGCCTCGAAGCGGTGCTGGGCTATGCGATCGCCATCACGATCGCCGTGCCCATGGGCCTCGCCATCGCCTTCTCCAGCATCCTGCGGCGGACCATCTATCCCTTCTTCGTCTCGATCGAGATGACGCCGAAGATCGCCTTCGCGCCGCTCTTCATCTCCTGGCTCGGCTTCGGCCTGGTGCCGAAGGTGATCATCGTCTTCCTGGTCTGCTTCTTCCCGATCGTCTTGAACGCGATCCTCGCCTTCAGCTCGCTCTCGGAGGAGCTGGAGCGTTTCTGCCGCTCGACCGGCGCCAACTGGGCGCGTGTGTTCTGGAAGGTGCGGCTGCCGGCCGCCATGCCGCAATGCTTCGTCGGCTTCAAATACGCCGCACTTAACGCGACCGTCGGCGCCACCATCGCCGAGTTCATTGGCTCCGATCAGGGGCTCGGTTTCTACATCCAGATTTCGACCGGCAACATGCGCCCCGATCTCGCTTTCGCCGGCATCTTCCTGCTGACCTTCCTCGGCTTGATGATGTTCGGCTTGGTGACACTGGCCGAGCGTCTCCTCATCCCCTGGCACATTTCGGTGCGACGCAATGCCTGACGCACGCTACGCCCCTTCCGCGCTCCGCGCTTTCGCGACCGCGGCGCTGATGAAAGCCGGAATGCCCGAGGAGCCGGCACTCGCGACCGCGCGCGGCCTGGTCGAGGCCGATCTCTACGGCCACACCACCCACGGCCTGGCGTTGCTCGGCGACTATCTGGAGGAGATCGAGCACAACACCATGGCGATCCACGGCCGGCCGCAAGTCGTTGCCGACCACGGCGCCGCGGCACTTTGGGACGCGATGCGGCTCCCTGGCCTCTGGACCACGGCGCTCGCCGTCACCGAGGCGGTGGCCCGGGCGGAGCGCCTCGGCCTCGGGGCCATCGCGTTGCGCCGCAGCCATCACATCGCCTGCCTTGCCGCCTTCCTGGAGGAACCGGCGCGGATGGGATTCTTGGTGCTCGTCCTCTCCTCCGACCCCGGAGAATCGCGCGTGGCGCCCCATGGCGGCCTCACCCCGGTGCTGATGCCGGATCCGATCGCCGCCGGCATCCCGCGGCGGCCCGACCCGATCCTGATCGACGTCTCCACCTCGATCACCACCATGGGCATGGTCGGCCGCGCCCGCCGCGAGGGCCGCAAGCTCAGCGGGCATTGGCTGCAGGACGCAGAGGGAAATGCGACCGACGATCCCAACGTGATCGCGGAGGGCGGTACCCTGCTCCCGGTCGGAGGCCAGGATCACGGGCATAAGGGCTTCGGCCTCGGCCTGCTGGTCGAAGCGCTGACCCAAGGGCTCGGCGGCTATGGGCGTGCCGACAAGCCGAGCGATTGGGGCGCGTCGGTGACCGTCCTCGCCATTGCGCCCAAAGGCTTCGCCGGCGATGAGGCGTTCCTGAGACAAACCGACTTCACGGCCGGCCTGTGCCTCGCCGCCAAGCCGAGGGATACGGGAACGCCGGTGCGACTGCCGGGTCAGTTCGCGCTGCAGAAGAAGCGCGTCGCCGAGCGCGATGGCCTGGCGCTTCACTCGGGCATTGCGGAGCAACTCGACGCGATCGCGTCCCGGCTGGGAATCTCCCCGCTGGGAACGCGATAGCCGGCTGTCGCCGAAAGGCAATCCCGATCAAGACAGGCTCCTCGAATTGGGCCAAGCTCATGGGCGCATGAAGCCGCGCGCAACATCCCCGTCCGCCAGTGAACCGATCTGCGCATCGGCACGCGAAGCACAATGCGATCCACTCGACGCCGTGGTCGCGCACATCGAACGCCATCTCTTCGAGCCCCTGAATGTCGCCGGGCTTGCCGAGATCGCCGGACTGTCACAGTTCCACTTCTCACGTGTCTTCACGGCGCGGATCGGTGAGAGCGTCATGTCCTACGTGCGCCGGAGGCGCATGCTGCGCGCCGCCGCACGGATCGGCGACAACCCGGGCACTGACCTCGATCTTGCCGGGCCGACGCTGATCGATCTTGCCTTCGATTGCGGCTTCGAATCGCAGGAGGCCTTCACCCGCGCCTTCAAGCAGGTGTTCGGCGTGACGCCGGGCCGCTTCAGGCGCGATCCCGCCCGATATCAATCCGCAGCCAGGGAGAAAGCCATGAGTCTAACGACGATCGTGAAACCCGACGTGACCCTGCTCGACGGTGTCACCCGCAAGGATGCTTTCGTGGTGGCCGGCATCTCCGCGCGCGTCGGCCAGGCCAACAAGGCCGACATCCCCACGCTCTGGCCGAAGCTGATGCGCCACGTGCCGTTCGAGGGCCAGAAGGGTCCGGTCGGCTACGGCCTCTGCTATGGATCAGACGTGACCGAGGGCAGTTTCAGCTACATGGCCGCGGTCGAGATCGCCCCTGACAATCAGCCGCCGGCCGGCCTCACCCTGATGCAAGTGCCGGCCCAGGCCTATCTCGTCTTCCGCATCACCCTCGGTCCGGGCGAGATCCACCCGCAGATGCAGGCAGCCATGAAATGGATCTTCTCCGAGGGCCTGCCGAAGTCCGGTCGCAAGCCGACCGGCGGCATCGATCTCGAGGTCTACGGAGAGCGTTTCGAGCCCAACAAGGCCGGCTCGATCATCGACTTCTACATCCCGGTCGAGGCCTAGGTCCATTTCAAGTGGCGCGAGGCCCGCGGGACAGAGCCCGCGGGTGACGGGTGCATGTCAGGCCGTCATGCCCGGGACTTGATCCGGGCATCTCGGGCCGCCTCCTGCGAGATTGCCGGGTCGGCAATGACGAAAGAGGGCGCCGGCTTGCCTCCTCGCGGGGCGCATGACACGATCTTCCCCGAGGCCCGATTCCGGTTTGGCGTCCTGCCGATCCGGTACAATCAAAAGACGTAGAGGGCAAAAGGGGTATCCGGGGAGTCATGCCGCGTCGGTTTGCCTGGGCGAAGCTGCCGGATGCAGAGCTCCTCAAGCTGCGCATCAAAGACCTCGGCGTCCAGCTTGAAGGCACCTGGCTCGAGGAATGCGTGGACGAGCTCCATGCCGAGCTGGGGCGGCGCGGCATCCGCATCCGCCCGCATGCCTGGCTCTCGGACGAATGGTTCAGCTCCGAGGCGACGCCCGGCATCGCCGTGCCCTTCTACCTCGCGCATCCGCGGCTGATGCGCCTGGAGCGGAAGAAGATCATCGATGTCGAGGGCGGCAGCAAGGCGGAGTGCATGCGCATCCTCCGCCACGAGGCCGGCCATGTGATGCAGCATGCCTATCAGCTGCAGCGCCGCCGACAATGGCAGAAGCTGTTCGGCCGCTCCTCGACGCCCTATCCCAAGCACTATCGCCCCAACCCGGCGAGCCGCAACTACGTGCAGCATCTGCGGCTCTGGTACGCGCAGGCGCATCCCGACGAGGACTTCGCCGAGACCTTCGCCGTCTGGATGACGCCGCGCGCCAAATGGCGCCGGCGCTATGAGGGCTGGCACGCCCTCAAGAAGCTCGAATACATGGACGAGCTGATGGAAGAGGTCGGCGATACCAAGCCGCTGTTGACCGGACGCTCGGTGATCGAGCCCTCCAACCGCAACAGACAGACCCTCGCCGCCTATTACGCGGAGAAGCAGAAGCGCTACGTGACCGAGCCGCCGACGGTCTACGACCGCGATCTGAAGCGCATCTTCTCCGACGATCCGAAGCATCGCCGCGCACCGACGGCAGCCGCTTTCCTGCGGCATCATGGCCCCGAGATCCGGCGTCTCGTCGCCAAATGGACGGGCCAATATCAGCTGACCTTGGACGCGCTGCTCGATGACATGATCGCCCGCAGCCGGGAGCTGAAGCTCCGCGCCTCCGGGTCCGAGCGCAAGATCGTCGTGGAGTTCACCGTGCTCCTGACCGCGAAGACCGTGCACTCGCTCTACAGCCGCTCGCGACGCCGATGGTTCGCTCTCTGAATCCGCTCAAGGTCCTGGTGCTGGTGCACCCGGAGCTGATCCCGCCGGATACGCTCAAGGGCTATTCCGAGAAGGAGATCCACGTCTGGAAGACCGAGTATGACGTGGTCTCCACCCTGCGCGGCCGCGGCCATGACGTGCGGCCGCTGGGCCTCAAGGACGAGTTGAAGCCCATCCGCGACGCGGTCGAGGGCTGGACCCCGGATGTGGTCTTCAACCTCCTGGAGGAGTTCCACGGCCAGGCAACCTACGACCAGAACGTGGTCAGCTATCTCGAGCTGCTGCGCCTGCCCTATACCGGGTGCAATCCGCGCGGTCTCATGCTGGCGCGCGGCAAGGCCCTGTCGAAGAAACTGGTCGCCTATCACCGCGTGCCGACGCCGGCCTTCACCGTCTTCCCCATGGGGCGCAAGATCAAGCGGCCGGCGCGCCTCGGCTTCCCGCTGATCGTGAAGAGCCTGATCGAGGACGCCTCGCTCGGCATCGCCCGCGCGTCATTGGTGGACAACGACGAGAAGCTGCAGGAACGCGTCACCTTCATCCACGATCAGATCGGCACCGACGCGATCGTCGAGCAGTATATCGACGGTCGCGAGATCTATGTCGGCGTGATCGGCAACGAGCGCTTGCGCGTGCTGCCGGTCTGGGAATTGAACTTCGGCGACATGACCGAAGGCGGTAGCACCATCGCCACCGCGCGCCTGAAGCACGATCTGCAATACCAGCAGCGCCACAACATCACCGAGGGCCCAGCCAAGGGCCTGGCACCCGAGATGTCGGCCAGGATCCAGAACCTCGCCAAGCGCATCTGCCGCACCCTGGAGCTCGACGGCTATTCCCGTATCGACTTCCGCCTCAGCGCCGACGGCATCCCCTATTTCATCGAGGCCAACCCCAACCCCGAGATCGCCAAGATCGAGGAATTCGCGCGCGCGGCCCAGCACGACGGCCTCAAATACTGGGCTCTGCTGGAACGCATCTGCCAGCTCGGCATCCGCCGCAGCCACGCCATCACCGAAGAGCCGCCGGTCGCGCCTTAGCCGGTTGCACCGTCATGCGCCTTCGGGGTGACGGCTTCAGCCAGCGTTCACCCCATGCTGCTTCATCTTCCGGCGTAGGAACGGGATGCCCTTGCCCACCACTTCCTTGGCGCCGCCCGCCGCCACGGGCTTCCACACCGCCAACGCGCGCGCGATGTCGGGGGGCAGGTTGACGAAGCTCTCCATCACCATCTCGCCGTCGAACTTCGCGCGTCTCAAGCCCTTGAAGATGCCGTCCCAATCCACGGTGCCGGTGCCGGGCGTGCCGCGGTCGCTCTCCGAGAGGTGGATGTATTTGAGATGCTTGCCCGCGGAGACGATCGCCTTCTCGAAGCTCTTCTCCTCGATGTTCATGTGATAGGTGTCGAGGTGCAGGAACACGTTGGGCTCGCCGATTCGCTCGATCAGCGAGATCGTTTGCGCGCCGGTGTTCAAGAGGAAGGTCTCATAGCGGTTGCAGGCTTCCAGGCCGAATTCCAGCCCCAGCGAGCGGGCGTAGCGCGCCACCTTCTTCAAGGTCTTCGCCAGGATGTCATAGTGCTCCTTCTTCGGCGGTGCGCCGACCAGACGCCCGAGCGTCGCATAGGTGACGCCGGTCAAACAGCTGGCACCCACGGCCTTGGTGACGTCGAGCGCCCTGCGCAGGAAGGCTTCGGCTTCATCCGGAAAGTCGGGCAAGGTCGCCTTCGCCGGCAGGCCCAGCGAGCAGGTCAAGCCGATCTTCGCTTTCTCCGCGGTCTTCCGCGTGTGCTCCACATCGACGATGTCGGGATCGAGCAGCGCGATCTCGACGGTGTTGAGTTTGGCCGCCGCAGCGTTCTTGATGCAGAGTTCGGCGCCTTTGCGGTCCCAGGCGGGTGTCCAGACGAAAGTGTGTATTCCCAGTCGCGGCATATCCGTGCTCCTTGCTGCTAGGCCGCGCCCACGATATGGGCGACGACGTCGTTCATGCTGGTCTGGGCCACGGGCTCGTCGCTGACGACGACGCCCTGGCGCAGCGCCACGATGCGATCGCTGACCGCGAACACGTCGGTCAGCCGGTGACTGATCAGAATCACCGCGATGCGTTGGCGCTTCAGCTCGCGGATCAGCTCCAGCACGTGTTCGACCTCGCGCACGGCCAGGGCCGCGGTCGGCTCATCCATGATGACGAGCTTCGGGTTGAAGGTCAGCGCCCTTGCGATCGCCACCGACTGCTGCTGACCGCCGGAGAGCTTCCCGACCTGGTACTTCACCGAAGGGAGGCGCGCGCCCAGCTTCCGGATCATCGCCTCGGCCTCGCGCTCGATCCGTGGCGTGTCGATCATGGTGATCGGCAGGCCGAGGACGCGCCTGGTCGGCTCGCGGCCGAGGAAGATGTTGGCGGCGACGTCCTGCTGCTTGGCCAGCGCCAGGTCCTGGTAGATCATCTCGATGCCGAGCCGGCGGATCTCGTCCGGCTTGCGGCCGGTCAAGCTCTTACCCTCGAAGCGGACCGCCCCACCGTCCGGCTGATAGATGCCGGTCACGATCTTCATCAGCGTCGATTTGCCGGCGCCGTTGTCGCCGACCAGCGCGACCACCTCGCCGCCGTCGATCGCGAGATTGACGCCGCGCAGCACCTCGACGCTGCCGAAATGCTTCTTGATGCCCTCGATCTCGAGCAGGCTCATCCCAGTCTCACCTGTGCACCCTGGCGCGATTGAGCTGGTCGAGCCAGACGGCGCCCACCAGCACGGTCCCGATCGCCATCTGCTGGTAGAAGGAGGAGACGTTGAGCAGGTTGAGCCCATTCTGCAGCACGCCCATGACGAGAGCGCCGATCAGCGTGCCGGCGACGCTGGCACGCCCGCCGAAGAGATTGCTGCCGCCGAGGATCGCCGCGGTGATCGCGGTCAGCTCGTAGCTCAACCCTGCGGTCGGATCGCCGGAATTGACCCGCGCGGCGAACAGCAATCCGGCCAATCCCGCCATGCCGCCGGAGAGCGTGTAGAGCAGCACGCGCTGGCGCTCGACCCTAATGCCCATGGCGCGGGCGGCGCCCTCATTGTCGCCGATCACCAGCGCGTAGCGGCCGAAGCGGGTGAAGCCCAACACGAAATGCGCGATGCCGGCCACGATCAGGAAGATGAAGACGGGGGTCGGCACGCCGAACGGACGCCCCTGGCCGATGAAGAGCACCTCGTCCGGCAAGCCATAGACCGGCACCCCATTGGTCAGCACCAGCGCGAGGCCGCGCGCGACGCCGAGCATGCCGAGGGTCGCGATGAAGGCCGGGATCGCCGCCTTCGTGTTGAGGAACCCATTGACTGCGCCGCACAAGCAGCCGGTCGCGAGGCAGAGCAGGATGCCGATCGGCCACGGGAAATTCAGCGCGTTCATCGAGAGCGCCCCGACCACGCCGGAGAGCGCCAGGACCGCGCCGAGCGAGAGATCGATCCCGCCGGCCGCGATCACGAAGGTCGCGCCGAAGCCGAGCACGCCGATCACCGCGGTCGCCAGCAGGATGTTGAGGAAATTGGAGACGCTGAGGAAATAGGGCGAGAGGATCGACAGCGCCACCAGGAGCACCGCCAGCACCGCCAACGATTCCAGGCGGATCGCGAAACCGGCGCCCTTGACCGGTTTCACCGCTTCTGCCGCCTTGGCTGGACTCTCGGTCGTCATGCCTCGCCTTCAAGGCTCCCGACAAAGTCCCTCCCCCGCCAACACGCGGGGGAGGGTTCAGGGAGGGGACCTACTTCACGAATTGCAGCGCGGGATCGGTACCCGCGTCGAGCACGTCCTTGGTCAAGACCAGGGTTTGCACATAGGTGAACTCATCGACCACCTTGCCGTCGAGCACGTCCTTCGCCTTCTCTACCGCCTGCTTGCCGACCAGATACGGCAGCTGCGCCACGCTCGCGGTCAAACGCCCCGCCTTGATCGACTTCACGGCATCGGTGTTGCCGTCGACCCCGATCACCACGATCTTGCCCCCCTTGCCGGCGGCAAAGACGGATTCGACGGCACCCAGCGCCATCGTGTCGTTGGCGCAGAAGATCGCGACCAGGTCCGGGTTGCGGGTCAGCGTGTCGTTGGTGATGTTGGCGGCCTTCTGCCCGTCCCAGTCGCCCGGCAGCGAGGCGACGATCTTCAACCCCGGAGCCGCCTTGGCGAGCTCTTCGGCGAAGCCCTTGGCGCGCTTCTGGCCGGTGATGTTGCCGGCGAGGCCCTCGATCACCAGCACCGGCCCGGCCGCGTCCTTGCCGAGCTTGCTCGCGAGATAGTCGGCGCCCTTGGCGCCCGCCGCGGTGTTGTCGGAGCCGATGGTGAAGGCGATTTTCACCCCGGCCTTCTTGGCGATGTCATGGTCGAGATTGGCGTCGAGATCGATCACCGGAATACCGGCGTCGTTGGCCTGTTTCAAACAGGGCAGCAGGTTGGTGGAGTTGATCGCCGCGGTGATCATCACCGCCGGCTTCTTCTCCAGCATGGTGTTGCAGGTGTTGAGCTGCGGCTCGGCAGCCTGGTCGGATTCGACCGCCTGCAGGAAATAATCGACCCCGATTTCGTCGGTGCCGTCCTTGATCCCTTTCTCCATCGCGCCCCAGAAGGGATTGGAGAGCGTCTTCAGCAGCACGCCGTAGACCGGCTTGTCCGCCGCTTGCGCCGCGGCGGCAAAGCCAAAGGCGAGCAGACCGGCGGCCAAGGCACCCGCGGTGAGCGCTGCCTCAATCCTTCCCATTCTCATGACTTCCTCCCACTGCTCTGTTGTCGTTGATCGGAACCGTCGCGGCCCGCCCTCATGCCCTTGGCGGAGGCGGCGATCGGTCTGGTGGACTCCCTCACCTCCAGGGAGCATGGCAAGCGGAGCCGGGCGTAGGCGCCGCCCGCCCCCGCGAGACGCTGATTCAAGAGCCGCCAGGCCTCGGCAGCCATGGCTTCGACCGGCTGCGCGACGGCGCTCACATAGGGGCGCAACGCCGTCATCCAGTCGGAATCGTCGATCCCGAGCAGCGAGATGTCGCGCGGGAAGTCGAGATCGAGGGCGCGGATCGCCTTGATGGCGCCGAGCGTCGCGACATAGCTGGCGGCGAAGACGGCGCTCGGCCGATCCTCGCGGCGCAGCTCCTGCTCGATGGCGGCGCGACAGCTCTCGACGTCGAGCCCGCCCACCACCACCCGCGCTTTCTTCCCGGCGCCGACCTCGTTCAGGGCGCGACGATAGCCGGAAATGCGATCGGCGATGTTGGCGAGCCTGGGATCGGTCGCCAGCAGCGCGATGTCGCGGTGGCCGAGGTCCAGCAGATGCCGGCAGCCACGATAGGCGGCGTCGAGATTGTCGGCGGCAATGGTATCGAAGCCGGCAAGGCCGAAGCCGCGATCGATCAGCACGGTCGGCGGCAGGGCACCGATCGGGTGGCTCACCGCTTCGACCTCGTCGCGCGAGGGCGCCACGATGAGGCCGTCGATCCGGCGGTCGAGCAGCGTGCGGATCCGCGCCGCCTCTTGTTTCGGATCCTCGTTCGAGGAGACCAGCAGGATCTGATAGTCGCTCTTCGAGGCAAGCTCCTCGATCCCATGCACCAGCGCCGCGAAGAACGGGTTGGTGAGATCGGGCACCACGATGCCGATGGTCCGCGTCTCCTTGCGCCTCAGGCTGGCGGCGAGATGGTTCGGCCGATAGCCCAGCGCCTTCACCGCTTCCAGCACGCGCTGCTTGCGGATCTCGGCAACCGGCCGGCTGTCATTGAGCACGTTGGAGACGGTCGCCGGCGCCACTCCGGCAAGGCGCGCCACATCCTGGATGGTCGGCACCTTGCCTTTCTTGAACTCGCGGCGACGCGCACCCCGCATCAGGTGATCTCCACCGGCATGCTGCGCAGCCTCGCCGCGATCGCCGGATCGGCGCGCCGGCACATGACGGGCGGCAGGCCCTTGAGGATGAGCTCGGCATCGGCCACCGTCATGCGCCCGATCTGATAGAGCGCCTCCGGCATCCCGCCGGTGCGATGCGCGGAGAACAGCATGCCTTCCACCTTGCGCATCGGATCGTCCTTGGGAACCGGCTCGACCGGAAAGACATCGGTCGCGGCACGGATCCGTCCCGAGCGCACGGCATCGAGAAGAGCCGGGAAATCCACCACCGCAGCGCGGCTCATCAGCAGGAAGCATGTGCCGGGCTGCATCAGCGCGAACTCGCGCTTGCCGATGAAACCCTCGTTCTCGGTGGTGACGCTGGCGAAGACGAAGACCATGCGCGAGGTCTGCAGCACTTCGTCGAGGCTCGCGGGCATACAATCGGCGGCGCGGATCACCTCGGCCGGCAGCCAGGGATCGTAAGCCTTCACCGGGTTCTTGAACGGCACCAGCAGCGCGCGCAACGCGCGCCCAAGATCGCCGAAGCCGATGATGCCGACCGGCGTGCCGGCAAACTGGAAGCAGCCCTCATTCGCGGCGAGCCCGTAGCTCTCGCGGCCCGCGCGGAAGGCACGGTCGGCGAGGGTGATGCCGCGGGCGAGGTCGATCGCCATCGCGAGTGACGATTCCGCCACCACTTGCGCGAAGGACGAGGTCGGGCTCAGGACCCAGACGCCGCGCGCCTGGCATTCGCGATAGTCGATATTCGGGAGGAAGTTGGTCTCGACGTTGAAGATCGCCTTCAGCTTCGGCGCGCGATCGAGCCGCGCCTTCGGCATCGCGGTCTGGCCGATCAGGATCTCGGTCTCCGGCAGCAGCCGATCGACCTCCTCGGCCGGCATCGGCTTCGCCTCGGAGATCACCAGGCGACCCAACGCCTCCAGACGCTGGCGCACGTCCGGTTCGCAGATGACGTCCAGCGTCCGCGGCAGCGGATCGATCAGGATCAACGGACGATCGGGCATGAAGCCGGCGTCCTCCCAGGAGAATTTGCTCGGCCCTGTTTCGAGCCGTTGTCGTGAGCTTACGCTGGATTATTCGCTTTGTAAATCGATTTAATCGCCGTGGAGCCAGATCGCCGGGTCAAGCCTTGCGATGACGACTCCACAAAGGTCGTCATGCGCGGGCTTGACCCGCGCATCTGTGCCCATGGACTACAGAAACTTGAGCGCCAGCTGCACCAGGCTCGGCACCAGCACCGGCCGGAGCAGCCGCGCGTCATACTTCGCCATGCGGCGGTCGTTCTCCGTGAGGCAGAGCTTCAGGAGATCGGTGACTTTGAGATTGTTGGCGAGTGCCTTGCTGGTGGTCGCGGTGAAGTTCTTGTCCTTCTTCTTGTCGCCCTGGCTGCCCTTCACCGCGCGCGCCGTGTCGAGGCGGCCCTTGATGCGGCCGAGGAAGCAGGTGATGCAGCGCAGGTTGAACCAAAGGCGCGCGGGCCACGCGAGCTGGCGGCGATGCCAGGCGAGCCAGTTGACGAAGAACAGGATATGCCGCGCCTCCTCCTGGATCACCGGCTCGAAGGTCTCGACCAGCGCCTCGGGGAAGAAACCGGAGCGCCGCGCCACATCGAACAGGCCGAAGGCGAAGAAGCTGTCGATGCACTCTGCATAGCCCGTCGTCATGAAGGCGTATTCGGCGTCCCTCGGTGCCGGATAGGGCGGCTCGGGATCGAGTGTGATCCCGTAGAAGGCGACCATCTTCGAGAGCACGTCCTTGTGGCGCTGCTCCTCGCCGCCGTCCATCAGCACCGCCTCGCGCAACAGCGGATCGGTGAGCGATTCCCCGTAGGTGCGGACGGAGATCGACGCGCGGCCCTCGATCTGCACCGCGATGTTCCAGATCGGCAAGCCGGTCAGGCGCTTGAATGCCGCCTCCTCCAGCTTCGGCCAGGGAATGACCGCGGGGCGATAAGGGTCATGGGTGTCGAGCAGCATGCGGCAGAACAGGCGCTTGTGCTCGTCCGAGCCGATCTGAAGCTCCGGCTCGCTCCCACGAACAATGGTGGTCGAGGTCAGTTCGGCCATCGGTCTCTTTCGGGTCCAAGCCGCGCAGCCGAAATCCCCACCGCGCGTGCGGCATTCATCATCGGCACTCGGCGCGTGTCAAGCCGGCGACCTGCCGCAGGTTGCGATTTGCACAGCCGCAGGTTTTGATTTCCCATCGCCAGTGCCTATGTGTTGAAACAGACCATGGAAGGAGAACGGATCATGGCTGAGCCCGCCCCTAAGGTCGCCGGCCCCAAGATTCCCGGGCCCGACCATCCGATCACCATCACGCCGAGCCTCGACCGCGTGACGGTGAAGCTCGCCGGCGAGACCGTCGCGGAGACGACTCGTGCCTTGACGCTGAAAGAGGCGCGCTATCCCGCGGTCGAATACATCCCGCGCGCCGACGCCAAGATGGCGATGCTGATCCCGACCGCGCACAAGACGCACTGCCCCTACAAGGGCGACGCCTCGTATTTCTCGATCAAGGTCGGCGACAAGATCGTCGAGAACGCGGTCTGGAGCTACGAGCGCCCCTACCCCGCGATGAAGGAGATCGCCGGCCACCTCGCCTTCTATCCCAACAAGGTCGATGCGATCGAGGTGAAGAAGAACACGGCAATTTAGCCTGAATCCTGGGTTTTAGGGGGATGGACGGCCGCCGGTGAAACCTCCAGACTGACGGTTGTCCAACAGGGAGCGGGCAGATGGCGAAGCGTGCGAACACGCGTCCGGCCGGGCGCGTGATGTTCACGGGCGGCAGCGGCAAGGCCGGCAAGCACGTGGTCGACTATCTGGTCGAGCACGGCTACCAGGTGCTGAATCTGGATGCGAAGCCGCTGGACAACCCGAAGGTCCGCACCCTGATCACCGACATCACCGATTCGGGCCAGGTGTTCAATGCGCTTTCGAGCTATATGGGCCTGCACGAATTCGACCCGTCGCTGCGGCCGCAGCAAGTCGATGCGGTGGTGCATTTCGCGGCCATCCCGCGCGTCATGGTTACGACGGACAACGAGGTCTTCCGCATCAATGCGCTCGGCACCTACAACGTGATCGAGGCAGCGGTGAAGCTCGGTATCCGCAAGACCGTCATCGCCTCCAGCGAGACCACCTATGGCCTGGTCTTCGCCAACGAGCCCAAGGATCCCGATTACCTGCCGCTCGATGAGGAATACGACGTCGATCCGATGGATTCCTATGCGCTCTCCAAGGTGGTGAACGAGCGCACCGCCCGCGCCTTCGCGCTCCGCAGCGGCTACGACATCTACGCGCTCAGGATCGGCAACGTGATCGAGCCGCACGAATACGCGAATTTCCCCAAGTTCTTCCGTGATCCTGGTTTCCGCAAGCGCATCACCTGGAGCTATATCGACGCCCGCGACCTCGGCGAGATGGTGCGGCTGTGTCTGGAGAAGGACGGGCTCGGTTTCCAGATCTTCAACGTCGCCAACGACGACTGCTCCTCGGATCTGCCGACGGCCGAGCTGGTGAAGCGCTTCTACCCGCGGGTCAAGGTCAAGGTGAAGCTCGGCAAGTACGAGACCCTGCTCTCCAACCGCAAGGCGCGCGAGATGCTGGGCTTCCAGCCGCAGCACTCCTGGCGGAAATATGTGAAGGCCTAGGCCCGCTCGACCCCCCCTGGCCTGCTCGAACCCATTTCCCGGCTCGCGCGACGCACTTGATTGCGGGGGGCGCTCCGCGGACAATCGGGGGAAGAGTTCCGGGGAACCGATGCGGGAAGCCGCCACATCGTCGGTATCTGCCTGCCGCGCGGCTCAGGCCGTCGCGGTGGCGCTCCTGCTCGCCCTGGCCGCGGGTCGAGCCGAGGCCGGCCCCTGCCTCCCCGCCCCGCCCGAGGTTCTCGCCTACAGCTTCATCATCCAGTCCGACGTCGAGCAGAAGGACGATTTCGAGGACGGGCTGCTGGAGCGGCACTGGTCGCTGAAGCACATCTCGCCCACGAGCTGGACCTACAGCACGGCGCTCCACGACGACGGCAGGCAGGCGCTGCTGGTGACCGTGCATGACGGCGATCAGCAGGCCGCGGGCGCCGAGGAAGACCGCTGCTCGGAGCGCGCCGAGCTGATGGAGCCGGGCTATGCCCTGCCGCCGACCGGCCCGGATCTCTGGTACGGCTTCGCGCTCTATCTGCCACCCGATCTCCCGAAGATCGACCGGCGCCTCATCCTGGCGCAGATCAAGCAGCCGAGTGCGGGCGTCGTGCCGCCGAGCGATCCCACGGCGACGCCCGGCTACAAGAGCGGCAATCCCGTCGTGGCGCTCCGGCTGCGCGAGATCACCGACGATGCCGGCAACGATCTCCTCTGCTTCAGCGTGACGCCGGGCAATGACGGCGATACCCACAAGCAGCATATTGCAATCGTCGAATTGAACCGCGCCGACGCGGTCGGCCGCTGGCACAACATCGTGCTCCACGCCAAGATCGTCCCCACGGATGCCGCCAAGAGCCGGCTCGACTGGTGGTTCGACGACCAGAGGGTGCCCCGCCTTCCCGGCGTGCCGCAGGCGATCGCTATCGGCTACGCCCAGGCGGAGGCCAGGAGCTATTTCAAGATGGGGCCCTATCGCGACCAGGCCAAGCCCGCGCTCCGCGAGGTCGACGCGCCCTGGACCTTCGGCTTCGATTCCTTCAAGCGCCACCTCGGCGGAGACGACTCGCTCGTCGATGTATCGCCGCCGCCGCTCGCAGACGCGGTCAAGCTCGGCGGCACCAAGGCCTGCGAGAAGGCGCTGGCGAAGGTCGAATAGCAGCGGCTATCGCAGGAAGCGCTCGGCCAGCGTGGCGCAATCTTCGTCCGACAATGCCAGCGTGAAACGCTCCCGCAGCAGCGCCGTGAGCTCGAACGCGTCGGCGACCGGCTTCACGTCCACCCGGCCATCGGGGAAGCGGATGCGGAGTTCGCGGTTGAACAGCGCGTAGCGGCAGCCTTCGCCTGGCAGCGCCGCAATCAGGTTGGTGGTGAAGCGTGATTCCGGATGGGTCGAAGTCAGCCAGTTGGCGGGCTCGAAATCCACCGGTTCCAGTGCCTGCAGCGAGAAGCGGTACAGCTTGCGCCATTCGCCCATCAGGGATTCCACCTCGATCTCGCCGTCGCTGCGCTGGATCAGGCGGCAGGATTCGCGCGGCGTCGGGTGCTCGATATCGGCTTCGAGAGGCAACGGTGCCGCCGGCGTCTGGCCGCCGAAGGCGACGTCGACGATGTACGAGCCATGGTCAAAATCGACCTTCTGCAGCATATGCGTGCGCGGCGGCAGCGGCGCGGTCTCCGGCCGCTCAAACAGCACGCGTGCGGCCAATGCCGTCGTCCGGAAACCCATCGCCCGCAGCGCATGCATGAAGAACCCGTTGCTCTCGAAGCAATAGCCGCCGCGTCGGTCGGCGACCAGCTTGCGCTGCAAGGAAGCAGGATCGAGCCGGATCGGCCGCCTCAGCACGACGTCGAGGTTCTCGAACGGAATCGCGTGCAGGTGATGCCGCTGCAGCGCGTGCAGCGTCTCCGGCGTCGCCGCGCGCGAGCCCGCATAACCGATGCGCTCGAGATACGCGTCGAGGTCGATCATGGCGATCAGGTCCTGGCGGCCTCGGCCTCGATCTCGCAGAGCAGCGCCGGCACGGCGAGGCCGGCCACGACCAGGAAGGTCGAACCAGCGGGATGGCCCTGCAGCACCTCCTCGCGCACCTTGCGGAAGACGCCGATGCAGTTGGGATCGGTGACGAAGCCGGTCGTTTTCACCAGATCGGTGATCTCCATCCCGGCCGCGCGCAGCACGCCGAAGAGGTTCTGCCAGGAGAGGCGCAGCTGCGCCTCCAGGCCCTCGACGATCTTGCCGTCCTTGGTCATGCCGATCTGGCCAGAGACGATCAGCCGGCGCGCATGGGCGGGCACGACGATGCCCTGGCTGTAGCGCGAGGCGGGTGCAACGATATCGCTGGGATTGATGAAATCCATGGGCTTTCCTCCGAAGGGGACGCATCGGCACGGCCATCTCCGGCCACTTCGCCGCGCGGCGGCGAAGGGTGGAGCGGTGGCGCGGGCAATTCAAGCCGTCGCGGCTTGCCTCAGACCAGCACGACGAGGATCATCACGATGCCGACCATCGACACGGCCCAGGCGCCCGTGCGGGCCCAGGGGATGCCGGCCAGGTAGATGATCGCGTAGGCGACGCGAGCCCAAAAGAAGAGCTGCGCGCCGAGCGCCGTCGTCGCGTTGGCATGGGCGGTGACGACCGCGACGAGCGCCAATGGTGCGAACAGAATGAGGTTCGCCACCATGTTGCTGTGCGCGCGCGACGCGCGGCCGGCGATTCCCTTCAGCTCGGGGAATCCTTCGCGGTTGCCGACCAGCGGCGGCAACCCGACCTGCGCTTGCGCGGTCAAGACCGCGATCAGCATCTGGACCACGGCGAGTGCCACGGACCAGACCAGCAGGGTGAGCTCGATGGGCATGGCGGCGGGCATGGGCGTTTCTCCCTCTCGGCGCTGCACCGAACGGCAGCGATGCCCGGCACCTTAGCGCGACCGGCGGAGTCGAGGGAAACGGGCACGCCGCCATGGCTCAGGCGGCGGCATTTTGCTCGTCTTCGTCACACCCAAGCCTGTCGCACCCCAAGATCGATCCGATATACTCCCGGCATGAAGAGCGACGCCGTCTTCAAGAAGTCCTTCAATACCCTGCTCGACCACGTCGCCGGGCTCGGCCGGGGCGGGGTTCTGGAATCGGAATCGCGGCTCGCAGAGATCCTGAACGTCAGTCGTACCACGGTCAGGAAGAGCTTGACGGAACTGGAGCGGCGCGGCATCGCCCGCCGCGAAGGCAGCCGGCTGCAGGCGCAGAAGCGGCCGGCCCACAGCGACTACTTTCCGACCGAGGATACCGTCGCGACCTCGGATCAGGTCGAGCAGAAATTCCTGGAATGGATCCTGCGCGGCGACCGGCGGCCGGGCCAGCAGATCAATGGGCTGGAGCTCGCCCGCGAGTTCGACGTCTCGACGATCGCGATCCGCGATTATCTCAACCGCTTCACCCGCTTCGGCCTGGTCGAGAAGCGGGAGAACACCGGCTGGATCATCCGCGGGTTCAACCGGGACTTCGCACTGGAGCTGTTCGAGGTGCGCGAGCTGTTCGAGCTGCGCTCGGCCCAGGTCTTCGCCCGGCAGCCGGCGGACGCACCGGCCTGGAAGGCCCTGCGGGGCATCGAGCAGGAGCATCGCGCCCTGCTGGCCGAGATCAAGACCCGCTATCACGATTTCTCGCGTCTCGACGAGCGCTTCCACCGGCTGGTCTACGACGCCTCGAAGAACCGCTTCATCGAGGATTTCCACGACGTGATCAGCCTGATCTTCCACTATCACTACCAGTGGAACAAGGCCGACGAGCGCGAGCGCAACGCGGTCGCGATCGCCGAACATCTCGACTACATCAAGGCGCTGCAGACTCGCGATCCGGAGAAGATCGAAAAAGCCTGCCGCAAGCACCTCGCTTCGGCGCGCGAGACGCTGCTGCGCTCGATCCTCTAGCTGGCCTCAGGATCAGAGCAATGCCGCGAGGCGCGGGGCGGCAAAGCCGGGATCGCGCCGGCGGGCCCAGTCGATGAAGGCGGCGATGCGGTTCTGAATCTTCACCGCGTGGTTCTGCGCGATATCGGCGAGCCGATGCTCGAGGAACGGATTGCCGAAGCGCTCCAGCGTCGTGGCGACGTAACCTTCCGCCTCGCCGCGCATGCCGTGCAGCGCGAAGCCCGGCAGCACTTCCTCGGCATAGATGGCGTTGAGATGCGCCGCCGCCGCGGGGTCCGCCAGCGTGTGGCGGACGGTTTCGTCGGCGGGGCCGTGTTGGCGCAGCCAGCGATCGGTCAGGACCGTGTGGCCGAGATTGAGAATATGCAGCTTCAGCCGCTCGAAGGGTTCGAGATTCCCGACCAGCTTGACGCAAGGATGATGCAGGACTTCGCCGAAGCCGCCGGCCTTGATCGCCCAGAGCGCATAGGGCTCGGCGACGGCGCCGATCGGCGGGATTTCGGCGGAGACGATGCGATCGACCAGGGTGTCCGCGAAGGTCACCGC
>DATKMF010000120.1:0-3580 GCA_035542015.1 Candidatus Cybelea sp.
GAAATCGGGATCGTTCCATTCGAGCGGATGGCGTGTCGGCGGCTCGAGACTGCCTTCTCTCATGGGTCGAATATCCCCCTCGCAGGCGCTGCCGGGATCGGCGGCCCTGTCGGTTGCCGACGCCATCGGCATTCGGGTTCATCGGAAATGGTGCGGGGGAACCGACCCCCGCGGAATGACGCGGCGGCGGAAGAGCGGGAAGGATCCCCCGCGCTTCCGCCTGTCGTCACGAGCGGCGTCCGCGCTGGGCGGGCGCCGCTCTGAAGTCCGTCTCCCGGCGTTTAGCCGAGGGTGTCGAGCGCCTTCTGGAAGCGGCCCGCATGGGACTTCTCGGCCTTGGCGAGCGTCTCGAACCAGTCGGCGATCTCGTCGAAGCCTTCCTCGCGCGCGGTGCGAGCCATGCCCGGATACATGTCCGTGTATTCGTGCGTCTCGCCGGCGATCGCCGCCTTCAGGTTCGGGGCGGTGGCGCCGATCGGCAGGCCCGTCGCCGGGTCGCCAACCGTCTCGAGGAATTCGAGGTGGCCGTGGGCGTGGCCGGTCTCGCCTTCGGCGGTCGACCGGAACACGGCGGCCACGTCGTTGTAGCCTTCAACGTCGGCCTTCTGAGCGAAATAGAGATAGCGGCGGTTCGCCTGGCTCTCGCCGGCGAAGGCGGCCTTCAGGTTGCCTTCGGTCTTGCTGCTCTTGAGCGATTTCATGGCTGGCTCTCCCTTGCTTTCGGTGATCTTTGAAGTCTTCCGAAGGGGCCGGCCGCGACACCGGTCCATCGGATAACTGTTAAATTAACTATGCAAACGCAATGAGTTTGTCAACAGATTAGAATGTTTCAAATCTAATGCGAAGAATTCTTAATCGCTGGAGGAAGGGGCGCCAAGGGCAGCGCCAACAGCGCGGCGGATTTACTTCTGCCGCTGCAGCCGGATGACCACCTCGACGCGGCCGAGCTTGGTGCCGGCCGGCGCCTCGGGCAGGCGCGCCAGTTGAACTTCGGCGCCGTCGACATCCTGCAGATCGCCGCTTTCCTCGAAGAAGAAATGATGGTGATCGCCGGTATTGGTGTCGAAATAGGAGCGGCCCGGATCGACCACGACCTCGCGTAGAAGCCCCTGGCGGGTGAACTGATGCAGGGTGTTGTAAACGGTGGCGAGCGAGACGCGCATATTCGCGCCGGCGGCCTCGGCATGGAGCTGCTCGGCCGTGACATGGCGGAAGCCCGGCTCGAACAGGAGCTTCGCGAGGGCCAGCCGCTGGCGCGTCGGACGCAGGCCCGCCTGCTTCAGACGGTCGACCAGGGGAGCAAAGGGGCGGCTGGCTTGCATGGGCGGGGTCGCCACTCTCGGGTTTGCCGGATAACGGCCGTCAGGACGCCGCTGGCCCTGATTTTGGAATAGTTACAAGCTATGTCAAGGCCGGCTGGGAGGGAAGTGACAAGGCTGTGAGAGCCCTTCCCGGCTCCTGGTCCGCGCCTTCACCCGAGCCCTAGTCGCCGGTCTCGAGGCGCTCGACGAGCTGGCGCACGCTCGGAATGAATCCGTTCGCGTAATAGGGATCGTGCTTGAAGCGGAACGCGTTGTGGCCGGCAAACATCAGCTGGTCCTCGGTGTGGTCCGAATGGCTGATGGTCTGCAGCGTCTTCTGGATGCAGTAGGAGCGCGGATCGGCCTTCTTGCCGGTGGTGCCCTCGTCGTTCTCGGCCCAGTTCGAGAAGCGGCAGGCCGAGAGGCAGCCCATGCAATTGATCTGATCCTCGCGAATCTGGTTCGCGCGCTCGGGCGTGACGAGGATCAGCGTCGAATCCGGCGTGCGCAGGGCCTCGGTGTAGCCTTCCTCGACCCACTGCACCGCGTTCAGCTTGTCGGCCGCGGTCAGATAGACCAGCCGGTTGCGGGCCCCCACGGGGAACGGCCAGATATGCTCGCCGACGGTGGTGGTGGAATAGGCGACCTGGCGCTCGGAGCGCTCGCGCAGCTCGTCGAGGAACGGATTGCTCACCGCCGATGAATAGAAGCCGGTCGGGCTGAAGCGGTTGAGATAGACGTCGCCTTCATCGAGCGTCATCAGCCGCTGCTTCCAGGCGGCCGAGATCGGGCTCTCCTGGGTGAGCAGGGGCCGCGTGCCGAACTGGAAGGCGACCGGTCCGATTTCCGGATTGTCGAGCCAATGCTCCCACTCGCGCAAACACCAGACGCCGCCGGCCATCACCACCGGCGTGGCACCCAGGCCGAACTCGATCATGACCTGACGCAGCTCGGCGACGCGCGGATAGGGATCGCCCGGCTTCAGCGGATCCTCGCTGTTGGAGAGGCCGTTATGGCCGCCCGCGAGCCAGGGATCCTCATAGACGACGCCGCCCAGGAGCTCGGGGAAGCGGTGATAGGCGCGCTTCCACAAGGCGCGGAAGGCGCGCGCCGACGAGACGATCGGATAATAGAAGATGCCGTACTGTGCGCAGATCTCGGCGATCTTGTAGGGCATCCCGGCGCCGCAGGTGACGCCGTGGATCAGCCCCTTGGCGCCTTCGAGCACGCCATGCAGCACGCGCTGCGAGGCCGCCATCTCCCACAGCACGTTCATGTGGATGCGGCCCTGGCCGTTCGAGCTCTCATGCGCGATCTGCGCCTGATGGATGCCGCCCTGGATCGCATAGGCGACCAGTTCCTCGTGGCGCTCGCGCCGCGTGCGGCCGCGATAGACCTGCTCGATCAGCTTGCCGTCGGGATCGTAGGAATCCGCATTGACGCCGGAGAAGGTGCCGACGCCGCCGGCCGCGGCCCAGGCGCCGGAACTCTCGCCGTTGGAGACGGAGATGCCCTTGCCGCCTTCGACGAGCGGCAGCACTTCCTTGCCGGAAATGATCAGAGGCGGCAGCGGCTTCACTCTCTCGACTCTCCTGCTCGCTCGCGGAAGCGCGACCCCGGACCCTGGGTCAAGCCGCGAGCACCGTATCAGGGCTGTCCGATATGATGCTATCGACGCCCGCATCAAGCAACCGGCGCGCCTTGCGCCGGTCATTGACCGTATAGACCGCGATCCCCAGCCCGGCCTGTTTGACCGCCTTCAAGTCCCGGGGCAGGGATCGGCTGGAAAAATGCACCGACAGGCAGCCCAGCCGGCCGGCCTCGGACCGCCAGATCTCCGGCGTGTCCCAGATCAGCAGCCCGCGCGGCAATTCGGGCGCCAGATCCCGCGCCACCACCATGCTTTCGAGCGCGAAGCTCGACAGCAGGGGCGGCTCGCGATCTTTCGGCCAATGTTCGCGCACCACCTCGATCACGGCGGCCGCGGTCTCGACCTCGCGGCCGGGACAGGGCTTGATCTCGATATTGGCGTTGAGGCCCAGCCTGGCAAGGAGCGCGATGGTCTGGTCGAGCCGGGGCACCTTGACCCCGCGCCAGTTCGGACCGAACCAGGCGCCGGCGTCGAGCCGGCCGATCTGGCTCCAATCCGCCTTTGCGACAGGTCCGCGACCGTTGGTGGTCCGGTCGAGCGTGTCGTCATGCATGATGATGGCGACGCCGTCGCGGGTGAGCTTGGCGTCGAACTCGACCCAGCGGGCGCCCAAGAGAGCGGCGCGTTC
>DATKMF010000121.1:0-24618 GCA_035542015.1 Candidatus Cybelea sp.
CACTGCATCATATATTTGCCAGCGCGTTGCCGAGACCGACCAGATGACCGATCCCTGCCAGCAGATACCTAGAAGCAGGACCCAAAAGCCAGTGCAAAATGCTGATATCCACACCCATTTGCCGGCCAAGCCACGGCAGCAGAAAGATCAATCCGATCAGAATCAACATGCCGAACCGCTCGGTGCGCGCATAGGCCCGCGCCAGCGTCGGAGGCAACAAAGCGGTAAGCACCCTGCCCCCATCCAGGGGAAGCAGCGGAATGAGATTGAACAGCGCCAGTGCGACGTTGATCAGGACGGAATAGACCAATGCGGCAGAGACCCAGGCGAGGTTCCATTCCGGCGTGAGAGGTTTGGTGCCGAGAACGGTGTCGAACAGAACCCCGAGATCGAGATCGCGGCCGCTGTGGGGCACGAGGTGCAGAAGCAGTGCCGACACGGTCGCAAGGACGAGGTTGCTGGCCGGTCCGCCCGCCGCGACCAGGATCATGTCGCGGCGAAGATGTCGGAGCCGGGCAAAATTCACAGGCACCGGCTTGGCATAGCCGAACGAGCTGCCGAACGAGATGAACATCGCAGCCGGCAGGATGATGGTTCCAAAAGGATCGATATGGCGGAGCGGGTTGAAGCTGACCCGTCCCATCCGATAGGCCGTGTCATCGCCGCAGCGCCAGGCGATGAAGCCGTGTGTCGCCTCGTGAAACGTGATCGCGACGATCATCGGCACGGCCAGCACCGAGAGGATGATGATGATCTGGTGGAGATCGAGCTGCGGCACGGATAAGGACCTAAAACGGCTGTGACTGGTGCGGCGTAACCTAGTTCGCAGAGGGCCGAACCGCTAGGCCATCAGCTCTGTCAGCTCTTCCGCCAGCTCGTCCGGGTCGAAGTCCGGATCGGCATTGACCCGCTGGTGGCCGCGTTCATAGCGGAGCCGGGCCGCCGGAGACAAGCTCCCGCTGCCGGCGGCGACCAGCCGCATCTCGTCCAGGTTGCCGTTGCAATGGAGGGCGACGTCGCAGCCGGCGGCGATCAGCAGGGACGCAAGCTCATCCAGCCGGCCGCTCAGGGCCTTCATCGACATGTCGTCCGAGATCAACAGGCCGGCAAAGCCGATCTCGCCGCGGACCACCTCGTTGATCACCCGCGGCGATAGGGTCGCCGGCCGATCGGGATCGATCGCCGTGTAGACCAGATGGGCCGTGATGCCCCAGGGAAGATCGTTCAGCTTGCGGAAGGGCACGAAATCCGACTCGGCGAGTTCGTCGAACTCGGCCTCGATCCGCGGCAGGTCAAGGTGACTGTCCACGGTGGCGCGGCCATGCCCGGGCATATGCTTGATCACGGGAACGACGCCGCCCGCCATCAATCCTTCCGCTGCCGCACGGCCGAGATCGGCGACCAGGTATGGATCGGCGGCGAAGGCACGGTCGCCGATCGCGGCATGGGTCTCCGGTCGCCGCAGATCGAGCACCGGCGTGCAATCGACCGTGATCCCGACGGCGCGCAGCTCGCAGGCCAACAGCTCGTGATTGGTGCGGACCGCGGCCGCGGCCCGCGCGCGGTCGACCATGGCAAGCTCGCCAAACCGGGCCGCCGGCGGCATCGCACGCCAATGCGGCGGCTTCAGCCGCGCCACGCGCCCGCCCTCCTGATCGATCAGGATCGGCGCGTCCTCCCGGCCAACCGATGCGCGAAGATCGCCGGTGAGACGGCGGAGCTGTTCAGGATCGGTGACATTGCGCGCGAACAGGATGAAGCCGAGCGGATCGACCTCGCGGAAGAACGCGCGCTCCTCATCGCCGAGTGCCGTTCCGGCGCAGCCGAAGATCGCGGCTAAGGTCATCGCTCAGGTTTTCGCGCTGGATAGACCGCCAGCGTGCAACAGGCTGCGCCGGCAGCCGCAATGCCGCTGAGAATCCTCCGCCGGTGAACCAGCGAAGGACTACTTTGCGACAATGCAATCCTGCTTCTGGGCCGCGAGCTTGGCGCAGAGGTCCTTGGCCTTCGTCTTGTCCGCGAGCGGGCCGGCCTGGATGCGGTAGTAGGTCGTGCCGGCCTTATCGACCGACTGGATGTTGAGCGTCAACGCGCCGAGCAGGTCCGGATAGGTCTTCTGCAGCTTGGCCCATTGCGCCTTCGCGGCGGCTTCCGACTTCACGGCGGCAAGCTGGATGCGGACCCCTGCGGCGCCGCCTTGCGCGGTCGGCTGCGGCGCGGGCGCGGCGGCAACGGAAGCCGTCTGGGTCGGCGCCGCCGCGGCCGCAGCCGGAGCCGGAGCCGGAGTGGGTTCGGCGGGTGCCGCAGCAGCCGGTTCGGGCGTCGCCTCCTGAGCGGCCGGCTGTGGCGTGGACGGCTGCTGGGCCGTCGTCGCCTGCGGTGCTGAAGCCTTCGGCTCCGGCGCCGCGACGCTCGGCACTGCAGGCGCCGGCACGGATGGAATCGCGGCCTCATCCGCGGCAGAGGTCGTCGGCGCCGCTTGTGCGGATGGAGGTGCAGGAGGCGTCTCTGTCACCGCGGGCGCTTGCGGCGCTGCGCTGGCTTCGCTGGTCGTGGGCGCCGGCGCCGGCGGCGGCGTCACCGGTTGCTCCGGGGGCGGCAGCACGGTCGCCTGATTCTGGGTTGATGCCTGGCCGTTCAGATTGTCCAGGATCTGGACGTTCTGGTTCGGCACCTGCATGCCGCCCTCGTCGGCCGGCTTCACCTTCTCCGGCGTCGTGTCGGCGGTGATGACCGGAACGGGCCCTTCGACCGCCTGATGCTTCTTGAGATAGATCCAGCCGCCGCCGCCGGCGATCGCCAGCACCAGGACCAGCAGCAGCAGACGATTGCGCATGCGGCGGCCGCGCCCGGCCACCTCGTCTTCGGTTTCGAAGCTGGCAAGCGGCGGCGGCGGGGCCGGCGGAACCTCGACGCCGGCAAGCAGGTCCGGCTGATTGTCCGGGTTGTCGGCCGCGGCGGCTTCGCGATCCTGGCGCTGCTTCGCCTCGGTGCGAAAGCGCTCGATCAACGCCGAGCGCGGCGCACCGACCTCGTCACCCGTGGGTGCCGCGGCGCCCGCGGATGTCGGGACCGGGCCGAGTGTGGGCTCGAGCGGACGCGTCGCTGCCTGTGGCTCCGAGATCTGCGGAAGCGCCGCATTCGCCGCGACGGGTGTCGGCGACAACGGTGTCGTCGAGACCGGCTGCACGGTTGGCAGAGGCGCCAAGGGCGGATTCCCGAGAATCGGCTCCACGGGCTCGGCCGTCGTCTTCGGCACCGGTCTGGGCCCCGTGCCGGCGAAAGGACTCGAGGACGCGCCGAGCTCGCCCCTCAGGCGGCTCAACGCAGCGGCGACGTTCGCCTGGATCTGTTCCGACTTCGGCGCTTCTGCTGCACTCATGGCATGCCCTCCGGACGAGCCGAGCGTCCCTGTTGTGGCGCTCGACCGGCCACGCTCCAATGTGATGGCGGCGATTCCTGCGCCCCCGCCTTAGGATTCATAGAATCAACTCATCTCCGAGTCGGTCAAGAAGAAGTCCCCTTCCGGCGCCGGCGTTAACCAAATAATTCCCGGATTCCACTGGGATTTTTGGCGTCACCCATGGCGGCAATAGAACCTCAATGTGGCGCCAGTGAGGCGAGCTGCCGCTCGGTGTCGAAGGCGAAGTTGTCGGTCATGCCGGCGATGTAGTCGGCGACCACCCTTGCCGTTCGGGCGTCCCCTGCTTCCCCCGCTTCGGCCTGCCAATCCTCGGGCAAGAGGCGGGGTTCATCGAGGTGGCGCTCGAACAGCTTGATCACCGTCAGCTTGGCCCGCTCCGTCATCCGGGTCACCCGTTCATGACGATACATGTGGGTCCAGAGGAAGCGTTTGAGGCCGATGTCGTTGGCGCGCATCGCCTCGGAGAAGACGGCGAGCGGCCTTCCGAGCTTGCGCACGTCATCGGGCGACGCGACGCCCGCCGCAGCGATGCGCGCGGCAGTTTCGCGGGTCACATCCTCGACCATCTCGCCGATCATGCGCCGCACGGTTTCGTGGATCACCCGGTCGGTTTCAATCGTCGGATACTGTGCGCGAACGGCGGCGGCAATCGGACCGGCGAGCGGCACGTCGGCGAGATCGTCCAAGGTGAAGAGGCCGGCGCGCAGGCCATCGTCGATGTCATGGTTGTTGTAGGCGATGTCGTCGGAGACCGCGGCGACCTGGGCTTCCAACCCGGCGAAGCCGTCGAGCTCCAGATCCCACCGCGCGGAGAATTCCAGGATCGTGCGCGGCACCGGACGCGCCTTCGCCTTGGCGCTGGCGGCCGGCCCGAGCAGCGGGCCGTTGTGCTTCACGATGCCTTCCAGCGTCTCCCAGCTCAGGTTGAGCCCGTCGAAGGTCGGATAGCGCCGCTCCAGCAGCGTGAGCACGCGAAAGGTCTGCTCATTGTGATCGAAGCCGCCATAGGGACGCATGCAGAGGTCGAGCGCCTCTTCGCCGGCATGGCCGAAAGGCGGATGGCCGAGGTCGTGGGCCAGAGCCAGTGCCTCGGCCAGATCCTCGTCGAGGCGGAGGGTGCGCGCGATCGAACGCGCGATCTGCGCCACTTCGAGACTGTGCGTCAGCCGCGTGCGGTAGTGGTCGCCCTCATGCTGCACGAAGACTTGGGTCTTGTGCTTCAGGCGCCGGAACGCCGCCGCATGGATGATGCGATCGCGATCGCGCTGAAACGGCGTGCGTGTCGGGCTCGGCGGCTCGGCGATCAGTCGCCCGCGGCTTGTCGCCGGATCGCTGGCATAGGGTGCGCGATGACTCATGCGGCGAAGCTAGAGCACAAACTTGGCCAAAGCCATTCTTGCCAAGGCCAAATCCGGATGCGAGGCTGCCCGGATGGCGGAGCTCGAAACCACCGGCCACTGCCTTTGCGGGCGCACGCGCTATCGCGGCAAGGGGCAACCCAAATGGGTTTGCTACTGCCACTGCGAGAGCTGCCGGCGGGCGACCGGCGCGCCGGTCACCACCTTCGCCAGCTTCCCGCTGGAGAACTTCGCCTTCGAGGGCGAGGCGCCGGCCCGCTATCACAGCACGCCCGGCGTCACCCGCACCTTCTGCCCCAATTGCGGCACGCCGCTCACCTATGAGGCGGAGGACCTGCCGGGGGAGATCCACCTGCTGGTCGGGAGCGCCAACCATCCGGAGGCCGCCCATCTCGCTCCGGCCTATCATGTCTTTGAAAAAGAGCGGATTTCCTGGGTCGATATCGGCGGAGCCCTGCCGAAATCGAAACCCAAGCCTGCAAGCTAACGCCTTCTGCAGGTTTGACTTTCCCTGACCACCTCCCCAATTATGGGAAAGGTTAACCGGCCTGGAACCGAGCCATGAACGATATGACCCCGACCCCGGCCGCCGGCGAGCGGCAGGTGACCCTGACTGCCAGCGCCGCGCGGCGCATCGGCGAGCTGATCGCCCAGGAGGGCGACCGCAGCCTGATGCTGCGCCTCAGCGTTTCCGGCGGCGGCTGCTCGGGCTTCCAGTACGGCTTCTCCTTCGACAACGCCAAGCAGCAGGACGATCACCTGTTCGAGCGCGACGGCGTGAAGATGGTCATCGACGACACCTCGCTCGACCTCCTGGCCGGCGCCGAGGTCGATTTTGTCGAGGACCTGGTCGGCTCGGCCTTCCAGGTCAAAAATCCGAACGCCACCTCGTCCTGCGGCTGCGGGAGCTCCTTCTCGGTCGCATAAGCGGCCGGCCGTCGGGGGATCGATGATCAAAGTCGCGACGTTCAACGTGAACTCGCTGCGAGCGCATATCGGCAACGTGCTCTCCTGGCTGCGGGAGGCGAAGCCCGACGTCGCGCTGCTCCAGGAAATCAAATGCCTCGACACCGACGTGCCACGGCTGGAGATCGAGGATCTCGGCTACAACTTCGCCGCGGTCGGGCAGAAATCCTACAACGGCGTCGGCATCCTCTCGCGCCATCCGC
Source organism: Candidatus Cybelea sp. (assembly GCA_035542015.1). Taxonomy (GTDB): domain Bacteria; phylum Pseudomonadota; class Alphaproteobacteria; order Dongiales; family Dongiaceae; genus Dongia. The sequence goes on from DATKMF010000121.1 coordinate 5,952, forward strand.
TGCTGGTCGAAGAGCGGCGTCTCCCCGGCGGCGCAGGCGACGATCATGCGCGCTATATCGAGGCGGTGATCGACGTCGCCGAGGGCAAACGCTACAAGGCTTTGCGCGTCGCCTCGATCTATCTGCCGAACGGCAACCCGGTCGACACCGAAAAGTTCGCATACAAGCTCGAATGGCTCGATCGCCTCAGCCGGCATGCGACAAGGCTGCTGGAGCTCGAGGAGCCGCTGATCCTTGGCGGCGACTACAACGTCGCTCCGACGGATGACGACGTCTATGACCCGGTCGACTGGGCCAACGACGCGCTCTGTCGTCCGGAGAGCCGCGCCGGCTATTTCCGCCTGCTCAATCTCGGCTATGTGGACGCGTTTCGCGCGCTCCACAACGAGGCTCATCGCTACACGTTCTGGGACTATAAGGCCGGGCGCTGGCAGCGCGACGAAGGCCTGCGCATCGATCACCTCCTGCTCTCGCCGCAGGCCGCGGATTCGCTCGACGAATGCGACATCGATCGCACGCCGCGGAAGGCCGACAAGCCATCCGACCACACGCCGATCTGGTGCAGCCTGGATCTCTGATACCTTTCGGTCATGGCGCCTGACGCCGCGATCTGATTCACTCTCGCCTCCCCTGCGTCCCCAGTCCCAGGAGAATTGCCGTGAATCAGGATGACGTCCGCAAGCGCGCCTTCGCTATGCCGCTGACCGCCCCCGCCTTTCCGCCGGGCCCCTACCGTTTCATCAACCGCGAATACCTGATCATCACCTACCGCACCGATCCCGAGAAGCTGCGCGCGGTCGTTCCGGAGCCCCTGCAGATCGACGCGCCGCACGTGAAATACGAGTTCATCCGCATGCCGGATTCGACCGGCTTCGGCGACTACACCGAGACCGGCCAGGTCATCCCGGTGTCATTCAATGGCCGCAAGGGCGGCTATACCCATTGCATGTTCCTGAACGACGAGGCGCCGATCGCCGGCGGCCGCGAGCTCTGGGGCTTCCCGAAGAAGCTCGCCGATCCCTCGCTCCGGGTCGAGGTCGAGACCCTGCTGGGAACGCTGGACTACGGCCCGGTGCGCATCGTCACCGGCACCATGGGTTACAAGCATCGCAGCCTGGATCTAAAGGAAGTCGCGACGACGCTGGCGGCGCCCAACTTCCTCTTGAAGATCATCCCCCATGTGGACGGCAGCGCGCGCATCTGCGAGCTGGTCGAATACTATCTGGAGGACGTGACGGTGAAAGGCGCCTGGACCGGCCCCGCCGCGCTGTCGCTGCAACCACATGCCTTGGCGCCCGTGGCCGAGCTGCCCGTGCTGGAGGTGATCTCCGCCACCCACATCCTCGCCGACTTGACGCTGGGTCTCGGCAAGGTGGTGCACGATTATCTGAAGTAGGCCCCAATTGTCGTTGTGTGCGGGCTTGACCCGCGCACCTCGTGCCATTGTAGCAAGATCGCCGGGGTCAAGCCCGGCGATGACGATGGAGTATGACTAGCCCGCCAGACTCTTCCCCGCGGAACCGAGATCCTTGAACGCCTCTTGCAGGCGCTCGATCACGCCCTTCTCCCCGAGGCGCAGCCATTTCCGCGGGTCGTAGAGCTTCTTGTACGGCTTGCCCGAAGTGGGATCGATCTGGTGCTGGAAGGCGACCGGGTTGTCCAGCACGAACTTGCCCACACCTTGCGCGAAGGCGAACTGGGTGTCGGTGTCGATGTTCATCTTGAAGACGCCGTAGGAGACGGCCTCGGCGATCTTCTCCTTCTCCGACCCCGAACCGCCGTGGAAGACGAGGTTGAGCGGCTTTGCCGGCGTCTTGAACTCCCGTTGCACCAGGTCCTGCGAGGCCTTCAGGATCTCCGGCCGCAGCTTCACGTTGCCCGGCGCATAGACGCCGTGCACGTTGCCGAACGAGGCGGCGACCGAGAAGTGGCCGATCATCGAGAGCAGCTTGAAGGCCTTCGCCACGTCTTCCGGTTGGGTGTAGAGCCTGGCGTTGTCGGCGCCTTCGTGCTCCGCGCCGATCCCGTCCTCCTCGCCGCCAGTGACGCCGAGCTCGATCTCCAGGCTCATGCCGAGCGGCGCCATGCGCTTCAGCAGCCGTGCGCAGGTCGCCAAATTCTCGTCGAGCGATTCCTCGGAGAGATCGAGCATGTGCGAGCTGAACAGCGGCTTGCCGCTGCGCCGATGCTCCTCCTCGCTGAAATCGACCATGCGCTCGACCCAGGGGACGAGCTTCCGGTTGGCGTGGTCGGTGTGCATCACCACGCAGACGCCGTAATGCTGCGCCAGCAGGTGCACATGCCGTGCGGCGGAGACAGCCCCCAGCACGCGGGCATTGGCCTCGTCCTTCAGCCCCTCGCCGGCGAAGAAGCGCGCGCCGCCGTTTGACAGCTGGATGACAACGTCCGCCTTCGCCGTCGCTGCCGCCTCCAGCACGGCGTTCAGCGAATGGGTGCCGATCACGTTGACCGCCGGCAGCGCGTAGCCGCCGGCCTTGGCCGCCGCGATGAGCGTGCGGTAGTCCTCGCCGGTCACCACGCCGGGCTTGAGACGAGCGCGTGCGGCAGTGGTTTTTGTGGATTCTACAGCGGCGGTCATGGGCGGCTCCTTGAAACCCGTCGTCTTCGGGTCCATCTAAACAAGACATCCATCCAATTCCTAGACCCATTGCATTGCCCGCGCCGGTCCTCCTCCCAGCGCGCCCATTGGCCTCAAATCTGTAACCCGCCTTCCGGCCGCCCGCCGGGTGGCCGATCCGGAGTGCATCTCGATGAAATACAAGCAGCTCGGCCGCAGCGGCCTCCTGGTCTCGGAACTCTGCCTCGGCACCATGACCTTCGGCGACAAGGGCTTCTGGCAGGTGATGGGCTCGCTCGGCCAGAGCGCCGTGGATGGCATCGTCAAGGGCGCCACCGAGGCCGGCATCAACTTCATCGACACGGCCGACGTCTATGCCGAGGGAGAGTCCGAAGCGCTGCTGGGCCAGGCGCTGAAGAACACCGGCATCCCGCGGCACCAAGTCGTGGTCGCGACCAAGGCCTACGGCATCGTCGGTCCGGGCCCCAATGACCGCGGGTCGTCCCGCGGCCATCTGCTCGACGCGGTCGCCGCCAGCCTCAAGCGCCTGCAGACCGACCACATCGACCTCTACCAAGTCCATGCCTTCGACCCGGTGACGCCGATCGAGGAGACCCTTGGTGCGCTCGACAGCCTCGTGCAGCGCGGCGTCGTCCGCTACATCGGCTGCTCCAACTGGGCGGGCTGGCAGCTGATGAAGGCGCTCGGCATCTCCGAGCGGCGCGGCTGGGCGCGGTTAGAGACCATCCAGTCCTTCTACACCATCGCCAGCCGCGACCTCGAACGCGAGATCGTGCCGGTCCTTAACGACCAGAATGTCGGCCTGATGGTGTGGAGCCCGCTCGCCGGCGGCTTGCTCGCCGACAAGGCGGTCGACGGCAAGAGCGCGCCCCAGGGCACGCGCCGCGCGACCTTCGACTTCCCGCCGGTCGATCGCCCACGCGCCGAGAAGGTGATCGAGGCGATGCGGCCGATCGCCAAGGCCCACGGCGTCTCGGTCGCGCGCGTGGCGCTCGCTTGGCTGCTGGCGCAGAAGCACGTCACCAGCGTCATCATCGGCGCGAAGTCGCAGGATCAGCTGAAGGACAACATCGCCGCCAGCGATCTCGTGCTTTCAGCAGAAGACCTGAAGACGCTCGACGAGGTGAGCGCGCTGCCGCCGGAATACCCGGCCTGGATGATCGCGAGGCAGACGGCCAACCGCCTCGGCGGCACCTACCAGGCCCCGCCGCCGTTGCCGCCGCAGCGGTAGTCTACCGTCGGAACGCCTCGCCGAGCGGCATCAGCCGCACGCCGTCGCGCAAGTGCCGGTAGGCGAGCGCGCGGTGGTCGACCGGGTTGGCACCGGGTGCGGCGACGATCAGGATCTCGCCGGCGAGCGGCTGGAAGTCGGCGCGGAAGTGGACCGAGCTCTTCAAGGCGAGAATCTTCTGCCGTTCGGGCTCCAGCCCGAGATGGCGCAGCATCGCCTGGTCGGCGGCCTGCTGCTTGCGGCTGGTGACGACAATGCTGATGCCGCCGATCTTCAGCAGCGCCATGGGTCCGAGCTGCATCCGGTTGCCGCGATAGAAGGGGCCGGTCGCGGTGAAGCTGCCGTCGCCGAGTCGGTCGACGGTGAAGGTCGCCTTGAACGGCACGACGCCGGGCAGGCCGCTCCAGGCGCCGATGCCGAGGCTGATCTCCGCCCCCTGCCCCGCGCGATGCGCGATCTCGGCGACCTTGGGATCGAACAGATTGGCGAAGACCGCGCCCTCGGCGCGCCCACGCACCAGGCTCTCCAGCAGCCCGACGGAATCCGAGCTGCCCCCGGCACCGGGGTTGTCCTGGGTATCGGCGAGGATGATCGGGCGGTCGAGCTCGGCGGCGCGGCGCGTGGCATGCGCGACCGCTTCGTCCGGCCGCCAGACCTTGCCGGCGAAATCGCGCTCGGCCTCGTTCACCATCGCGATCAGCCGATCCGCGATCTTGTCCGCCGCTTCCTGCGTCTCCGCGTAAACGACCGCGACCGGTCCGCATTCGGCGATATCGGCTGGTGGAAAGCCGAAGGCGAAGGAGGCGCTCGCGGCACCCTGCCCTTCCGTGCCGCCGACCGCGCGATAGATGCTCTCGGCGGGCTCGATCAGCGTGCACTGCCAGGTCAAGGGCACCAGGAACTCGGCGCGGCGCATCGCCTTCTTCAGGGCGCCGCGGCGCAGCAACCGGTCCATCAGGTCCGCAGACCACGCGCCGGATTCCGCGAGATCGACATGCGGATAGGTGCGGCAGACCACCAGCGCCGAGGCATGCCGCAGCATCCGCTCGGTGATGTTGGCGTGGAGATCGAGGCTGACGACGATCGGCATCGCCGTGCCGACGATGGCGCGCAGCTGCTCCAGCAGCTCGCCCTCGCCGTCCTCGAGATGCTCGGTCACCATCGCGCCGTGGAGATCGAGATAGATGCCGTCGAGCCTGCCGGCCTCGCGCACCAGCATGAGCATGCGGCTCACGATGCGCTCATAGGCGTCGCGCTCGACCGGGCCCGAGGGCGAGGCCGAGCACCAGAGCAGCGGCGCGATCTCATGCTTCGCCATGCGCGCCCGCTCCAGGAACCCGGCCGTCGGCAGGTTGATGCCGTCGAAGGTGGTGAGGATCGCCGGGCCTTCGGTCAGGCCGGGCCATCCATCCGCCATCTCGAAGTCGCGATAGGTCGCCTTCAAGGGCGCGAAGGTGTTGGTCTCGTGCTGGAATCCGCCGACGGCAATACGGGCCATGACGGCAATGTTGCAGGCCCGAGGCGAGGCGGCAACCACTATCGATGAAGCGATCTTCACCTTCTGTTAAGGACGGGTGCCTAGCCTCGAATCGAGCGGCTCCTGTATAAGGCGCCGGTCGTCGGGGGGAGACACTTGGGGACCCAAGCCACATTCGCGGAGGACCTGCAGCGCGCCAAGAACTTGGCCGATGCGGCGAGCGGGGAGATGTCGAAACACGACATTCCACCGACGCCGGCCAATTTCTGCGTCTGGTACAATCACGCTGCGCGCAGCATCGCCGCCCTCTCCCGCGAGATCGACGAGCGCATTGCCAACAAGAAGGGCTTCGGCTGGCAGGTCAACCAGGACCTGTTCGAGCGCTATTTCGGCACCGATATCGAGAGCGTCACGGTGCGCCGCGCCGGTGCCGAGCTGCAATCCACCATGGGCCAGGTGCTGACCCGGCTCGATGCGGCCGGCGCCGATGCGAGCGCATTCGGCGAGACCCTGATCCAGGCCAACGGGTCGCTGGCCACGGCTGCGCAGGCGGACCCCGCCAAGGTGCAGGCGGTGGTGCATCGCCTCAGTGGCGCCACCAGCGACATGGTGCGCAAGAACCGCGACCTCGAATCCGAGCTCCGGCGCTCGACGGCTGAGATCCACGCGTTGCAGGACCGGCTCGACCAGGCGCGGCGCGAGGCCTTCACCGATGCGCTGACCGGCATCGGCAACCGGCGCTGCTTCGATCTTGCCCTGCTGGAGCACGGCGAGCGCGCCGCGGCCGGCGCGGTCGAGCTCTGCCTGCTGCTGATCGACATCGACCATTTCAAGAAGTTCAACGATTCCTACGGCCACCGGATCGGCGACCAGGTGCTGAAGGTGGTCGGCGCCAAGCTGAAGCAGATGTCGCGCGAGGCGGACACGCCGGCGCGCTATGGCGGCGAGGAGTTCGCGCTGCTGCTGTTGAACGCGCCCTTTGAGGCGGCGATGCGCCGGGCCGACCAGCTGCGCGAGGCGCTGGCCAGCAACTATCTGCGCAACAAATCGACCGGCGACCTCTACGGCCAGATCACGGTCTCGATCGGCGTCGCCAAGTTCCGCACCAGCGACACGGTCGAAACCTTCGTCAGCCGCGCCGACGCCGCGCTCTACCAGGCCAAACTAACCGGCCGCAACAAGGTGATCGCGGAAGCCGCGTAGTCGCCGTCACCTTAGCGTCGCCTGGTAGGATCGTCGCTCCACGACAAAGCATCCTCGGGCCCGCGAGGATCCATCGCGTTTGGATCGCCATCCATGCGTTGGCCCAGCGATCTGCGAAACCAAGCCCGCACAATCCCGATAGCCAACGACGCGGCGACGAGAAGCAGAAGAAACGGCCAATCCTTCAGAAAGGCATCGAACATAAGCGTGCTATTCAGAGCTCTACCAGCCGATCCGGGATGCGGTTCGGGTTCGCGCCCTGTGGCGGATAGTGCCGTCCCAGCAAGGCGCCCAGCGCCTCGATCGCACCCTCGAACCCCTGCTCGATCTCGCCGCGCTTCACGCTCGCGGTGAAGCCGTCGACGACCTTCTGCCAGGCGCCGGGCTCGACCGCCTGGTCGATGCCGCGGTCGGCGACGATCTCGACATAGCGCTCGGCCTCGGAGACAAAGAACAACACGCCGCAGCGCTCCTCGGTCGAGGCGAGGCCGCGATCGAGGAACACGAGGCGCGCCAGCCGCGAGGCGCGATGGCGCTGCTTGCGTCTTGGCACCACCAGCATGCCGAGCGTCGTCAGGGCCGCGAGCGCATAGACGATGACGAACGCGATCAGCTCGCCGAGGATGGTCTCGCCCGGCCCCGGCCAGGGGGCGAAGATCCAGACCGCGACCGCCGCGATCAGCGCGGCCGTGAGCGCCGCCAGCAGCGCATTGCTGCGATAATCATCGGCGCGATGCGCCACCGCCGCCACGAACTCCGCCCGCGTCCCCTGCTCCGCCTTGCTGATCGCCGCCGCGATCCGCGCGCGCATGCCGTCCGTGATCATATCTCCCCCTACCAGCGCCCGCTCGCGCCGCCCCCACCGAAGGAACCGCCGCCGCCATGGAATCCACCGCCGCCCGACGAAAAACCGCCGGCCCGGAATCCGCTGCTGCCGAAACCGCTGTAGGTGCGCAAACCGCGATAAGGATAGCCGGGCTGCATCGGCATGGCGGGCCCGGCGCGCCGCCGGAAGTTGATGATGACGACGGCGAAGAAGAAGAGGGCGAAGATGAAGAATGGTCCGACCGGAAATCCGGATCCGGTGCTGACGGCCTGCCGCGGCGGCGGCGAATAGCTCCCGCGCAGCGAAGCCAGGATCGCGTCGACGCCGTACTGGATCCCGCGCGGCATGTCGCCTTCCTTGAAGCGCGGAATGATCTCGGACTGGATGATCTCGTTCGCCTGGGAGTCGGGCAGCCGCGATTGGAGCCCGTTGCCGACCTCGATGCGCAGTCGTCGATCGGCCGGTGCCACGATCAGCAGGACGCCGTTGTTGCGCCCGCTCTGGCCGATCCCCCAGCCGTTCCCGAGCGCTCTGCCCCACTGCTCGATCGAATAATCCTTGAGGTCTGGCAAGGTCACGACCACCACCTGGTCGCCGGTCGACTGCTCGAAACCGGCGAGCTCGTGGTTGAGGCTGGCGACGGTGCTGGCGTCGATGATATGCGCCTGGTCGACCACGCGACCGGTCAGCGCCGGGATCGGCGGATCGGCGCGCGCCGGCAAGAGGGCTGCGCTCGCCAGGCAGCAGGCAAGGATCATGCGGAGCCCTGCGCTCACCATGAGCCGGTCGCTCCGCCGCCAAACGAGCCGCCGCCACCACTCGATGAGCTCGACGAACTCGAGGAAGAGCTGCTGCTGGAGGAGAACCCGCCGCCCCCACCCCAGCTCGAACTGTGCCGGCTGCTCCCCCAGCTGTTCCAGGAAGAACCATAGTCATCATCGTCCCAGCGCCGGCCCCAGCGGCGCGTGGACGAGCCGAAGCGTCCGAAGGCGTTCAGCATGAAGATGAGCACGATGATGCCGACCACGACCCACAAACCGATCTGGTTCGTGCTCACGTTGGGCCTCAGGCCGTTGCCGACCCATGACCAGAAGCCGGGCTGCGCATGGCCGACCGGATAAGCCGCCACATTCACCGTGGAGGCTGCCGTCGCCGGGCTCTCCAACTGCACGGCGATGCTGGTGACCCCGGCGCGGATGCCCGCCGCATAGTTGCCGCTGCGGAAATAGGGCACGATGTGATCGGAGATGATGGCCGAGGCGACCCAATCCGGGATCCGGTTGCCGAGCCCGTAGCCGACCGCGATCCGCACCTTGCGATCGTTCGGCGCCACGACCAGCACCACGCCGTCGTCGCGGCCGTTGCCCTTGCCGATCTGCCAGGTGTCGCCCAGCACATTGCCCCAGTTCTCGATCGTGGTGCCCTGGAGCCCGTCCAGCGTCACCACCACGACTTCGTCGCCGGTCTTGGTCTGGATGTCCTGCAGCTGGTTGGCCAGCGCCGCGACCGTGTCGGCGTCGAGGATATGCGCCTCGTCGGTCACCCAGCCGGTGCGGTCCGGGGTCGAGAAAGCGAAAGCGAGCGGCGCGACGGCGATCAATAGCGCGCACAGCATCACGCGCCTCGACAGAGGCGTCACAATCCGGAACCATGCAAGCATGACCCGCTCCCCAAAGGCCCTGACCCGCAACATACAGTAGAAACCGCGGGCCGCCTAGGAGAGCGGTTGCTGCGGGCGCTGGAACAGGTAGAAGCGAAAGACCGGCGACATGTCGGAAATGACGAAGTTGAAGGTCACCTCGCCGCCCGGCGGGATGTCGGCGCCGCCGAAGCCCAGCGAATCCCCCGGCTCGTCCTGCCGCTGCGCGTGGGGCAGGCTGCTGGTGACGTAGTCGTCGGCGATCTGGGAGCCCTGGCCGAAGCTCAAGCCATCCTCATAGGTGCTGGGCCGGTTGATGACCTCCCGAAGCTCGACCTCGAAGCCCTGCCAGACCTTGTCGGTCTTGTTGACGACGATCTTCTTCATGGCGAAGGCGGCCGTATGCTGAGTGCCCACCCGGTTCCCGAAATCGCGGCTGAATCCCGTGATCAGCAGGATCGGGTCGTTGGGGCCGGTGATCTCCTCCCGCACGACGAAGGGATCTTCGGCGCTGCCCTTCCCGGTCACCGAAACCAGGCGGAAGTTGCCGAGCTCGTCGGAAAAGGTGATGCCCTCGACGGTGACCGGATCGGCCGCTGCGACGCGCGTCCCTGCGATCAAGATCAGCGCAGCCGTCGTAAGACGGAGCATTCTCAACAACGCATTCCCCCCTGAAATTGCCGGCGGGATCCGGCTTTTGCGCCACTATGCAGGATTTTCAACGGCTTAGGGAATAGCCGAAAATCGCAGTCTGGACGCCGCGAAAAAATCGCCGATTTCTGGTCGAAGCCTGTCGATCCCATCCGCTGCCGTTCGACGTCTCTCACAGGAACCCGATTGGGGAACCGCCATCCAAGGGAGAGAACGATGCGATTCATGATCCTGGTGAAGGCGACCAGGGATACCGAGGCCGGCAGGTTTCCGGACGGCGCCGAGGCGCTGTTCGACGCCATGGCCGCCTATCACGACGAGCTGACCAAATCCGGCGTGCTGCTCGACGCCTCCGGCCTGCAGCCGAGCTCGGCCGGCTGGAAGGTCAAGTATGCCGGCGACAAGCGCGCCGTGGTGGATGGTCCCTTCACCGAAGCGAAGGAACTGATCGCCGGCTACACGTTGATCCAGACCAAGACCCGGGAAGAGGCGCTCGAATGGACGCGCCGCTTCCCGAAGCCCCACCTCGATTACGAATGCGAGATCGAGGTGCGGCAGCTCTACGAGCTTGATGATTTCGCCACGATCGACGCGGCCAAGGACGCGATCGGCAAGTTCCGCGAGATGGAAACCCAGATCCGGAAGTGACGTTTCTAGACCACGATCTCCAAATCAAACCCACCCCCTACACGACAGGAGCAAGTCATGAGCATTCAACCCTATCTCTTCTTCGACGGTCGCGCCGAGGAAGCCCTCGCCTTCTACAAGAAGGTGCTCGGCGCCAAGGAGCAGATGGTGATGCGCTACAAGGATGCGCCGAAGGAAGCCCAGGCCAACATGAAGCCCGGCAGCTTGGACAAGATCATGCATATGAGCTTCAAGATCGGCGAAACCGACCTCATGGGCTCGGACGGTCATTGCAACGGCCAGCCGAAGTTCGAAGGCTTCTCGCTCTCCTACGGCGCCAAGGACGAGGCCGATGCCGAGCGTGTCTTCAAGGCGCTCAGCGAAGGCGGCCAGGTGCGCATGCCCATGGAGAAGACCTTCTTCGCTTCGAAGTTCGGCATGCTCGCGGACAAGTTCGGCGTCGGCTGGATGATCATCGCCGGCACGCAAGGCTGAGGATCGCCGTCATGCGCTTCATGATGCTGGTGATCCCGAAGGGATATGAGACCGCGAAACCGGACGCCATGCCGGATGCCGAAACGGTCGGTGCCATGGACCGCTACAACGCCGAGCTGACGAAGGCGGGTGTGGTCGTGGCGATGGAAGGGCTTCATCCGCCGTCAACCGGCGTCCGGGTGACCTACCCCGGCGGCAAACCGGTGGTGAAGGATGGGCCGTTCCCGGAAGCCAAGGAGGTGATCGGCGGCTTTTGGATGATCGACGTGAAATCCAAGGCCGAGGCGATCGACTGGGCCAAGCGTATTCCGGGCGGCGACGACATGACCGTCGAAGTCCGCCAGGTCCAGGAATGGGAAGACTTCACGCCCGAAGTGCAAGCGGCAGCGCCGAACGAGCCCGCGATCCGCGAGGCGTTGGAGAGGAAGCGCAAGAAACTCTAAGTCCCAGTCACCTCGGATTCCCCCCGAGCCCACGCTAGGTCCCTGCCCTCAGCCCCCGAGGGCAGGGACCAATCTTGCCTCGCCTGCCGCTCTTGGGCTATCCGGTCGCCATGGAGACGACCGGAGCGGATATCTCGCGCGCGATCGACGGGATCTGGCGGATCGAGGCGGCGAAGCTGATCGCCGGCCTGACCCGCATGGTCCGCGACGTCGGCCAGGCGGAAGAGCTGGCACAGGATGCGCTGGAGGCGGCACTCCGACAGTGGCCGGAGACCGGCATCCCGGAGAAGCCGGGCGCCTGGCTGATGCAGAGTGCCAAGCATCGCGCCATCGACCTCCTGCGGCGGCGCAGCATGCTCCAGCGCAAGCATGCGGAGCTCGGCCGCGAGCTCGAGATCCTGGAGCGCGAGACGCCTGATCTGGACAGCGCGCTGGACGATCACATCGGCGACGATCTGCTACGGCTCATCTTCGTCTCTTGTCACCCGGTGCTCTCCACCGAGGCCCGCGCGGCCCTCACCCTGCGCCTGATTGGCGGCCTCGCCACCGACGAGATCGCCCGCGCCTTCCTGGTGGCGGAGCCCACCATGGCGCAGCGCATCGTGCGCGCCAAACGCACGCTCTCCGAGGCCGGCGTGCCGTTCGAGGTCCCGCGCGGCGCCGAGATGGAACTGCGGCTCGCCTCGGTTCTGGAGGTCATCTACCTCGTCTTCAACGAGGGCTATGCGGCGACCGCCGGCGAGGATTGGGTGCGGCCCGGCCTTTGCGACGAAGCGCTTCGCCTCGGCCGCATCCTCGCCGAGCTGGTGCCGCACGAGCCCGAGGTGCACGGCCTCGTGGCGTTGATGGAGATCCAGGCCTCGCGTCTCCATGCGCGCGTTGACGCGAGCGGCAAACCAATCCTGCTCCTCGACCAGGACCGCGCGCGCTGGGACCATGTGCTGATCCGGCGCGGTCTCGCCGCCTTGCAACGGGCGGAGCAAGAGGCCGAGGCGCGTGGTGGCGTGCTCGGCCCCTACACGCTCCAGGCGGCGATCGCCGCCTGTCATGCCCGCGCCCACACTGCGGCCGAGACCGACTGGAGGCGGATCGTCGCGATCTACGACGTGCTGATGCAGGCGACGCCCTCACCCGTCGTTGCGCTCAATCGCGCCGTCGCGGTCTCCATGGCGTCTGGGCCGGCCGCCGGTCTTGCCCTGGTCGACGCCTTGCGCGACGAGCCGGCCCTCAAGACCTATCATCTGCTTTCCGGCGTGCGCGGCGATCTCCTCTTCAAGCTCGGCCGGCGCGACGACGCCCGCCTGGAGTTCGAGCGCGCGGCCTCCCTCACCCGCAACGAGGCCGAGCGCGCGCTGCTGTTGAAACGGGCGCACGAATGTGAGGGCGCGGCGGACTAGATTCGGCGCAGCGGAGTGGAACGGCCGGACCGGCCGGGACCTTCTTCCGGAGAGCCCTTCTTCCGGAAAGTTCGCAGAATCCACAGCAGCCAGCCATGTCAGAGCGACCGATCGCCTCGGCCTTTTCAAGAACGGCGCGCGTCATTTGCGTCCTCAATTACGCGGCGGGCACGTCTCGGCCGGAGGCCGCCGATCTCTTCCGGCGGGTCGCCCTCGAGCACGGGAATCATCCCGAGGTCCTGCTTCCCGAGCCCGGAACCGATCTCATGGCCCTCGCACGCCATGCCGCAACCCAGCAGCCGGACATCCTGGTAGCGGGCGGCGGCGACGGCACCTTGAATGCGGCCGCGGCGGCGCTGCTCGGATCCAAGACCTCGCTCGGCGTGCTGCCCCTCGGCACGCTCAATCATTTCGCCAAGGATGTCGGCATCCCGCTGGAGCTCGAGACGGCGGCCCGAACCATCTTCACCGGTCGGACCGCGGCGCTCGACGTGGGCGTGGTCAACGATCACGTCTTCATCAACAACTCGAGCCTCGGGCTCTATCCGCGGATAGTACGCCAGCGCGAGGCGCATCAGCGCCTGGGGCATTCCAAATGGATCGCCTTTGCGAAGGCGCTTGCTTACGTGACTCGCCATCCCCGCTCGATCTATCTGCGGATCCGGATCGACGGCGCGGGCGCGCGGTCCCGGCGCACGCCCTTCGTCTTCATTGGCAACAACCGCTATGAAATCGCCGGTCTCAATATCGGCAAACGCACGTCGCTGGCGGGCGAGACCCTCTGGGTCTGCCAGGCACCAGACACCGATCATTGGGGCCTCTTGCGCCTGACCCTCCGCGCTCTCTCCGGCCGGTTGCGGGACAGCGATCTTGAAGCGACCGAGGCGCGCGAGGTTTGGATCGAGACCCGGCCACATCACGCCGTGGTTTCAACGGATGGTGAGGTCTGGCAGATGCGGCCGCATCTCCACTACACCACGATGCCAAAAGCGCTGAAGGTCATCGTACCGGCCGATCGGAGTTGAGCCGCATGCGGACGATCGCGCATCTCTCTGATCTTCATTTCGGTGCGGTCGACCCGGAGACCGTGCCCGAGATTGTCACGGCGGTCGCGCAGGCCGACCCCGATCTGGTCGTGGTCTCGGGGGATCTGACGCAGCGTGCGCGCGCGCGCCAGTTCGCGGCAGCAAGGGCGTTCCTGGACCAGCTGCCGAGACCGCAGATCGTCGTCCCGGGCAACCACGACGTGCCGCTCTGGAACCTGCTTGCGCGGGGCTTCACTCCGATCGAGAAATACAAACGTTTCATCGGCCCTGAGCTCGAACCCTTCTTCGCGGACGAGGAGATGGCGGTGCTCGGTCTCAACACCGCCCGCGCCTTCACCATCCAAGGCGGGCGCATCAATCGCCGCCAGGCCGAGCGCGTGCGGGCGGTGTTCGAGCGATCGCCCGAGAAGGCGATGCGCATCGTCGTCACGCATCATCCATTCGACGATCGGCGCAACGTGGACCGGCCCAATATCGTGGGCCGTGCGGCGATGGCGATGCGCGTCTTCGCCATCGCCGGCGTGGATGTGGTGCTCTCCGGCCACCAGCATCTCGCCCGAGCCGCGAGCAGCGCGATCCGCTATCCGGGCCATCGTGCCCTGCTGGTCCAAGCCGGCACCGCAACCTCGTTCCGACAGCGGGGCGAGACCAACTCGTTCAACCTGCTCCGAGTCAGCGGCGCCAAGCTGGCGATCGACCGCCTGGAATGGGATCCGACCGCCAAGCAATTCACCAAGGCATCGAGCGTTGCTTTCCGCGAGACCGAGGAAGGCTGGCGCGAGGTCGCCTGATCAGATCTGCGCCAGCCGATCCAGCGCCTGCGTGAGCTTCGCCCTGGCCTGTCCGACCTCCGCAAGCTTGGCGCGCTGCTCCTCGATCACCTCGGGATCGGCCTTGGCGATGAACTGCGGATTGCCGAGCTTCTTCTCGATCTTCTCCGCTTCGCCCTTCGCCTTGTCGAGCTCCTTGGAGAGCCGCGCGCGCTCCTTGGCAATGTCGATGATCTCGGCCAGGGGCAGGAACACCGTCGCCTCGTCGAGCACGAGTTGCGCCGCACCCTTCGGCGCCTCGGTGGCGGTTGCTTCCAGGCGTTGGGCCCGCGCCAGGCGCTGCACCAGCTCGCCATAACGCGCGATCCGCTCCCGCGTCTCGGCGCTCGCATCCTTCACCAGCAGGGTTACCTGGGCGGAGGGCGGAACGTTCATCTCGGCGCGAAGCGCGCGCACCTCGCCGACCAGGCGGATGACCCAGCCGAGATCGGCATCGGCCCCGGCATCGATCAGCCCGCTATCCGCGTCCGGCCAAGGTGCGGTCATCAGCTTGCCCGAACTCAGCTTGCCCGAGCCCTGGGGCCCCATCTGGGCCCAGAGCTCTTCGGTGATGAAGGGCATGAAGGGATGCATCAGATGCAGCAGCTGGCCGAGCACCCAGGCGGTGACGGCGCGGGTCTCCGCCTTCGCCCCTTCATCCTCGCCCTGGAGGATCGGCTTGGCGAACTCCAGATGCCAGTCGCAGAACTCGCCCCAGGCGAACTGGTAGAGCGCACTCGCCGCGGCGTCGAAGCGATAGCCCTCGATCGCGAGATCGACCGCCTGCTTCGCCTTGACGAGCCGCCCGACGATCCAGCGATTGAGGCTTTGCTGCGCGCTGGTCGGATCGAAATCCGGCACGGCGACACAGCCATTCATCTCGCAGAAGCGCGTCGCGTTCCAGAGCTTGGTGGCGAAGTTGCGGTAGCCCTCGACCCGCTGCTCCGACATCTTGATGTCGCGGTTCTGGCCGGCCTGCGCCACCAGGGTGAAGCGGAGTGCATCGCAGCCGAACTTGTCGATCAGCTCCAGCGGATCGATCACGTTCCCCTTGGACTTCGACATCTTCTGGCCGTGCTCGTCGCGGACCAGGGCGTGGATGTAAACGGTGCGGAACGGCACGTCGCCCATAAAGTGGATGCCCAGCATCATCATGCGGGCGACCCAGAAAAAGATGATGTCGAAGCCGGTGACCAGCACGTCGCCCGGATAGTAGCGCGCCAGGTGCGCGGTCTTCTCCGGCCAGCCGAGCGTCGAGAACGGCCAGAGCCCCGAGGAGAACCAGGTGTCGAGCACGTCGGCATCCCGCTCGAGCCTGGTCGGGGTGCCGTAGTGCTTGTCGGCCTCGGCTTGCGCCTCCTCTTCGGTGTAGGCGACGAAGATCTTGCCGTCCGGCGCGTACCAGGCCGGGATCTGGTGGCCCCACCAGAGCTGGCGCGAGATGCACCAGGGCTGGATGTTGCGCATCCATTCGAAATAGGTGTTCTCCCACTGGCGCGGGACGAAGACCGTGCGTCCCTCTTCCACGGCCTTGATCGCCGGCTGGGCGAGGGTCTTGGCGTCGCAATACCACTGGTCGGTAAGCCAGGGTTCGATCACCACGTCGGAGCGGTCACCATAGGGCAAGGTCATGGCGTGATCGTCCACGCGCTCGATCAGTCCCTGGGCTTCGAGATCTTCGAGCACCAGCTTGCGCGCGTCATAGCGGTCGAGGCCGCGATACTTCTCCGGGACGCTGTCATTCAGCTTGGCGTCGCGGTCGAAGATGTTGATCATCTCCAGCCCGTGCCGCTTGCCGACCTCGAAATCGTTGAAGTCGTGGGCCGGGGTGATCTTCACCGCCCCCGATCCTGTCTCCGGATCGGCATGCTCGTCGCCCACGACAGGAATGCGCCGGCCGACCAGCGGCAGCGTGAGATGCCTCCCGATCAGGTCCTGGTAGCGCGCGTCATCGGGATGCACCGCGACCGCGGTGTCGCCGAGCATGGTCTCAGGACGCGTGGTGGCGACCACGAGATGGCGGTCGGGCTGTCCCTCCACCGGATACTTCAGGTGCCAGAGCTTGCCCTTCACTTCCTTCTGCACGACCTCGAGATCGGAGATCGCGGTGTGGAGCTTCGGGTCCCAGTTCACCAGCCGCTTGTCGCGGTAGATCAGGCCCTGGCGGTAGAGATCGACGAACACCTTGCGGACGGCCTTGTTCAGGCCCTCGTCCATGGTGAAGCGCTCGCGGGCCCAGTCCGGCGAGGCACCCAACCTCCGGAGCTGGTCGGTGATCATGCCGCCGGACTTGGCCTTCCACTCCCAGACCTTCTCGACGAATTTCTCCCGACCGAGATCCGTGCGGCGGATCCCCTGCTCGGCGAGCTGGCGCTCGACCACCATCTGGGTCGCGATGCCGGCATGATCGGTGCCCGGCTGCCAGAGCGCGTCCTTGCCGTGCATGCGCTCATAGCGCGTGAGCACGTCCTGCAGCGTCATGTTGAGCGCATGGCCCATGTGCAGGCTGCCGGTGACATTCGGCGGCGGCATCATCACGGTGAAGGGGACCTTGTTCGAGGTCACCTGGCCCGCAAAGGCGCCGGACTTCTCCCACGCGTCGTAATGGCGCTTCTCGACTTCGCTGGGCTGGAAGGTCTTCTCCAACGGCATCCGCTATCCACCGGAAATTATGGGATTAAAGCCGGACGCTGCGATCCGGCTCGGGCTTGCTGGCCTTGGTTATAGCGGCTGATCGCGCCCTGGCAAGGGTGCGGTTGGGCGGCGGACGGCCCGCTGCGGCCCGGACTCGCTCATTGGGTCGGAGGCCCGCTGGCGGCGGAAGACGCCGGCGGAACGGAAGCTCCAGCGGACAGCAGTTGAGGCGGCGCCACATCGGGTCTGGGCTCGGGGCGCGGCGCCTTGATGCGGAACCAAGCCACATAGAGCGCCGGAAGGAAGAGAAGGGTCAGGACGGTGGCGACTGCCAGTCCACCCATGATCGCGTAGGCCATCGGGCCCCAGAAGATGGTCGGCGCGATCGGGACCATGCCGAGGGTCGCGGCGGAAGCCGTCAGCAGGATCGGTCGGAAGCGGATCGCCGCCGCCTCGACGACGGCGTCCCAGGGAGCAAGACCCTGCGCCTTCTCCTTCTCCACCTGATCGATGAGGATGACCGAGTTGCGGGCGATCATGCCCGAGAGCGCGAGGACGCCCAGGATCGCCACGAAGCCGAGCGGCTTGTCCGAAATCAGCAGGGCGGCGACGACGCCGATGATGCCCAAGGGCGCGACGCTGAGGACCAGGAATAGTCGGTTGAAGCTCTGGAGCTGGATCATCAGCACGGTCAGCGTCAGCAGGAGCATCAGCGGCACCACGATGGCGACGGAGACTTGCGCCTTGCTGCTCTCCTCCACCGAGCCGCCGACGGCGATGTGGTAGCCGGCGGGAAGGCTCGCATTCAAGGCGTCGATCTTCGGCGCCAGCTCTTGCACCACCGTCGCAGCCTGCACGCCCGGCGCGAGATCGGCCTGGACCGTAATCGTGGGCCGTCGGTCGCGGCGCCAGACGATGGGATATTCCTGGCCGTATTCCACGGAAGCGATCTGGGTCAGGGGAACGGTCTGTCCGTTCGGCAGGGGAACCTGCAGCGTCCGGATGGTGGCGGGTGACATGCGTTCGTCGGCCGAGGCGCGGACCAGCACGTCGACGAGATAAGTGCCGCTCCGCACCTGGGTCGCCGGCACGCCGGACAGAACGCTGTTCACCGCCTGCGCCACCTGCTCGGAGCTCAATCCGAGCAGACGGGCCTGGTCCTGATCGATCAGGATCCTTACCGTGCGCGCCGGCACCATCCAGTTGTAGTTCACATTGCGGGCATCGGCGTCGCTCCCGAGCGCATCGGCGACCTTGAAGGCGATGTCCCGCACCTGATCGGCTTCCGGACCGCTCACGCGGTATTGGAGCGGCCATCCGACCGGCGGCCCAAGCTCCAGGGGATAGACCCGCGCGACGACGTTGGGAAACCCGGCGGCGAGCGCCTGCTCCAGTTTCGCCTTGACCCGCTCCCGCTCCTCCAGCCCCTTGGTGACGACGACAGCCTGCGCGAAGAAGTCATTCGGCAGCTGGACGTTCAGCGGCAGATAGAAGCGCACGGCACCCTGTCCGACATAGGTGCTCCAGTGGTCCACATCCTGATCGCCGTTGAGCAGCTTGTCGAACTGGGCGGCAACGTCCCGGGTTGCA
>DATKMF010000122.1:0-15709 GCA_035542015.1 Candidatus Cybelea sp.
CCTTCGAAAACGATGTCGAGGCGTTGCTGCAAGTGCGCCGCTTCGTCGACTTCCTGCCCGCCTCCAACCGCGAGACGGCGCCGGCGCGCGAGACGCCGGACCCGATCGATCGCGACGAGATGTCCCTGGACACGCTGGTGCCGGCCAATCCGAACAAGCCTTACGACATGAAGGAGCTGATCCAGAAGGTCGTCGACGAGGGCGACTTCTTCGAGCTGCAGCCGGAGCATGCCAAGAACATCCTGATCGGCCTCGGCCGCATGGCGGGCGAGACCGTCGGCATCGTCGCCAACCAGCCGATGGTGCTGGCGGGCTGCCTCGACATCGATTCCAGCCGCAAGGCCGCGCGCTTCGTGCGCTTCTGCGACTGCTACAACATCCCGATCGTCACCTTCGTGGACGTGCCCGGATTCCTCCCCGGCACCCAGCAGGAATACGGCGCCATCATCAAGCACGGCGCTAAGCTGCTCTTCGCCTATGGCGAGGCGACCGTGCCGAAGGTGACCGTGATCACCCGCAAGGCCTATGGCGGCGCCTATGACGTCATGAGCTCCAAGCACATCCGCGGCGACGTCAATTTCGCCTGGCCCTCGGCCGAGATCGCGGTCATGGGGCCGAAGGGCGCCGTCGAGATCATCTTCCGCGCCGATATCGGCGACAAGGCGAAGATCGCCGAACGCACCGAGGAATACCGCCAGAAGTTCGCCAACCCCTTCGTCGCCGGCGCCCGCGGCTTCATCGACGACGTGATCATGCCGCATTCGACCCGAAAGCGCATCTGCCGTTCCCTCGCCATGCTGCGGGAGAAGCAGCTCGAGAATCCCTGGAAGAAGCACGATAACATCCCGCTCTAGAAGATGTTCAAGAAGATCCTGATCGCCAACCGGGGGGAGATCGCCTGTCGTGTGATCCGCACGGCGCGCGCCATGGGCATCCAGACGGTCGCAGTCTATTCCGACGCGGATGCCGATGCGCTCCACGTGCGCGAGGCGGATGAGGCGGTGGCGATCGGCGCGGCGCCGGCGGCCGAGAGCTATCTGAAGATCGAGAAGATCATCGCCGCCTGCAAGCAGACCGGGGCCGATGCGGTGCATCCCGGCTACGGCTTCCTCTCGGAGAACGTGAAGTTTGCCGAGGCGCTGAAAAAGGCGAAGATCGCCTTCATCGGCCCCGATCCCCATGCCGTGCAGGCGATGGGCGACAAGATCGAATCGAAGAAGCTCGCCCGCGAGGCCGGCGTCAGCATGGTCCCGGGCTTCCTCGACGTGATCAAGGATGCCGAGCACTGCGTCAAGGTCGCCCGCGAGATCGGCTATCCGGTGATGATCAAAGCCTCGGCCGGCGGCGGCGGCAAGGGCATGCGCGTCGCCCGCGACGACGACGAGGCGCGCGAAGGCTTCCGCTCCGCCAGCAACGAGGCCCGCTCCAGCTTCGCCGACGATCGGGTCTTCGTCGAGAAGTTCATCGAGCAGCCGCGGCACATCGAGATCCAGGTCCTCGCCGACGGCCATGGCCATTGCCTCTATCTCGGTGAGCGCGAATGCTCGATCCAGCGCCGGCACCAGAAGGTGATCGAGGAAGCGCCGAGCCCGTTCCTCGACGAGAAGACGCGCACCGCCATGGGCGAGCAGGCTGTCGCCCTGGCAAAGGCCGTCAAGTACAAATCGGCCGGCACCGTCGAGTTCATCGTCGATCAGAAGCGCAACTTCTACTTCCTGGAGATGAACACGCGGCTTCAGGTCGAGCATCCGGTGACCGAGCTCGTCATCGGCCTCGATCTGGTCGAGCAGATGATCCGTATCGCCGCCGGCGAAAGGCTGAAGCTTCGGCAGTCCGACGTGAGGCTGAAGGGTTGGGCGATCGAGGCTCGGGTCTACGCCGAAGATCCCTTCCGCGGGTTTCTGCCCTCGACCGGCCGGCTCACGCGCTATGTCGAGCCGTCAACGGGACCCTCGGTGCGCGTCGATTCCGGCGTCTATGAGGGCGCCGAGATCAGCATGTTCTACGATCCGATGATCGCCAAGCTGGTGACTTACGGCAGCGACCGGCCGGCCGCGATTACCGCGCTCCGAGAGGCCTTGGACGCCTTCTACATCCGCGGCCTCGGCCACAACGTGCCGTTCCTCTCGGCGCTGGCCGGGCATCCACGCTTCCAGGCGGGCCGGCTCTCGACCGCCTTCATCGCCGAGGAATGGCCGGACGGCTTCCATGGCGTGACGCTCGATCCCGACGCGGCCGCCGATCTCGTCGCCGTGATCGCCACCGTGCATCATCAATACGAGCGTCGTGCCCATGCGCGCCGTCCGCATTTTGCCGCCAAGGGCAGCAAGGTCGGCGGCGATTGGGTGGTGAAGCTCGACGGCGTGCCGCATGCGGTCTCGGTCGTGGAGATCGCGTCAGGCTTCGCCGTGGTGGGAGACGGTCGCAGTTGCGAGCTGATCAGCGCCTGGCGGCTCGGCGATCCGCTCTATCACGGCCGCATCGACGGGCGGCCGATCACGGTGCAGATCGATCGTAACGGTGTCGGGTATCGCGTCCATCATGGCGGCGCCGGAATGCGCGCGATGGTGCTGACCGGGCGCGGCGCCGAGCTCGACGCCCACATGCCGGAGAAGCAGGCGCCGGACATGTCGCGCTTCCTCCTCTCGCCGATGCCGGGTCTTCTGGTCAGCCTCGCGGTCAATCCGGACGAGGAGGTGAAGGCCGGCCAGACCCTCGCGGTGGTCGAGGCGATGAAGATGGAGAACATCCTGAAGGCCGAGCGCGACGGCAAGGTGGCGAAGCTGCACGCCAAGCCCGGCGACAGCCTGGCGGTCGATCAGATCATCCTCGAATTCGCGTGAGCCCGGGCGGATGCGCACGCCGCTGCCGGAAGGCTGGAAGACCGTGCGCCTCATTATCCGCGGCCGTGTGCAAGGCGTCTCCTACCGCTACTGGACGGTCAACGAGGCGACCGCGTCCGGCCTCGACGGCTGGGTCAGGAACCGTCGAGACGGCAGCGTCGAGGTTTTGGTCTCCGGCCCGGCGCCAGCGGTGGACGAATTGGTCGAAGCCTGCCGCTTAGGTCCGCCGGCAGCACACGTCACCGATGTCGAGGTTCTGCCGCAGGAGGGCCGAGCGGAGCCGGGCTTCCGCCAGCTCCCGACCGCTTAGCGCGTCTTGCTGCGGCGGTCGCCGCGAAAGCGCTCGAAGAGACCCGCATTCGGGCAGAAGTTGCGGAAGGCCCGAGGATCGCGATGCACGTCGCCCAGCCAGAAGCGACAGGTGTAGACGGAGGTGCAGTCCCGACAGCGACGCGTCGCGTGACGAAGCTGCACGTTGCCCCACTCGGTCGACATCTTGTCGAGCTCGACCGAGAGCGTCAGCATCATCGCCGTCATCTCTTTCGGCGGCGCAAGGTCGGGCAGCTTGTTCTCTTCCATCGATGTTCTCCCGTTAGCCCCCTCGATGCAGGTTATGCCGCCCACGGAGGTGTAGGGACTGTGACATCTGGCGGCGCGACCGGCCGTCGCAGGCTAGCGGGAGAATACGGCGTCGAAGCTCTGCTGCAATGCAAGATCAAGCTGCTCGGCGCTGACGACGCGCCCGAGCTTTGCGAGCGAAGTGACGCCGAACGGCTGCGCCTCCGTCTCCCGGATGCCGCAAGGCACGATGGCGGCATAGTGCCGGAGATCGGGATCGCGGTTGAGCCCAATTCCGTGGAAGGTGACGCCGTGGCGCACGCGGACGCCGATTGCTGCGATCTTCTCCTCGCGAGCACCATCACCGGCGACCCAGATGCCGATTCGCTCCTCACGCCGCTCGCCCCGGACGTCGAAGTGTGCCAGCGTCCGGATGATCCATTCCTCGAGGTCGTGGATGAAGCGGCGGAGATCGCCGCCGCGAGCCCTCAAGTCGAGCATCACATAGCCGATCCGTTGCCCCGGCCCGTGATACGTGATCTGGCCGCCGCGGCCGGTGCGATAGACCGGAAGCGCATCCGGCACCAGCAGGTCCTCGGGCCGGGCGCTGGTCCCGGCGGTGTAGAGGGCCGGGTGCTCGAGCAGCCAGACCTGCTCCGGCGCACTGCCGGCGCGGATCTCGGCGACCCGGTGTTCCATCGTCGCAATCGCCCCGGGATAGGGGACCAAGTCCCTGGAAATCCGCCATTCCGGGGCGCCGGATGGGGCGGCCGACAAGGCCGGATCCGGCCGCTTTCTCGCTTGATCGGGCATGGGCGATTTGCTATTCCCCCGGCCTGGATTAGGCAAGGGGCTCATGGCTCCGGGCCCCCGCTGCGGTCGTGGCGGAACTGGTAGACGCGCAGCGTTGAGGTCGCTGTGGGGCAACCCGTGGAAGTTCGAGTCTTCTCGACCGCACCAATTCTCTGGTCCCTTCCTGGATTTCCGATATCGAGGCCGTGATCCCGGGCGGAGAGTAGCGCGCCCGGTCTCGGCGGCTATAATCCGGGCGCCACAAGCAATCCTCCAACAATAGGACCGGGGACCGGGAATGGCGGATGACAGCCTGAAAGCGGGCGCGCTCGAATATCACCGCTACCCGCGCCCGGGAAAGCTGGCGATCGTCGCCACCAAGCCGCTGGCGAACCAGCGCGACCTGGCGCTCGCCTATTCTCCCGGCGTCGCCGCCGCCTGTGAGGCGATCGTCGCCGATCCACGAGCCGCCGCCGAGGTCACCAGCCGGTCGAACCTGGTCGCCGTCGTCACCAACGGCACCGCCGTGCTCGGCTTGGGCGCGATCGGCCCGCTGGCGGCGAAGCCGGTGATGGAAGGCAAAGCCGTCCTCTTCAAGAAATTCGCCGATATCGACGTGTTCGACCTGGAGATCAACGAGACCGATCCCAAGAAGTTCGTCGACATCGTCGCCAGCCTCGAGCCTTCGTTCGGCGGCATCAATCTCGAGGACGTGAAGGCGCCGGAATGCTTCGAAATCGAGCAAAGCCTCCGCGACCGGATGAAGATCCCGGTCATGCACGACGACCAGCACGGCACGGCGATCATCGTCGCCGCCGCGCTGATGAACGGGCTCGAGGTCGTCGGCAAGCCGGTCGACCGGGTGAAGATCGTCACCTCCGGCGCCGGTGCCGCGGCGCTCGCCTGCCTCGACCTCCTGGTCGCCCTCGGCTTCCCGATCGAGAACATCATTGTCAGCGACATCGCCGGCGTGGTCTACGAAGGCCGCAAGG
Organism: Candidatus Cybelea sp.; assembly: GCA_035542015.1. GTDB lineage: Bacteria > Pseudomonadota > Alphaproteobacteria > Dongiales > Dongiaceae > Dongia. Next base: position 5,186 of record DATKMF010000122.1, read on the forward strand.
AACTGATGGATCCCCGAAAGGCGCGCTACGCCCGCAAGACCGACGCGCGCACGCTCGGGGACGCGATCAAGGGCGCCGATGTGTTCCTTGGTCTTTCCGCGCCCGGCGTGCTGAAGCCGGTGATGGTGGCGGAAATGGCGGACCGGCCGATCGTCTTCGCGCTCGCCAACCCGACGCCGGAGATCATGCCCGAGGAGGCCAAGGCGGTGCGGCCCGATGCGGTGATCGCAACGGGTCGCTCGGACTATCCCAACCAGGTCAACAACGTCCTTTGCTTTCCCTATATCTTCCGCGGTGCTTTGGATGTGGGTGCGACTGCGATCAATGAGGCGATGAAGATCGCCTGCGTCCAGGCGATCGCGCGGCTCGCCCGCGCCGAGGCCTCCGACGTCGCCTCCAGCGCCTATGGCGGCGAGAGCCTGCAATTCGGCGCCGACTACCTCATTCCGCGCCCGTTCGACCCCAGGCTCATCATGGAGATCGCGCCGGCGGTCGCCCGGGCGGCGATGGAGAGCGGCGTCGCCACGCGGCCGATCGCCGACTGGTCGGCCTATCGCGACCGGCTGCAGCAGTTCGTGTTCCGTTCCGGCCTGGTGATGAAGCCGCTGTTCGAGCGGGCGCGCAATGAGCCCAAACGCGTGGTCTATGCCGAGGGTGAGGAGGAGCGGGTGCTCCGCGCCGTCCAGACCGTGGTCGACGAAGGACTGGCGAAACCGATCCTCGTCGGTCGCCGCGCCGTGATCCTGATGCGGATCGAGCGGCTGGGACTCCGTCTGGAGGCGGGCCGCGACTTCGAGCTCTGCGATCCCGAGAACGACCCGAGATACAAGGAATACTGGACCCTCTATCACAGCCTGACCGAGCGCCGCGGCGTCTCGCCCGACGTGGCGCGCGACATCGTGCGCACGCGCCCGACCGCGATCTCCTCGCTGATGCTGCTGCGGGGGGAGGCCGACGCGATGCTCTGCGGCACGGTCGGCCGCTTCCATCGCCATCTCGAGCACGTCAGCACGATCCTCGGTCGCGCCTCCGGCACGCGCGCCTTCGCGGCCATGACGGCCATCATCCTCCCGACCGGCACCTTCTTCCTCGCAGACACGGAAGCGAATCCCGATCCGACGGAGGACGAGATCGCAGAGACCACGATCCTATCCGCAGCCGTGATCCGCCGCTTCGGCCTGGTGCCGAAGGCGGCGCTGCTCTCGCATTCGAATTTCGGCACCGACGATTCCGCCTCGGCGCGCAAGATGCGCCGAGCGCTGGGCCTCGTCCTGCAGCGCGACCCCGAGCTCGAGGTCGAGGGCGAAATGCGTGCCGATTCCGCAGTCGATCAGGCGATCCGGAATCGGCTGTTTCCCAGCTCCAGGCTCACCGGCAAGGCGAACCTGCTGGTGATGCCGAATCTGGATGCCGCCAACATCGCGCTCAACCTGCTGCGCCATCTCGGCCAGGGCACCGCGATCGGCCCGATTCTGCTCGGCGCACGGCATCCGGCGCATGTGCTCTCGCCTTCGCTGACGGTGCGCGGCATCGTCAACATGACTGCGGTCGCCGTCGTCGAGGCGCAGGATTGCGCGCAGCACCGCAAAGAGCAGGCCGCCCTTCGAAGCGGCGGGACGGGAAGTTGAGCGGGCCGGAGCCCGCCCTCAACGAGACGGAACGCGCGCCGGTCGTCGAGACCGTCGACGAAGAAGACCTCTACGGCCCATCGCAGGAGCTGCTGCAGAATGTCAAGGCGGCCCTGGCCGAGGCCGACATTCCGCAAGCCGAGGCGCTGATCGAGCCGTTGCATCCGGCCGACGTCGCCGACCTGATCGAGCATCTCGACCCGGAAGAGCGGCGACTCTTCCTCGAGATCACCCGGCATGTGCTGGAGCCGGAGACCATCTCGCATCTCGACGATACGCTGCGCGATGAAGTCGTCGAGCAGATGAAGCCGGAGGAGCTGGCCGAGGTCGTCAGCGAGCTCGACAGCGACGACGCGGTCGACATTCTTGAAGATCTCGACGACGACCGCCAGCAGCAGGTGCTCGAAAGCATCCCGCAGGACGAGCGTACCGTCCTCGAACAGGGCCTGACCTATCCGGAAGACAGTGCCGGGCGCCTGATGCAGCGCGAGCTGGTTTCGGTCGCCCTGCACTGGACCATCGGCGACACCATCGATCATTTGCGGAACGCGAAGGAGCTGCCCGAGGATTTCTACAATCTCTATGTCGTCGACCGGATGAACCGGCCGGTCGGCGCGGTGCCGCTGAGTCGCGTGCTCAGGAGCCCGCGCGATGCCCGACTGAGCGACATTATGGAGACCGAGCTTCGACTGGTCCCAGCCGATACCGACCAGGAGGCCGTCGCCTATCTCTTCCGCCAATACGCGCTGGTTTCTGCGCCCGTGGTGGATGAGGGCGGGCGGTTGATCGGCGTCGTCACGGTCGATGACGTGGTGCGCGTGATCGATGAGGAGGCGGAGGAGGACCTGCTCAACATCGTCGGCGTCGGCGACACCGATTTCCACGACCCGCCGCATACGACGGCGTTCCGCCGCGTGCGCTGGCTAGTCGTGACGTTGATCAACACGCTGATCGCTTCCGCCGTGATCTCGCGCTTCGAAGGCACGATCGGTCAATTCCCGTCGCTCGCCGTGCTGATGCCGATCACCGCCGCCATGGGCGGCAATGCCGGCGTCCAGGTGATCACGGTCACGGTGCGAGCACTCGCCACCAAGGACATCACGCCTTCCAGCAATCTCCTCCGCATCATCGCCAAGGAGTTGATGGTCGGCTTCATCAATGCCTGCGTCTTTGCCGCGATTCTGGGCTCGATCGGCGCACTCTGGTTCGGCCATATCCAGATCGGTCTGGTGCTGGCGGGCGCCATGATCTTCAATATGGTCTGGGCGGGTTTCGCCGGAACCGTCATTCCGCTGGCGATGGACCGGCTCGGCTTCGACCCGGCGACCGGCGCCGGACCGTTCCTCACCACGACCACCGACTGCATTGGATTCTTCTCGTTTCTCGGCCTGGCGACGTTGATCCTCAGATAGCAATTCGGGAGATCTGACATGCCGACTGTCCTCGTTACCGGTGCCAACCGCGGAATTGGCCTCGAGCTTGCTCGCCAATACGCCGCCGAGCGTTGGACCGTGATCGCGACCTGCCGCGATCCAGGTGCGGCGCCGGAGCTGAAGGCGATTCAAGGCAATCTGCGGGTCGAGCAGCTGGAGGTGACCGACGAGGCCCAGGTCAAGGCGCTGGCGAACAAGCTCTCCGGGACGGCGATCGATGTGCTCCTGAACAATGCCGGCATCCTCACCGGCTACGAATCCTTCGGCGAGACGGACACGGCTGCCTGGCTGAAGACCTTTCACGTCAACACGGTCGCGCCGCTCCATCTTGCCGAGGCGTTCGTCGAGCAGGTCGCGCGCTCGGAACGCAAGGTCATCGCCTCGATCACCAGCGGCATGGGTTCGATCTCCCGCACCAGCGGCGGCGCCTATGCCTATCGCACGTCCAAGGCCGCGCTCGACATGGCGATGGCTACCGCGGCACACGACCTCAGGTCGCGCGGCATCGTCGTGGTGGTGATCTCGCCGGGCTGGGTCAAGACGGACATGGGCGGCAACGGGGCGAGCTTGAGCCCGGCGGAAAGCGTCTCCGGCATCCGTCAGGTGATCGCCGGATTGCGCCTCGAATCCAGCGGGCGCTTCTACAGCTATAGCGGGGAAGAGATCCCATGGTAGGCGAATCCGGGCAAAAGCCGATCGAGTTCTGGTTCGACTTCTCTTCGCCCTACGGCTATCTCGCTTCCTATCGGATCGACGAGATCGGGCGGGAGTTCGGGCGCGAGGTGGTGTGGCGCCCCTACTTACTCGGCGTCGCCTTCAAGAACACCGGGCAGAAGCCGCTGGTCGAGCAGCCTCTGCGCGGTCCCTATTCGCTCCACGACATGCAACGCTCGGCACGCAAGCTCCAGGTGCCGTTGATCCTGCCGGACGTGTTCCCAATGGCGACGATCGCCGCGTCGCGCGCCTATTACTGGGCGGAGGATCGCAGTGTGCGCCTGGCCAAGGATCTCGCGAAGGCGCTCTATCGGGCGGCCTTTGCGCAGGGGCGCAATATCGCGCCGATCGAGGCCGTGGTGGCGATCGCCTGGGAGATGGGCATCGACGGCGCCGAACTTGAGGCCGGGATCGGCAACCCCGTCGTGAAGGAGCGGCTGCGCAAGGAGACCGACGCGGCGATCACGCGCGGCATCTTCGGCTCGCCCTTCGTCATCGTCGATGACGAGCCCTTCTGGGGCAACGACCGGCTCGACGAGGTGCATGAATGGCTGAAGACCGGCGGCTGGTGAAGGCTCAGCCGAGCACCTCGCGGAACAGCGGCGCGTCCACGTTGCCGCCGGAAAGAACAAGTCCCACCTTGCGGCCGGCGCGAGGCATGCCTTCCTTCAGCAAGGCCGCGAGCGGTGCGGCGCCGGCGCCTTCGGCGACATTATGCGTGTCGTCGAAGTAGTGGCGCATCGCCTGGCGAATCTCGTCCTCGTCGACCTCGACGATTCGATCGGCGCCCCGGTTGATGATCGCGACCGCCTCGGCGACGGGCACGCGGCAGGCCATGCCGTCGGCCAGCGTATCCGCGCTGTTGGTCGAAACCGGCTTCCGGGCTTTGAATGAAAGCGCGTAGGCGGCTGCGTTGCTCGCGACCACGCCGACGACCTTGGTCTTGAGACCGAGCGCATCGCGGGCCGCGATCACACCGGAGATCCCAGAGCCGAGGCCGATCGGCACATAGACCGTATCGAGATCGCCCACCGCCGAGAACAGCTCGAAGGCGTAGGTCGAGACGCCTTCGATCAGCCAGGGATGGAAAGACTGGACGAAATGCAGTCGGCGCTCCTCGGCGAGCTCCCGCGCGTGCTCCAGCGCCGCCTGGAAGTCGTGGCCGTGCTCGATGAGCGTGGCACCGAAGGCGCGCATGGCCGCGTTCTTGGAGCGGCTGTTGCCTACCGGCACCACGATGGCGCAGGCGAGCCCGTGACGTGCCGCCGCGAAGGCGACGCTCTGGCCGTGATTGCCGCGCGTGGCGGCGATGACGCCGGAAACGGCGGGCTGGTCGCGCCGGAGATTGGCCATGTAGACCGCGCCGCCGCGCACCTTGAAGGCGCCGGTCGGCAGGTGGTTCCCGTGCTTCACCCAGACCTCGGTGCCCGCCCGGGCGCAGAGTAGCGGCCAGCAGAGTTGCGGCGTCGGGCCGACCGCAGCATGGACGCGGTCCGCGGCGTCGGCGATCTTGCCTTTATCGGCGATCAATGCGCTCATGAGACGCAGTGGACCAAGAATCGGCTCATCAGGCAAGGCGGCTGGGCCTGTGATCAGGGAATACATTGTCTGCGGACATTCGGGCCAGAATGGCGGGCGTCGATGAGTGGCGCGCCGCGCCTCTGGTCGATCGCCGTCGATTTCAAGGAGCGGCCGCCGGAGGCGACCCGCACGGCCGTCGAGAGCGCTCTCGAAACCTTCGGCGGCGCGCTCACGAGCTTCGAGGGCGAAGGCGGCAAGGGTTGGCGCATCGAGGCCTTGGCGGAGACGCGGCCGAAAGCTGGGGAGGTCCGGAGCGCGCTGCGGGCCTTTCCGGGGATCACTCCCAGGATCCAGAACGTGCCGCCGCGCGACTGGGTGGCCGAGAGCGAGGCCGGGCTGAAGCCGATCCGGGTCGGTCCGTTCTTCATCCATGGCGCGCATGACTGGGCGCGCCGGCCGAAGGGCAAGATCGCGCTTGAGATTGATGCCGGCATGGCCTTCGGCACCGGCCGGCACGAAACGACCAAGGGCTGCATCCAGGCGCTGGTGCGGCTCAGCGACGGGCACAAGTTCCGCCGGCCGCTCGATGTCGGCACCGGGACGGGGATCCTCGCCTTCGTCGCCTGGCATCTCTTCCGGCGGCCGGTTCTCGCGGTCGACAACGACCGGGACGCCGTGCGCATCGCTCGCGAGAATGCCGTGGTCAACGGGCTGGCGAAGTCGGTGCGCGTCCTGCGCTCGGAAGGCTACCGCGCCGCGGTGGTGCATGCCGAGGCACCCTACGACCTCATCACCGCCAACATCCTCGCCAATCCGCTGATCGCACTGGCGCCGGCACTTGAGCGGCATCTCGCGCGCGACGGTCGCGCCGTGCTCTCGGGCCTGCTGAAGACGCAGGAGGCGGATGTGCTCGCGGCGCATCGCGCGGTCGGGCTCGAGCTCGACTTCCACCTCAGGCTCGGCGAGTGGTCGGTGCTGGTGCTGAAGCGCCCGACGCGCGCAAAGCGCAGGACTTGAGCGCGATGTCGGTGTTCGTGATCGCCCCGCTCGAGCTCGACTCCGTTGATGCAGCGCGCCTTGGCGCGCTGCGGAAAGCCCATGATCCCCATGCCGAGATCGTGAAGCCGCACATCACTCTGGTCTTCGCGCTCGATGACGGATTGGAGACCGAGGCCCAGCGCTGGAGCCGCATTCATGCCGCGACCTTCTCCGCGTTCGCGCTGCGCCTGACCGTGGCCACGGTTGCGCGCGATTATGAAAACTCGGCCTGGTACCTCTTTCTGATGCCGCATCGGATCCCGCCGGGGCTCGCCGAGCTCCATCGCCGGCTGAATTCAGGTGCGCTCGCGAGCGCACCTGACGTGCCGCTCGACGGCCATGTCACGGTCGGACGCTTCGACGAGCGTATCCTCGCCGAAGCCGTGGCGCGCGATGCCAACGGCGAGGGCATTGCGATCGATACGCACATCGAGACGCTGGAGGTGGTGCGCTTCGACGGCACGGCGGTCAGAAGCCGCGTCGTCCTGCCGCTCGGGGAATAGGGCCCCAAAACAAAACGGCGGCCCTGGGCAGGGCCGCCGTAAGTTGGGAGGGACGCTAGAGAGACTCGATTCGAGCGGGTTACGCGACCTTGGGCGCTTCCGACTCGAGGTTCAGGTTGGCAACCGCCTTGCGCGCCACTTTCTGGGCGAGGTCGGCGATGTCGCCGCGCACGATGCCGATGTCCAGCAGCTGCCGGTCGGTCAACGCGTTGAGCTGGCGGGCGGTCTCGCGCGCACGGTTCCACATGCGGATCGGCGCGGTGACATCCTGCTCCATCGCCGCCAGGGTCTCCGGCAGCGGGTCGGCGGCCTCACGGCCGAGATTGCGGACATATTCCGCGGCCTCGTGGCGGGTGAGGCCGATATCGCTCAACATCCGGTCGTCCATCGACATCAGCGTGCTCTCGACCGCGCGACGCCGATTCCAGGCGACGACGGGACGCACGAAGAGGTTGACGATCAACCGGCTGAACTCGGCGAACAACGTGCCCTCGCCGGGCACCGACACCGCCATCGCGGCGACCGATCCGATCTCCTCCCGGCTCAGCCCGAGGTCCTCGAGCATCCGGTTGTCGAGCTGCGACAGTTCGCGCTCAATGGCGGCGCGCTTAAAATGCTTGCGCACCGCGTTGACCAGGACGTCGGCAAACCGGGCCATCGCGGCCAGTCCGGCCTCTTGCGCGGTTCCCGCCGGCATCGCCTGCACGGTCCGCACGTTCTCATTGCTCATCCGATACATGATTCTCACCGATCCGATCTCAAACAATCTCAAAACTGCTTGGTTTGGGAATTCATTCCCCTGGTCGCGGAGCCGTCCCCGCGACGCAGCTAACATAAGGCGGAGCCTCGGGCTGAGGCAGTGGGTATGCTGCATTGCAGCGATGCCGTTGGTGCATGCAGGTTCGTGATGCCCATCACGCGAGACATGGCTCGGTCATATCGCCCCGCAGAGCGGCCGAACGACCCTAGACCAAGTTACTGATTTAGGTACATAAAATTCGCGGGTCTGGAACTCGCTCCAAAGCAACGCCTCCGCCTCGGCCGCCCCGAATGGGAGCGGCGAGGGGAGCGTTTGGCAGCCCGCGGCGCGGGGTCGCGGACCGCCCTTAGCCCGCGGTGTTGGCGGCCACGCGGGCCGCGCCGATGAGGGCGCGGAGATCGGCCGCGAACGCCTTCGGCAGGGCTTCGGCCCCGGCAATCCGGCTTGCGTCACGGGCAAAGGTCTCGATGTCGCTGCGAAAGAGGCCGAGATCGGCCAGCGCGCGGTCGCTCAGCAGGCTCAATTCACGCATGATGCGCTGGCGCGTCCCATAGCTACGCGCGGAGTTGGCCAAGGCGGCGCGGGTCCGGGCGAAGGTCCGGCCGTCGGCGGTCTGTGCGGCAGCTTCTGCCGCCTTCCGGTTCATTGTCATTCTAAGGTCTTCCTCAGCTGGCGCCGGCGACTTGCCAGCGCTATCGATAAGGTTAGGGGTCGGCAGAAACGGATTGTATCGATTTTGCTGCATCGCAGCAATGTATTTGCTGCATGCGCGAAATAGCGTCGCAGGGTGAGATGCGCTAGCGTGCGCCGCTCAAGTGGCTGGATTGTTTGCCAAATGACAAAGGGCTGAGCTGATGTCAGGCACGCCGACTTCCCCAAAACCTGAGGCTTATCAAGGCGATGTGGCCCTGGCGGGGCTGCTGCGCGAAACGCGTTCCGCGACCGATCTTGAGGGATTGAAGGCGATGATCGGAGGCGTGGCGGCAGCACCGGCGGGCGAGCGCGCCGACGATTGGATCTCCCTGGTCGCCCCCGAGGCGAACGAGGCGGTGAAGGCGCAGCTTCGGGCATTCCGCGCCGGCTGGCGTTCCCCCCGGCCAGCCGCACCGGCGACCGCCACCGAACGTGTCGCCGCCCTGCGCGCCGAGCTGAAGCGCCGTGACCTCACCGGCTTCGTGATCGGACGGGGCGACGAGCATCAGGGTGAATACGTCCCGAAGCGCGCCGAGCGCCTCGGTTGGATCAGCGGCTTCACCGGCTCGGCGGGCGTTGCGATCGTGCTTGCGGATCGCGCCGCGATCTTCGTCGATGGCCGCTATACCCTGCAGGTCCGGGAGGAGGTGGATACCGGCCTCTTCGAAATCCGCCATCTCATCAACGAGCCGCCCGAGCGTTGGATCGAATCGCAACTCGGCAAGAGCGGGAGGCTCGGCTTCGATCCCTGGCTCTTCACCGTCGACCAGGCGAAACGCTTTGGCGATGCGGCGGTGAAAGCCAGTGGTGAATTGGTGGCGGTCGATTCCAACCCGCTCGACGCCATCTGGACCGATCAACCGCCGGCGCCGATCGCCCCGGTCCTGCCGCAGGAGATGCGCTTCGCCGGCCGCAGCGCCGAGGAGAAACGCCGCGCGATCGGCGCCAGTCTCGAGAAGGAGGGGCTCGACGCTGCGGTGATCTCAGCGCCGGACTCGCTCTGCTGGCTGTTGAACATCCGCGGCGGTGACGTGCCGCGCACGCCATTCGCACTCGGCTTCGGCGTCCTCAACAAGGACGGCCGCGTCGATCTCTTCATGGACCCGCGCAAATTCGCGCCGGCCACCCTCGCCCATCTCGGCAACGAGGTCACGGTGCAGCCGCGCGAGTCTTTCGCCGGCGCGCTCGATGCGTTGGGCCAGAGCAAGGCGAAGATCAGCCTGGACGCCAACACGGCCGGCGTGTGGATCCGCGACCGCCTCAATGCCGCCGGTGCTTCGGTTCGGGTGGGCGACGATCCCTGCGCCCTGCCGAAGGCCTGCAAGAACACGGTGGAGATCGAGGGCACGCGCACGGCACACCGGCGCGATGGTGCCGCCTTGACTCGATTCCTCGCCTGGTTCGCGACGGAGGCGCCGAAGGGCGGACTCGATGAATTGGGCGCCGCGGAGAAGCTCGCCGAGTTCCGCCGCCACAACGAGCTCTTCCGCGATTTCAGCTTCGATTCGATCTCCGGGGCCGGTCCGAACGGCGCCGTCGTGCATTACAAGGTCTCGCCCAAGAGCAGCCGGCCGATCGAGCGCAACTCGATCTATCTGATCGATTCCGGCGCCCAGTATTTCGACGGGACGACCGACGTCACGCGCGCGCTCGCAGTCGGCACGGTGACGCCGGAGATGAAGGATCGCTTCACCCGGGTGCTCAAAGGCCACATCGCACTGGCGACGGTGCGGTTCCCCAAGGGCACGACGGGCAGCAGCCTCGATGCGTTGGCGCGCCGCCCGCTCTGGGACGTCGGGCTCGATTACGACCACGGCACCGGCCACGGCGTCGGCAGCTATCTCAGCGTCCACGAGGGGCCGCAGCGCATCTCGAAGGCGCCGAACGCGCAGCCCTTGCTGCCGGGGATGATCGTCTCGAACGAGCCCGGCTACTACAAGACCGGCGCCTACGGCATCCGCATCGAGAACCTCGTCGTCGTGACGCCTTGCGAGATTGCCGGCGCCGAGCGCGAGATGCTGTGCTTCGAGACGCTGACCCTGGCGCCGATCGACCGCAACCTCGTCGACGCGTCGCTGTTGAGCGCCGCCGAGCTTGCCTGGCTCGACGCCTATCACGCCCGCGTGCGGGAGACGGTTGCGCCGCAAGTCGACGCCGAGACGGCGTCCTGGCTTGCCGAGGCGACGCGGCCGATCGCCGCGTAACGGCATTTCAGCTCCGTTCAGGGTCCCTTA
>DATKMF010000123.1:0-71666 GCA_035542015.1 Candidatus Cybelea sp.
GGGGATCGGCATGAGCGGTGACGGCAAGGTCGTGTTGGTGACGGGTGCGGGCTCCGGCATCGGGAAGGCCGTGGCACTGGCCTTTGCCAGGGCGGGCTATCGGCTCGCCGTCACCGGGCGTCGGCCCGGGCCGCTCAATGAGGTGGCGAGGGAGGCCGGAAAGCCGGCGATCGCGGTTCCCTCGGATGTCACCGATCCGGAATCGGTCGCCGCGCTCTTCGCCCAGGTGAAGGCGGCCTTCGGCCGCCTGGACGTGCTCTTCAACAACGCGGGCACCATCGCGCCGGCGATCAATCTCGAGGACCTGAAGCCCGAGCAGTGGAAAGCGGTGGTCGATACCAATATCAGCGGCGTCTTCTACTGCACCCAGGAAGCCTTCAAGCTGATGAAGGACCAGTCGCCCCAGGGCGGCCGCATCATCAACAACGGCTCCATTTCGGCAACGGCGCCGCGGCCGAACTCGGCGCCCTACACCGCGTCGAAGCATGCGGTGAGCGGCCTCACCAAGTCGTCGGCGCTCGACGGCCGGAAATACAACATCGCCTGCGGCCAGATCGACATCGGCAACACCGCGACGCCGATGGCGGCGCAGATGCAGAAGGGCGTGCTGCAGGCCGATCTCTCGGTGAAGCCCGAGCCCACCTTCGACGTGAAGCACGTCGCCGAGGCCGTGCTATACATGGCCAACCTGCCCCTCGATGCCAACGTGCTCGAGCTCACCGTGATGGCGACCAAGATGCCGTTCGTCGGCCGCGGCTGATGCCGCGCGTCGCCCGGATCCCGATCACCAACCTTTACGCTGACGGCGCCTATACCGGCCACATCCTGATCGGCCCCGAACGGAAGCCGATGAACCTGCTGCTCGACAGTGGCAGCAGCGTGCTCGCGGTCGACGGGCGCAAGTATCGGCCTTCCGTCGGTGACCGCACGTCGAAGTTCGCGCAATATATGGGCTATGCCGATGGCAGCCACTGGGCCGGCGGCGTGATCAAAACTACGGTCGCAGTGGGGGGCGAGCAGTCTCGCATCGCGGCCGAGGGCATCAACCTGGCGCTCGCCTACGAGGAGACGGCGAAGATGTTCGGCAAGACCGACGGCATCCTCGGCCTCGCCTATGCGCCGCTCGACGAAGCCTGGGAGATGGAGAAGGACACGACCGCGCACCACTACGCTGGCACCCATATCCGGAGCGGCCGCTACACCAGGATCACACCCTATCTCACCCAGCTCGCAAGCCATGACGTGGTCTCGGACAAGTTCGCGTTCTACACCAGGCGCTCCGAGATCCACCGCGGCAACAGTGTCGAGGATCCGCTGAATCACGGCTGGATGATCCTCGGCGGCGGCGAGCAATGTCGCGAGTTTTATGAAGGGCGATTCCAGGCCGCGCGCGTGATTTCCGAGCAATGGTACAACACCAACCTGAAGGCGGTCGTCGTCGGCGACAGCGAGCCGCTGGCGCTGCATCAGCGGCCGCCGCACGGTTATCCATCCAACTCCATCGTGGACAGCGGCACCAATAGTCTCGACATCGGTCCGGCGCTGTTGAAGGCAATGCTGTCGCGCTTCACGCCGGCGCAGCAGACGCTGCTGCATGCGGCGTTGGGCAAGAAGAACCGGCCGGTCGCCATGAATGCGCTCAGGCTCCGCACCTGGCCGGATCTTACCATCATCCTGGAGGGTCTCGGCCGGAAGGACATCGTGCTCAGCGTCAGCCCGCACGATTACTGGCAGGTCAATGCGCCGCGGCCCGGCCTTGCCAAGCTCGCCATCACCGTGGGCGAGCCCGGCTTCACCATCCTCGGCCTGCCGCTGATGAACGGCTATTTCACCATCTTCGACGGCGACGCCGACAACGGTCGCGGCGTGGTCAAGTTCGCGCCCAGCAAGCGCTAGCCTCGCCTCAGGTGTCAGCCGCGACCGGACGATGGCGGCGCACCACGCGCCATTCATGCCAGATCAGCCAGATCACCACGAGATCGAACAGCGTGAGTGCGATCAGGCCGAGTCCGTGGGTCAGGGTGAAGCGGTAGATCTGGTAGAGCACGAAGATGCCCATTACCACCAGCGATGCCGGATAGGCCCAGAGCTTCCCGCGCAGGAGCCCGGCGACCAGGAGCACCTTGGTCACGCCGTGCACCAGAAGATAGAGCGCGTAGAAATGCTCGGTCTCGAGCGAGAAGCCCTGCGTCCAGGCGAGCAGGCGATTGGCGACGAGGTCGTTCGGATCCTCGAGCAGCTCATCCTGGGTCCAGAGATTGACCAGGCCGGCGATGGTCGCCGGCGGAATGAGATAGAGCGCCACCCCACCGACGCATTCGATCACGGCATGCGCCGCCTTCAGCAAGAGGCTGACGACGAAGACCTGATGGATGCGACGCTCGTTCATGGCCCGCGGTCGCTGTGCCGGTCAGCGGGATCGCCGCGTCCCGCCGCAACGGTCCCTCCCATTTCGCTCAATCCGCCTCCACCTTGCCCAGCACCTGGCGGATCTTCTCGGCGAGGTCGGTGCGGCGGAAGGGTTTGGTGATGAGCTGCACCCCCTCGTCAAGCACGCCATTGTGCAGGATGGCGTTTCGCGTGTAGCCCGACATGTAGAGCACCTTGAGCGCAGGCCGGCGCGCCGTCGCATGACCGGCGAGAGCGGCGCCGGTCATGCCTTTCGGCAGGACCACATCGGTGAACAGCAGATCGACCGGTCCGCTCCGTTCCAGCAACGCCAGCGCCGCCGGGCCGTCGTCGGCCTCGATCGTGCGATAGCCGAAGCTCTGCACCATGCCCACCACCAGGGCGCGGACGTCGGCGTCGTCCTCCACCACCAGCACGACCTCGCTTCGCGAAACCGTCGGCGCGGCCTCTGCGACCGGCGTCTCCGCCGTTGCCGCGGCATCGGTCGCCTTCGGCAAGTAGAGCCGGATGGTGGTGCCGTGTCCCGGCTCGCTGTAGATCTTGATATGGCCGCCGGACTGCTTGACGAAGCCGAACACCATGCTGAGACCAAGCCCGCTGCCCTGGCCGATCGGCTTCGTGGTGAAGAAGGGCTCGAACACCCGCGCCGCCACTTCCTTCGACATGCCGGTGCCGGTGTCGGTCACAGCGACCATCACGTAGGGCCCAGGCACCACCTCGACATTGGCCTCCGCATAGGTCTCGTCGAGATGGGTGTTCTCCGCCTCGATGGTCAGCGAGCCGCCGTTCGGCATCGCGTCCCGCGCATTGACCGCGAGATTCAACAGCGCGTGCTCGAGCTCGTGGGGGTCGATCCGGGTCTTCCAGAGATCGGGCGCCATATGCGCGCGCACCTCGATGGTCTCACCGAGCGCGCGGCGCAGGAGATCGGTCATGCTGGGCACGAGCCGCCCGAGGTCGACCACTTTCGGCTCCAGCGGCTGCTGGCGCGAATAGGCGAGCAGGCGCTTGGTCAGGCTGGCGCCGCGCTCCGAGGCGCGGAGCGCATAGTCGATCATCTCCCTCATCTTGGGATCGTCCTTGACCCGATCCTGGATGAGCTCGAGGTTCCCCTGGATGATGGCGAGCAGGTTGTTGAAGTCGTGGGCGACGCCGCCGGTCAGCTGCCCGATCGCCTCCATCTTCTGCGCCTGCCTCAGCTGCTCCTCGGCCTGGTTGCGCTGGGTCACGTCGAGCGCCACCGCGAGCCGCGCGTTGTGGCCACGGATCGCGATCTCGTGGGTATAGACATCGACCTGGATGATGTCGCCGTTCTTGCGGCGGTGCCGCCAATTGCTGCTTTGCTCGTAGGTGCCGGCGGCATTCTTGAGGCTCTCCAGCAGCCGGTCCACGTCCGCCGGCGGGCGGATGTCCGTCAGGCGCATGGTGAGGAACTCGTTGCGGGCGTAGCCGTAGTTGGCGATCGCCGCGTCGTTGACCTCGAGGAACTTCAGGGTCTCGCGGTCGTAGATCCACATCGGTAGCGGGTTGCTGATGAACAGCCGCCGGAACTGCTCGCGGCTTTCGAACAGCTCTTCTTCCGTGATGCGGCGTTGGGCGATCTCGCTGGAGAGCTCCTCGCTGCGCCATTCGAGCTCGCGGGTGCGCTCTTTCACGCGGTGCTCGAGATCCTCGGTCAGGTTCTGCAGGCTGGCGCGCGCCGTGCGGTGTTCGGCGATCTCCTGCTCTAGCCGCGTATTCAGGCTTTGCAGCTGATGCGGCCCGGGAAGGGCGAGGGCCTGGGGCATCAGGTCCCAGAGCATGACGGCGGTCGCGACCGAGGAGACGGCGGTGAACGCCTTCACCAGGCCGGCGACGCCATAATCCGGGTTCCATAGGGTCCAGACATCGAAGACATGGGTCGTGCCGCAGGCCAGGATGAAGACGCAGAACAGGACGAACACCCAGCGAAAGGCGATGTCTCGGCGCTTCGCGACGAAATAGGCGAGCGCCAGGGGGATGGAGAAGTAGGCGAAGGCGATCGCGCCATCGGAGATCGCGTAGAGCAGCAGCATATTCGATTGCCAGAGCAGGCATTGCCCGTGCGGCGCGAATTGCTGGTTGTCGAACAGGCTCAGGAAGAAACCCAAGTCACCCTCCTGGAAATGCAGCGACCCGCGCGTCGCCCAGGGCTAGGGACGATCATCCGCCGCGTGCTTGACGACAATCAAGCCGCTTGGATGTGCGAGCGTTGCGGTGCTGGGCGCGTCGGGACGGAAAAGAACCCGAGCGGGGGAGGGGATCAGCGGTCGGCGACCTGCGGCCGGCCGAACACGAAAAACAGGGAGCCGAGCACGGCGCAGACGGTCCAGGCCGGCGCCACCAGGATCGGAGAGACGCCGAAGTCCCAGAGCGGGCTCCAGAGATGGTGTTGGATCAGGGATTCCGCGAAGGACAGACTGCTGTCGCTCACCATCAGCCAAAGCCGACCCACCGTCAGGAGCTCGCTGCCGTAGGACGGAAAGCTGCTGCGCCAGGCATCCGCGGCGCCGAGCATCAGCGCCGCCGTCAGCAAGACCAGTCCTATGATCCTCCGGGTCGTCATGGTGAAGGATATAGTCTCTTTCACCCCCGTTGTCACGCGGAATCTGCTGTTAACCCATTGATTTCTTTCGATAAAATATGGATAAAAGTCCTTGGAGAATTAGAATGTCCGGTGCATCTCTGCACCCGGTTGCAAGGCCCCCGGGCCCTCGGTTAGGTTCCGGCCTTCCGCGGGGCTTTCGACAAGTCCTTGACGGATCAGGAGGGATGGCCGAGTGGCTTAAGGCACACGCTTGGAAAGCGTGCATAGGTGAAAGCCTATCGTGGGTTCGAATCCCACTCCCTCCGCCACCGGCCTAGTGTCCGGCCCGGAGACATAGATAACAGCTCGTACCGGAGACATGGGTTACAACCCGGGGCCAAACGGGTTGTCTGTGGGTGGCAGGGTCTTTTGCTCCAGGTCGATGAAGCCGAGATCGTAGCGCATGAAGCTGACGATCCAAATGCCTTCATCAACCTCTTTGATTCCCAGGCGCTGACGCGCTTGCGGTGCATGCAGACGCGGCCGTAATGGGTGACCATGACCTCGCGGTCATGGAGGGGATAGCTGAGCTCCGGCAGGCCGGAATAGGGCCTTGTGGACGGGGTATAGACCTCGGCCGGGCACTTCATCTCCAGCGCCTCATGGGGCCGTTCGGCATTGAACTCGGCCACGAAGTCGTCGAACCGGGCCTGCTGCTGCAGGAAGTTGGCACCGGCGGGCCTGGTGGCTTCCTTCTTCAAGGTCAGATGCATGCGCTCGTGCCGTCCGTTCTGCTGCGGGTGGCCGGGCTTGATGCGCTCGATCTCGATGCCGCGCCGGAGCCACCAGACCGAGAGCTTGGAGAGGTTGAAGAGGCCGTTGGGGCTGGCGAACGGCACGCCGTTGTCGGAGCGGATTCCGTTCGTAACAAGGGATGACCATGTATCAATGGCACAAGAGCGGCCACGGCCAAGAGAGAGTACAATGTTGCATGCCATTGAGACCTTGAAGGACCTGCGGCTTGCAGCAGCCTCCTTCTGTGAGGTAGCCACAAGACTGCTACTACCTCACCGTGCTTCTTCTCTTCGTCCGCTTCAGGTTTCTTTCTTCCTCGATAGCTTCGACAATGACTGTTTCCGCGCGCTGAATTTGACCAAGGACATTCATCAAAAGCGGCAAGTGTTCCCGGGTGATCCTGTTGTACAGTTCTGATCGATTGTGGCGTTCCTCTCGGGAGGCTATGATGGCTCTGTCAACTTCCGTGATCGCGGTCTGAAATCCTTCGAAGTCCTTTACGTACATCGCGATGATTCGCGGTGTATAGCGCTCTGTAATTTGATCCACTTTCTCGTGCAAGTGCATGACGATGCTATCAATGGCATCGTGTTTGGCTTGCATGCAGCACAGTCGCTTGGCGTTGCCGGCATGACCGCGCATCTGGCGCTCCGGCCGGCCGCGGGCGGGGCGAACGCGATGCCGAGCAGCGTCTCGCTGATCGACCAGGGCCTGCTCCAGGTGCTGCAAGCCTCGGTGACCGGTCTCGCGCCGAAGCAGCCCAATGTGCTGGCGCTCGCCGACCGGCCGGATGGGAGCGGCGATCTGCAGCCGCTCTCCGCCTTCATGACCAACCCGGCAGGCGCGGCCATCGTCAACGCGGTCGGTCCGATCCGGCAGATCGTTCGATCCGACGCCCAGGAGCGGCGCCGCTATTTGGCGATCGTCGCGGGGAGCCGGCAAAGCTCGGGGCGCTCGCCCAGATCCAGGCGCCGTGACTTCATCGCGCCAAACCCCCACATCCGCTTGAAATGGTTGGCAGGGCCGGATTGCTCAGTGGAGAATGACTCAGATCAACCACCGGGTGACGGCAACCGCTACAATTCGCTAGAATCAGATCAAGGCGAAACGGCCGCGCCTCCGAATGCACTGACACGGATCCCATGCTGCTTGGAAGCCTGCGCGCGGAAGTCCTGAAGGCGAATCTCGCACTGGTCCGCCGGGGCGTGGTCGTCTTCACCTTCGGCAACGTCAGCGGCATTTCGCGCGCCGAGGGCCTCGTTGCGATCAAGCCGAGCGGGGTGCCCTACGAGGAGCTGACCGTCGAGCAGATCGTGGTCACCGATCTCGACGGCCGGGTCGTCGAGTCCAACCTGCGCCCGTCGTCGGACCTGCCGACCCATCTCGCACTTTACAAGGCATTCCCCAACATCGGCGGCGTCGCCCATTCCCATTCGGAATATGCCACCGCCTGGGCACAGGCGCGGCGGGCCATCCCCTGTCTCGGCACGACGCACGCTGATTACTTCCACGGGGCGATACCGGTGACCCCCGACATGACGCCGGAAGAGATCGGCGGCGAATATGAGAAGGCGACGGGCGAGGTCATCGTGCGCACGTTCCACGATCTCGATCCGGACGCGGTTCCGGCGGTGCTGGTCGCCAATCACGGCCCTTTTTCCTGGGGCGCGGACGCTGCTGACGCCGCGAACAACGCGGTGATCCTCGAGTATGTCGCGCGCATGGCGACGCACACCTTGGCGATCGACGCCGAGGCTGTGCCGGCGTCGCATGCGCTTCTCGACAAGCACTTCTTCCGCAAGCACGGCCCGGCCGCCTACTACGGTCAACGGGGACGGAAATAGCGGACCGACCGAAAGGGGGCAGCATGACCGTCGTGGCAGGCGTCGATTTCGGAACCCTCAGCGTGCGCACCTCGATCGTGGACAGCGAGCGCGGCATGCTCGCGTCGGGGGTTTGCGAATATCCGCTCCACCGCAAGCGCGAGGATCCGGACTTCGCCACGCAGTCGCATGCCGACCATATGCGTGCGCTGGAAGAAGCGACCCGCGCGGCCGTCAGGGCGGCCGGGATTTCCGGCGACGCGGTGGCGGCGATCGCGCTCGATACCACCGGCTCCAGCGTGGTGCCGGTCGGTGAGAACATGGTGCCGATCGACGACTACTATCTGTGGTGCGATCATCGTGCGAAGAACGAGGCGGCTGAGATCACCGAGCTGGCCCATCGCGAGAAGCTGCCCCAGATCGACTGGTGCGGCGGCGTCTATTCGGCTGAATGGGGCTGGGCCAAGCTTCTGCACTGGCTCCGGCACAATCCCGACAAGCGCGACCGCTTCGTCGCGGCCTTCGAGCATTGCGATGTGGTCGCCGCGACGCTGGCCGGGATCAAGCAGGCGTCGAAGGTCAAGCGCAGCGTTTGCGCGGCCGGCCACAAATGGCTGTGGCACGCGGATTTCGGCGGGCTGCCGCCCGAAGATTTCCTGGTCAAGCTCGACCCGCTCTTGAAGGGCGTGCGCGCCAGAATGGACCACGAATTTGCCACCTCGAACAACATCCAGGGTCATCTCGCCCCCGAATGGGCGGAAAGACTCGGCTTGAAATCCGGGATTCCCATCCCGGTCGGCGCGTTTGACGCCCATTGGGACGCAATCGGCGCGGGCATGAAAGAGGGGATGGTCGTCAACGTGGTCGGCACGTCGACCTGCATCATCACGTATGCGAGCCGGCCGACGCTGGTGCCTGGGGTGTGCGGTGTGGTTAAGGGCAGCGTGCACCCGGCCTTCACCGGCATTGAAGCTGGCCTTTCTGCCGTCGGCGACGTGTTCAGCGCGATTGCCACCCGCGCCGGAACGACCGTTGCACAATTGTCGAAGGGCCTCGAGAGGTACCGCGCCGGTCAAACCGGACTCTTGCGCTTTCCGTGGGACAACGGCGACCGGACGGTGTTGGTCAATGCGAATGTCGGGGGGATCGCCATCGGCTGGAACCTCGAGCATACCGCGCAGGACGAACTCTTCGCCGCGATCGAGGGCACGGCCTTTCACACCCGCGTGATCCTCGACCGAATGAGCGAGTATGGTGTCAGGACCGACCACGTCATCAATGGCGGCGGCGTGCCGCAGAACGACCCGGTCCTGAACCAGGTTTATGCCAATGTGCTCGGGCGGCCGGTGCTGGTGCCCAAATCGAGTGCGACCGGCATCGGCTCGGCGATCTTCGCAATGCTTGCGGCCGGTGCGGTCGGCAGCATCGAAGAGGCTCAGGCCCGGGTCTGCCCGAAGCACACCGTGTTCCAGCCGATGCCGGAGACACGAGTGGTGTACGATACGCTCTACGGCCTCTTCCGCCGCCTCTATTTCGACTTCGGCAAGCCGGCGGAAGGGTCGGTGTTCGGCGACGTGCTGCCGACCTTGATCCGTCTCGCGCGGGGCTGATGCGGCATCCGTCCATCGATGCAGGAGTGGAGAGCTCGCGTGGTCGATCTCGCGCGGACCGTCCGTGAATTCCGCGACCGCTTTGGCGGCGAGCCGAGCATCTATCGCGCGCCCGGCCGGGTCAATCTGATCGGCGAGCACACGGACTACAACGACGGTTTCGTGCTGCCTGCGGCGCTCGAGCTCGCGACCTACGCGGCGATCGCTCCCCGGCAGGACCGGACGCTGCGGGTCCACTCGCGGCTCATGGATCAGACGGTGAGCTTCGACCTCGATGAGGCGGCGCCCAAACCCTGCAGCGACTGGGGCGACTATGTTCGGGGCGTCGCCGTCGTCTTGGAGAATGCCGATTGCCGGCTGCGCGGGGCCGATCTCCTGATCGACAGCGACGTACCGCTCGGCGCGGGGCTCTCATCGTCGGCGGCCATCGAAGTGGCGACCGGCTATGCACTGCTGAGCAATAGCGGCCTGCCGATCGATCTCACCAGGCTTGCGCTCGCCTGCCAGCGCGCCGAGAACGAGTTCGTCGGCATGCGCTGCGGCATCATGGACCAGTTCATCGCCTGCCACGGCGCGGCCGACCACGCGTTACTTCTCGACTGTCGGAGTCTCGAGCACAGGCTCGTGAGCATCGATCCGCGCGTGCGCCTCGTCATCTGCAACACCATGGTCCACCACCAGCACGCTGCCGGTGAATACAATCTGCGTCGTCGAGACTGCGAGGAAGGCGTCAGCCGCCTTGCGTCGGCTCTGCCTGGGATCAAGGCGCTGCGTGACGTCACGGCGGAAGACCTCGAGCGTCATGCGCACCTCCTGGCGCCGGTAACCTACCACCGGTGCCGGCACGTGGTGACGGAGAACGCGCGCACGCTTCGCGCGGCCGACGCGCTGGCAGCGGGCGACCTGGCGCTGTGCGGTCAGTTGATGCGGGAATCGCATGTGAGCATGCGCGGCGACTTCGAGATCAGCTGTCCCGAAGTCGAGGTCATGGTTGAACTGAACGCCGCCGCCCGGGGCGTCTACGGCGCCCGCATGACCGGCGGCGGCTTCGGTGGCAGCACGATCAGCCTGGTGGAGGCGGGTGCCGTCGATGCCTTCAAGGAAGCCGTCGCGAACGGCTATCGCGCGGCGACCGGGCTCGAACCGCAGATCTTCGTTTCTCCGGCCGCCGCCCATGTCGGGGCGGTGCGGTGAAGCCGATGCAGCAATCCTTTCTCGAGACTTCGTCACATCGTCGCCGCAACCCCCTGACCGGAGAATGGGTGCTGGTCTCGCCGCACCGCACCGAGCGGCCCTGGATGGGGCAGACCGAGAAGGTGGCGAGCGAAAGTGTGCCTGCCTATGATCCTGGATGTTACCTCTGTCCCGGTAACAGGCGAGCGCATGGCGCGGTCAATCCCGACTACCGGGAGACATTCGTTTTCGACAACGACTTTCCCGCGCTTCAGCCCGCGGCCGGACATGATCGCGTCGACCGCAGCGGTCTCCTGGTGGCCGAGGCCGAGGCCGGCATCTGTCGCGTGATCTGTTTTTCACCGCGCCACGATCTCACGCTCGCGCGCATGTCCGTGGAGGAGACCGAGCGTGTCGTGCGGGTCTGGGCCGGGCAATACCGCGAGCTCGGCGCGATGGACGGCGTCAATGCCGTGCAGATCTTCGAGAATCGCGGCGACATGATGGGTGCCAGCAATCCGCACCCGCACTGCCAGCTATGGGCGACCGCGACGTTGCCCAACGAGATCGCCAAGGAGCTCGATGCCCAATCGGCCTACTGGCGCGACCACGGCTCGCCCCTGCTGCTCGACTATCTCGAGCTCGAACGCGAGGCGCAGGAGCGGATCGTGCTCGAGAACCGGCATTTCACCGTGGTGGTTCCGTTCTGGGCGATCTGGCCGTTCGAGACCATGATCTTGCCGCATCGTCCGGTCGGCGCGCTCGACGGGATGACCGCGGAAGAGGCGACGGCGCTCGCGATGGCGCTGCATGAGCTTGCGATCCGCTACGACAACCTGTTCGAGACGCCCTTCCCCTATTCGATGGGCTTTCATCAGCACCCGACCGACGGCGCGACGCACCCTGGATGGCAGCTGCACGCCCACTTCTATCCGCCGCTGCTGCGCTCGGCGACGGTGCGCAAGTTCATGGTGGGCTTCGAGATGCTGGGTTCGCCGCAGCGCGACATCACGCCCGAGAGCGCCGCAGCGCGGCTCCGCGCGCTGCCGGCCAGGCATTATCTCCAACGCGTCTAGTCCCGGCGGCGCAGCATCAGGGCGTAGACCGCCACCGAGATGGTGATCAGCAGTCCGTAGATGAACTGGGTGTAGAAGCCCGTCAGGCCGATGGCGATGATGCCCGGTTCGAGGGAGGCGATGATGAGCACGCCGACGAAGCTGCCGATCATGGTGCCCTTGCCGCCGAAGACGGACGTGCCGCCGATGAAGACCGCGGCCAGGGTGGTCAGCAGATAGCCGCTGCCGGTGGTCGCCCAGAAGAAGGTCAGCTGGTTCAGGATGAACACGACCGAGAGGGCCGCCGATACGCCCATGATAACGAAGCAGAGGATCTTCACGCGATCGACGTGAATACCCATCATGCGGGCGCTCTCGGCGTTGTCGCCGATGAAGAGAATGTGGCTGCCGAAGCGATGGCGTTTGTAGAGGACGCCCATGAGGATCGATCCCGCCACGAACCAGATGAACTGGGCCGGGATCCTGTCGAACAGCTGGCCGACAAAGAGTGCATGGAGCGGATCGTCCAGGAGCTGCGTCATGGGGATGCCATGGCCCTCGGTGACGACGTTGACCAGGCCACCCCACAGAAACATGGTTCCGATCGTCGCCACGATCGAAGGGATGCCGATCTTGGTGACGAGCAGGCCATTGATCAGCCCGATCAGTGCGCCGGTCGCCAGGCAGAGAACCAGCGCCAGCAGGAAACTGCCGCTGTAGATGTAGGACGACGCGAACACCCATCCCGACATACCGGCCGCCGAGGGGAAGCTGAGGTCGATCTCGCCCAGCGTGACGATGAAGGTCGCCGCCATCGCCATGAGCCCGAAGAACGGGATCGAGATCATGAAGGAACGGTAGATGTTGAAGCTGAGATAGGTCTTCGGATCACCGATGATGAAGACGACGTAGAGCAGCAGCAGCAGCGCGGTGATGCTGACCTGGATCCGGTAGACATGGAAGAAGCTGCGCTGGGGCGCGGGCCGCAAAGGCAGTCGTTTGGTGGTTTCGACGGTCATGATCAGCTCGCTGCGCCGGACTCGTGGAGCTCGACCATGGTCTCAATCAGCTTCTCGCGCGTCACCTCTGATTTCAGCAGGCGCTTGGCGATGCTGCCACGGTCGATGATGACGAAACGGTCGGCGACGTCATAGACGTGGAAGATGTTGTGGTCGATGAAGATCGCCGACTTGCCCTGCTCGCGGATCGACCGGGTGAACTTGAGAACCCGATCGGTCTCGGTGATCGAAAGCCCCATGGTGGGCTCGTCGAGAATGATGAGGTCGGCATCGAAGTAGAGCGCGCGGGCGATCGCCACGCCCTGCTTCTCGCCCCCGGACAGGTTGACGACCTCGCTATCGACCGTGATGGCCTGCGAGGTCAGTCCCATCCTCGTGCGCATCAGCCGCTCGGTTTCTCGTCGCTGCGCGGCAAGATCGAGAAAGCCGAGGAACGTCGTGCGTTCGTGGCCGGCAAAGACGTTGCGCCAGAGCTCCTGCTGCTCGGCCAACGCGCGCTCCTGATAGACGGCCTCGATACCGAGGGCCCGCGAGGCGCGTACGTCGCGCGGCGTGATGCGCTGGCCCTTGAAGTAGATCTCGCCGTCGGTCGGCTTGTAGACCCCGGTGATGATCTTGATCAGCGTGGACTTGCCCGCTCCGTTGTCGCCGATCAGCGCGACGATTTCGCCCCAGTTCACTTCCAGATCGATGTCCTTGAGAACCCGGACATGTCCGAACGATTTCTGGATCCCTTTCATTTGCAGCAGCGGAGGCTTGGCGTTCATTGCAGATCACGCTCGATAGACAATGAAAGCGAAAGGGCGGAGACAGAGAGACAGGGCCCGTTCGTCCTGTCTCTCTATCGCATTGCCTACGACCTGACTAGCGGATGCCCTGTTGGGCGAGAGCCGCGACCGCGTCGATGTTCTGCTTCGTGATGAGCGCCGCGCTGGTGTCGACGTCCATGCCGGCAAAGCCGAATTTCGAGGTCAGGTAGAGCTGCAGGATCGGCAGGTAGCCCTGCAGGAACGGCTCCTGGTCGAGCACGACGGAGATGTAGCCGTCCTTGACGCCCTGAACGATCGGGGCGGACATGTCGAAGCCGGCACCGCAGATTTCACCGGGCTTCTTGCCGGCGGCCTTCATGTAGGCGGGAAGCGTGGCGGTCAGGGCTCCGTGGTCGGTGATCGCCGCCTTGATCTCCGGATGCGAGGCGGTGAAGCTGACGAATGCCGGGATTCCCTGCGTCGCGTCCTTGTTCACGGCATCGGAAATCTCGAGGTACTGGACCTGGACGCCGGCCGCTTTCAGGGCATCGACCACACCCTGCGTGCGCTGGCCACGGCCCGCCTGGCCCAGCAGGCCCCAGACGAAGGCCGTATCGCCGGACTTGAGACCGCAGATCTTGGCGGCCGCCTCGCCGAGCGTGTAGCCCGCGGCGTGCTGTTGCGCGCCGATATAGCCGAAGCCGTTGTCCTTGTGTTTCGCCTCGATATTGGGGAGCGGCACGTTCGAGGTCGTTATGATGATGCCGTCCTTCTCGGCCTGCTCGATCAGGGGGGCGTAGGCCTCCTCACCGGGATGGCCCATGATGGAGATTCCGGTCGGCTTGCGGGCGATGGCCTCGCTCAACTGCTGCACCATCTTCTGCGGATCCCAGTCGGACCACACATAGTCGACGTGGCAGCCGGTCTGATCCGCCGCCAGTTTGGCTCCCGCATACACGATCGAGGCGAACGAGTCGCCTTCCGCGCCGCCGGGGAAGAACACGAAGTTCTTGCCGGCGCAACTCATATCCGCGGCGTGCGCCCCGCCGCCGGCGAGGGTGCCGGTCAGAACCATGCAGAACCCTGCCGCGATTGCCCAGGTCTTCATGATGATCCTCCTTGTTTCTGTCAGTCGGAGTGTCCCGAACCGGTACAATCTAACGATTGCCTGCCGGCCCTGATTTGAGCCAAGTCAATTGTGAAGTGACGGCACCCCCTTGGCGTGCAATGCGGCGCCGTCCCTTCCTTGGCAAAGCCGGCGAATCATCAACGGACTCGCCCAGTCGAACCAGGTTGATGTGAGTCAATGTGACGGCGGCGGTTCCGTGGGAACGGTTCGTTCGGAGTGCGATGGCCCTCGCCTCGAACCGAGGCTGCCGCGCCGTGGCGGAAGTCGGGCCAAGAGCGAACGACCTAGGCAAGCGACCAGGGCTGCCTGGGGCATCCCATAGTTCCGCAGGGAGTGACGATCATGATGATCCTGCCTTCTACGCCCGAAATTTGGTTCGTTTGTGGCTCGCAGCACCTCTACGGTCCGAAGGTGCTTGCCCAGGTCACCGACCACGCGCGGACGATCGCAACCGCGCTGTTCGAGTGCAGGTCTCTGCCGCTGCCGATCACCTTCAAACCGGTGGTTACCACGCCGGAAGAGATCACGGATCTATGCGTCGCCGCGAATGCCGACAAGAACTGCGCCGGCCTGATCGTCTGGATGCACACGTTTTCGCCGGCCAAGATGTGGATCCGAGGCCTCCATCTCCTGGCAAAACCGTTTCTGCACCTCCACACGCAGTTCAACCGCGAACTGCCGTGGGACACGATCGACATGGCGTTCATGAATCTGAACCAGTCGGCGCATGGCGACCGCGAAGCGGGATTCATCCACACGCGGATGCGGCGCGAACGCAAGGTCGTGGTGGGCCATTGGTCCGATCCGGACGTCATCCGGCGCATCGACAGCTGGCAGCGCGCAGCCCGGGCCTGGCACGATTGGCAAGGAGCGGACTTCTGCAGATTCGGCGACAATATGCGAGAGGTCGCGGTCACCGAAGGCGACAAAGTGGGCGCCGAGCTGGCGTTGGGCTTCTCCACCAACGGGTACGGCGTCGGCGACCTGGCCGCCCACGTCGATGCCGTGTCGGACAAGGATGCCGAGGCGCTCTTCGCCGAGTACCAGAAGGAATACGCGATATCGCCCGAGCTGGAGCAGAACGGAAACCGGCATGACGCCATCGTCTACAGCGCGCGTCTGGAGCTGGGCTTGCGCGGTTTCCTCCATGAGGGCGGCTTCAAGGGCTTCACCACCACGTTCGAGGACCTGCATGGCCTGCGTCAGTTGCCCGGCATGGCGGTGCAACGGCTGATGGCCGACGGCTATGGCTTCGCTGCCGAGGGCGACTGGAAGACAGCGGCGCTCGTCCGCGCCGTGAAGGTCATGGGCCTCGGTCTGCCGGGTGGCACCTCATTCATGGAGGACTACACCTACGACCTCTTTACGCCGGGGAGCGAGCGGGTTCTCGGCGCGCACATGCTCGAGGTCTGCCCCAGCATCGCCGCCGATCGCCCGGTCGCCGAGGTCCATCCGCTTGGCATCGGCGGCAAGGAAGATCCGGTGCGGTTGGTCTTCAACGCCGCGGCCGGGCGCGCCGTGAATGCATCCCTGATCGATCTCGGGAACCGATTCCGGCTGATCGCGAATCAAGTCGAAGCGGTCACGCCGCCCGCTATGCCGAACCTGCCCGTGGCGCGTGCGGTCTGGCAATGCCAGCCCGACTTCAAGACCGCTTGCACGGCCTGGATTCTGGCCGGCGGCGCCCATCACACGGCCTACAGCTCCGGCGTGACCCTCGAGATGCTGGAGGATTTTGCGTCGATGGCCGGAATCGAGTTCGCCGCAATCGGCGCGGACACCACGCTTGCTGACTTCAAGCAGGCGCTGCGGAGCAACGAAGTCTATTACGACCTGGCGCGCGGCTTCCAGGCTTGAGGTCCGGCGCGAAGGGGACCGCCACGATCGCCGGCGCGCGATGCTAACGGCTTCGAATTCACCGAAGTGTCAAAGCAGCCGGGCGAGGTCATCGGGGATAGTCGCCAGATTGCAGCTTAAGGCTCTCTTGTTCCAACGTCAATCGGTGCTTGACCCAGATCAAGGTCGAGTGCCGGCAAAGTGCGAACCGGAAGGGGGCGAGGCATAGCTTCCAGGCGTCACGGTGCGGCAAAACAATGCATATCGCATGCCGCGCCTTGCCAGGAATAAATAATATAGTACGATAAAAGAGTACGGCAAAATAGGCGAGCACGTCGGAAGGTTGTGCATCGCGTCGCGCAACTGCCTGACGGGCAAGTGGCTGACAAACGTGCAAGGGGAGAGAAAAGTCATGCAGCAGATGAAGTGGTTTGCCGCGGCCGCCATGGGCGCGCTGATGATGATCGGCGGATCTTCCGCCTTCGCTGTCACGATCGGGTTCTCTCAGGTCGGTGACGAAGGCGACTGGCGTCCGGCGTTCTCCAAGGACATGCAGGACGAGGCCAAGAAGGAAGGCATCGACCTCAAATTCGCCGATGCACAGGGCAAGGAGGAGGAGCAGCTGAAGGCGGTCCGCGCCTTCATCGCCCAGCAAGTCGATGCGATCATCATCGCCCCGGTGGTGGTGACCGGCTGGGATCAAGTGCTGAAGGAGGCGAAGGCCGCGAAGATTCCGGTCTTCCTGGTCGATCGCGACGTCGACGTCACCGACAAGTCGCTGTACGTGACCCGCATCTCGGCCGACTTCAACCTCGAAGGCAGGTTGGCCGGCGCCTGGCTGGCCCAGGCGAGCAAGGGCAATTGCAACATCGTCGAAGAGCAGGGCACCGTCGGCTCGGCCCCGGCGATCGAGCGCAAGAAAGGCTTCGAGGCGGTGATCTCGCTGTTCCCGGACATGAAGATCGTCAAGACGCAGAGCGGCGATTTCACCACCGAGGGCGGCAAGAAAGTGATGGAAGCCTTCATCAAGGCGACCGACAATCTCAAGGGCATCTGTGCGTCGTTTGCCCACAATGACAACATGCAGCTCGGCGCCATCCAGGCGATGAAGGAAGCCGGTCTCAATCCCGGCAAGGACGTGTTTATGGTGTCGGTCGATTACGTGCCGGCCATGAAGGATGCACTCGCCAAGGGCGAGGCCAACGCCTCGGTCGAGCTGCGTTCGGCGATCGGCAAGTACATCTACCCGGTGGTCCTCGACTATCTGAAGAGCCCCAAGGAACTGCCGAAGTGGATCAAGATCCCGTCCGATCTGCACACGGCCGCCATTCCGGCGAACTGACGGTCGTCCATACCCGAGCCACGTGACCGAAGGGCGGCGCCTTGGCGAGGCGCCGCCTCCCCGGTTGCCGGCAGGGTGTGGTAGTCTGGTAGACCGAAGACGACAGCGGGACGGCCGCCGTGGGTGAGGCTACGAATCCGCGAATTGAACTGCTCGGCGTCTCGAAGACGTTTCCCGGCGTGCGGGCGCTCGAGAAGGTCGACTTGCGACTGCGTGCCGGCGAGGTGCATGCGCTGCTCGGCGAGAATGGCGCCGGCAAGTCGACCCTGATCAAGATCATGACCGGGGCACTGCGAGCCGACGAGGGCGAGATCCGTCTCGACGGCCGGCCGGTCGAGATCAGAACCACCGGCGACGCTCAGGCGCTCGGCATCAGCACGGTTTATCAGGAGGTCAACTTGGTCCCGACCATGTCGGTCACCAAGAACCTCACGCTGGGGCGCCAGCCGCTTCGCTTCGGGCTGATTTCCTGGCGGAGCGCAAGCGCGTTGGCGCGTCAACGGCTGCGGCGCCTCAACCTCGATATCGATGTCGAGCGCCAGCTCGGCTCCTACTCGGTGGCGATTCAGCAGCTGGTCGCCATCGCCCGCGCGCTTGAGGACGATACGCGGGTGCTGGTGCTGGACGAGCCGACCGCCAGCCTCGATGCAAACGAGACCAACCTCCTATTCCAGATCGTGCGCGATCTCAAGTCGCACGGCATTGCCATCGTCTTCATCACGCATTTCATCGATCAGGTCTACGAGATCTCGGACCGCATCTCCGTCCTGCGCAACGGCCGCCTGGTCGGCGAGGCGTTGACGGCGGAATTGCCGCGCCTCCAACTGATCTCGATGATGCTGGGCCGCGCGCTCGGGCATGTCGAGGAGCAGGCGAAGGCGAAAGCCCGGGCCGGGAAGACGGAAGCCGCGCCGGTCCTCGAGGCCAGACAGCTGGGGCGGCGGCGCACCATGGCGCCGTTCGACCTGTCGCTGCGTCCGGGCGAGGTCGTCGGGCTATCCGGCCTCCTGGGTTCGGGGCGGACGGAAACCGCCAAGCTGATGTTCGGGGCGATCCATCCGGATTCCGGGCAGGTGCAGCTGGAGGGCCGGCCGGTCCTCCGCAACTCGCCGCGCCACTCGCTGCGCAACGGCATCGTGCTCTGCCCCGAGGACCGCAAGGCCGAGGGGCTGATAGGCGAGCTGAGTGTGCGGGAGAACATCGTGCTCGCGCTGCAGACCAAGCGCGGCTGGCTGCACCGTCTGCCGCTCGACGAGCAGAATCGGCTCGCCGAGGAGATGATCAAGGCGCTCGACATCGATACGCCGGATGCGGACAAGCCGGTCGGTCAGCTCTCCGGCGGCAACCAGCAGAAGGTGGTGCTGGCCCGCGCCTTGGCCTCGCGGCCCAAGGTGCTGCTGCTCGACGAGCCGACGCGCGGGATCGATGTCGGCGCCCATGCCGAGATCGTCGCGCTGATCCGGCGCCTGTGTGCCGAGGGTCTGGCGCTGCTCGTGGCGTCGTCCGAGCTCGATGAGCTCGTGGCCGTCAGCGATCGCGTCGCCGTGTTGCGCGACCGGAACATGGTCGGCGAGATGGCCGGTGACGACATCACGCGTGAGAACATCATTCGTACCATTGCCGGCGGCCGCTCATGGACCAAGCCTCAAGAATGACGCCGCCGCAGACCCGCGGCACGCGCCTGCTGCGCAAGTTGGCTGGTCACCGCGCGGTATGGCCACTGTTGGCGCTGGCCGTCATCCTGATCGTGGACGGCTTCGTCGCACCCGGCTTCTTCACCATCCGGATCGTCGAAGGTCGCCTGTTCGGCAGCTTGATCGACATCCTCTATCGCGCCGTGCCGACGGCGCTGCTTGCGCTCGGCATGGCCGTGGTGATCGGCACCAAGGGCATAGACCTCTCGGTCGGATCGGTGATCGCAGTCGTCGGCGCGACCATTGCCTGGCGCATTCACGAAGGCGATCCGCACTTCGTCATCCTTCTGGTCGCGCTCGGCGTCGGCCTCTTGTGCGGCATATGGAACGGCTTCCTGGTCGCCGTGCTCGACATCCAGCCGATCATCGCCACGCTGATCCTGATGGTGTCGGGACGCGGCATCGGCCTGATGATCAACCTGATCTACGGCGGCACCAATCCCAGCTTCGAGAGCCCGCTGCTCCAGGGTCTGAGCGTCGGCCATCTCGGCCTGATCCCGACGCGGCTGATCCTCGGCGCCGCCATCTTCGCGGTCTTGTGGCTGCTCATCCGGCGAACCGCCCTCGGCCTGTTTCTTGAGGCGGTGGGCGGCAACGCCGCCGCGGCCGATCTCGCCGGCATCAACGCGCGCCTGATCAAGTATTCCGCCTATCTGATATCCGGCGTCTGCGCCGGATGGGCGGGCATCATCCTGACCGCCGACACCCACACCTCCGATCCGGTCAGCGTCGCCCTCTACAGCGAGTTGGACGCGATCCTGGCGGTGGTGATCGGGGGCGGGTCGCTGGCCGGCGGGCGCATCTATCTCGGCATGACGCTGATCGGCGTGCTGGTCATCCAGGCGCTGACCACTTCTATCCTCACGAGCGGCCTGCCGCCCGAATACAACCTGCTGGTGAAGGCCGTCGTCGTGCTGTTCGTGCTCCTCTTGCAGTCGAACAATTTCCGCAAAGCCGTGTTCTCGCTGTTCCGCCGCGGGACGGCGAGAAGGGGGAGGCCATGAGGGAACGATATCTGCCGCTGGTGGCGACCATCACCGTCTTCGTGGCGCTGTTCGTCACCGGAGGCGTCTTCTACAAGCATTTCTTCTCGACCCTCGTGCTGGGCCATATCCTTGCCGATAACGCCTTCATCATCATCGCGGCGATCGGCACCACATTCGTCATCCTTTCCGGCGGCATCGATCTTTCCATCGGCTCGATGATCGGCTTCGTCGGCGTCGTCATGGCGAGCCTGGACACCATGGGCTGGCATCCGCTCGCTTCCGCCGGCCTGATGCTGGTCTTCGGCCTGGCGTTTGGCGCCTTTCAGGGGTTCATCATCGACTTCTGCGAGATCCAACCCTTCATCGTCACGCTCGCCGGCCTGTTCATGCTGCGGGGCGCCTGCTTCATGGTCACGCTGGATTCGATACCGATCAGGCACCCCTTCGTCGACGCCTTCGCCGGAACCAACATTCCCCTGCCGGGAGGCGGCTTCCTCGCCAGCTCCGCGATCGTCATGCTGGTGGTTCTCGCGGTCGCCATCGTGATCGCGCATTTCACCCGCTTCGGCACCAACGTCTACGCCATCGGCGGCGACCGCGCCTCGGCGATCCTCATGGGCGTGCCGATGCGACGCACGACCATCAAGATCTACGCCCTCGGCGGCTTCTATAGCGCGCTCGGCGGCGTGACCTATGCGCTCTACACTTCGTCGGGCTACCCGCTGGCCGGGACCGGCAACGAGCTCAACGCCATCGCGTCGGTGGTGCTGGGGGGCACCTTGCTGACCGGCGGCGTCGGCATGGTCGCCGGCACCCTGTTCGGCGGCATGATCCTCGGCCTGATCGCCACCTTGATCATCTTCAACGGCTCGCTCAACGGCGCCTGGATCATGATCACCAGCGGCGTGCTGCTGTTCATCTTCATCGTCATGCAGCGTTTCCTGGTCAGCTCGTTCACCCTGCGTCGGGCCGGCTGAGCACGCCGGAACCTCTGCAGCGGTCCGAACACCGCCGCACCGCGCTCGGTACGTCGCAGATAGCGGCATCGGCCGCGAGCTCGCCATAGCGCGCGATCTGGTCGCGTGAGCGGCCGAAGACCGAGCCCTCTGCGGCGCGGCAGAGTTCGACGCGGAGTCCCCAGAGTTCGGCGGCGGCGGCCATCAGCAGGTCCCGCGCGACTGCCGCGCAGGCTCTGACGCTGTGCTCCACGCGCGGACCGAGATCGACCAAAGCCGGGAAGCCGCGCGGGACGGCATCGCCGCTGACCAGGATTGCGATCCCGCTCTCCGGCAGCGACAGCTCCGAAGCCACCAGCGCGCGGATGCAGAGGCCCAGCTCCTCCTCCAGCGTCGCATAGGGCAGCAGGAGCGCGATCGCGCCGCCGGCATCGATGCGGATGAACAGGGTCTTGACCGCCGGCCGCAGCGGCGCCCGTCCGGCAAAGGCCGGCTCGGCCATTCCGACGAGGAGTCCGCCGCCGGCGGCCGGCCAGGCCTCGATCGAATCAACGCCCAAGCCGCTCCGGTCGAAATCGCGCAGCGCGGCTGGTCGCAGGCGCATCATCATGGCTGCACCTTCCGCGGATCGTCGTGGCGATCCATGTATTCGATGCCCAGCGGCCCGACGCCGATCACCTGCGTCACGTATTCGCCGCACTTCGCCCAATGGAAATGCGGCGTGTGGCCGGGCAGCAGCACGACGGAGCCGGGCGGATAGGATTGCAGCTTCGCAGGGTCGAACCGCTCGCCGAGGCCGATATGGAAGATGCCGGACATCACCGTGTAGATGCGGTCTTCGGGATGCCAGTGCGGCATCAGCCTTTCGTCGGCGGGCAGCTTCACCCGGATGACATAAGGGCCGGGCCGCGACGGGTGTCCGAGCAGTACGGCGAGGCGCGCGGCGGGCGGAAAGGCGGCGAACGGCTTCCAGTCGAGCTCATCGGGCAGGATCGACTTCAACGCAGCCGGCGTGGCGCTTGCGGTCTGCATGGGCGCGTTCCTTTGCGTGATGGAGGCCGGCCCCGGCGCGGAAGTCCGATCGAGGCCGGCCCCACGGTGGCGATTACGCCGCGTCCCGATTACGCTGCATCGGAGGCGTGCATCCCGGAAAGCAACGTCACCAGCGCCTGGGCGCCGGAGGTCGATGAGGCGGGATTCTGCCCGGTGATGAGGCGACCGTCGGTGATGGCGAAGGGCTGCCAGTTGGGCGCTTTCTCGAACAGGCCGCCCAGCCGCTTCAACTCATCCTCCACCAGGAACGGCACCACCTTGGTGAGCTGGACCTCTTCTTCCTCGCTGTTGGCGAAGCCGGTCACCCGCTTGCCCTTGACGATCGGCGCGCCCTTATACATCGCCCGATGCAGCACCGCCGGGGCATGGCAGACCGCCGCGACCGGCTTGCCGGAATTGTAGAAGGATTCGATCAAGGCGATGGAGTCCGGATTGTCGACCAGATCCCACATCGGCCCATGGCCGCCCGGGTAGAACACGGCATCGAAGTCCTCCGACTTCATGTCGGCGAGCTTCGCGGTGTTGGCGAACACCTTCTGCGCCTCGGGATCCTGCTTGAACCGCGCCATGGCCTCGGTCTGGTTCTCCGGGAGATCGCTCTTCGGATCGACCGGTGGCTGGCCGCCTTTCGGCGAAGCGAGGGTGAGCTCGACGCCGGCATCCTTGAACACGTAGTAAGGCGCCGCACCCTCCTCCAGCCAGAACCCGGTCTTGCGGCCGGTATTGCCGAGGATGTCATGCGAGGTGAACACCATCAGGATCTTCATCGTGCTTCTCCTTTGCATACTTGGGTTTTGGAGTAGAGGGGGTCACCGGCCGAGCTGGCCGACGTGATGGCCGAGCCGCGTCTCGACGTCGCCGGGCTTATGGAAGCCGCGCTCCATCAGCTTCTCGATCCGTGCCTGGGTGGTCGGACGAGCCAGCGACGTCATGAAGGAATCCCATTCCGGAGCGATCTCGGAATCGGGCGGCAGGCTGTTGACGTTGACCAGCCGCTTGGTCTCGGCGATCGCGTGCTTGTCGAAGGAGGCAATGCGCTCGGCCAGCGCATCGACGAAACCGTCGAGCTCGGCTTCGGGAAGCGCGCGGTTGACGTAGCCGTAGCGCTCGGCGAGATCGCCGGGGATGTCGTCGGCGCCGAGCAGCACTTCCAGGGCGCGGCCGCGGCCCATCAGACGCGGCAGGCGCGCCATCGGCCCGCCGCCCGGCACCAGGCCGGCGCCGACCTCCCACTGGGAGAGGATCGCCTTCTCGCGGCTGGCGAAGCGCATGTCGCAGGCGAGCGCCAATTCGCTGCCGACCCCGGTCGCCCGGCCGCGGATCTTGGCGATCGACACGACCGGCGCACGGCTGATCCGGACCAGTGCGTCCGGCAGCTGCTGCAGGCCGGTCAGGCCCGGCGGCAGATCCAGCGTGTCCTCCGGCTTCGCGAGGAAGTTGTAGTGGGTGATGAAGAAGCCTTCGACCGCACTGTCGAACACGACCACCTTGACGTCGCGATCCGACTCGATCGCCGCGACGGCCGCATTGAGGGCCGGCATGTTCTCTGGTCCGAAGATGTTCAGCGGCGGGATGTCGATGGTGACGCGCCAATAGGCGCCAGAGCGGCGCTCGAGACGGAACTGCCTAGCGAGTTCGCTGTCGTACATGTCTGCCTCCTGCTGCGGGGGACGCGCCGGGTTTTCCCGGCGCGTTCTTCATGGCAGACCAGCGGAGGCGGCTCTATCGCACCAAGGTATCGTCGATACCTTGGTATAGCGCCGTGGCGGAGGCGAGGCGTGCGTCGATCAATGCGGAATGTGAAGCTTGCCGGCGATGTTGACGAGATCGGCGAGCGACGCCGCCTTCATCTTGCGCATCACGCGTCCGCGATGCGCCTTCACCGTGATCTCGCTGATGCCGAGCTCGCCGCCGACCTGCTTGTTCATCAGGCCGGAGACCACCAGCGCCATCACCTCGCGCTCGCGGCCGCTCAAGGACGCGTAGCGGTCGCGCAGCGCCTGCACCTCGGTCGCCTGGCCGAGCGCCGCGGTGCTGCGCGCGAGGGCGCCGCGGATGGCGTCCAGCAGCACGTCGTCGCCGAACGGCTTGGTCAGGAACTCGATCGCGCCCGCCTTCATGGCGCGCACCGTCATCGGCACGTCACCATAGCCGGTGATGAAGATGATCGGCATCTCCGCCCGCTCGGCGGCGAGACGCTGCTGCAGCTCGAGCCCGTTGAGATCCGGCAGCGTCACGTCGAGCACCAGGCAGCTCGGGCTCGGGCGGCGCGCATGGGCGAGAAACTCGCCCGCGGAGGCAAAGACCGAGGTTCGCCATCCGGCCTCGCGGATCAGCCCCTCGAGGGCTTCGCGCACCGAGATGTCGTCGTCCACGACGTACACGATTGGCGAGACGTCCGGCATGGCTGATGATCCCGGCTCGTCGTTCAGCGCGTTTCCGCGGTTCATGTATAGCCTCCGATGGTCGTGAGGTGCAATACGAGTCGAATCATTTCGGGTTGAGCGCTTCATTGATCGCCTCCTGGAGCGCGGTGTCGCTGAACGGCTTCACCAGGCAGTCGACGGCGCCGCGCTCCTTCAGGTGGCGCCGCACCGTCTCGTCGCCATGCGCGGTGATGAAGACGATCGGGATGTTCTTGCCGCGGGCGGCGAGCACGCGTTGCAGATCGAGCCCCGTCATGCCCGGCATGGCGATGTCGAGGACCAGGCACCTGGTCTGGTCGATGCGGCTCGAGGCGAGGAAGTCCTCGGCCGAGGAATAAGCCTCGGCCTCGTGGCCAAGCTCGCGAACGAGGTCCGGCAACGCCTCGCGCACCGATTCATCGTCGTCCACGACCGCGACCAATGCCCGCTCGCGCATCATGGATGCTCCCACATACTTGGCGCGCTGGCGGTGGGTGCAAGCCCGTCGACATCCGCATCGAACTTCGCCTCGCAGGGAATCGAGAACGCGAACGTCGCCCCGGGTCCGTCATTGGGCTCCGCCCACAGCCGTCCCTGGTGGGTCGTGATGATGGATCGGCAGACGGAGAGCCCGATCCCCATCCCGCTGCTCTTGGTGGTGTAGAACGGATGGAAGAGCTTCTCGATCGCGCCCGCATCGACCCCGACGCCGACGTCCTTCACCGCAAGCCGGACGTGGTCCGAGCCGTCGCGCCCGGTCGAGATCACCAGCTCTCTCCGCCGGTCGGCGACACCCTGCATCGCCTCGATCGCGTTCAGGATCAGATTGAGGACGACCTGCTGCAGCTGGACGCGGTCGCCGGAAACCAGCGGAAGCTCCTCGTCGAGATCGACCCGCAAGGTCACGCCGTTTCTCTGCAACTCCGCCAAGGTCAACGCAATGATCTCCTGTGTCGCCGCATTCAGGTCCACGACCTCCATCGCCGGATGCTTCTTGCTGAAGAGCGCGCGCAGCCGCGCAATCACCTCGGAGGCGCGATTGCCGTCTCGAATCGTTCGACGGGCGGTTTCCTTTGCGCCGGTCACGTTCGGCGGGTCGGCGCCGAGCATGCGGAGGCAGGTGCTGGCATTGGCGATGATGCCGGCCAGCGGCTGGTTGAGCTCATGCGCGATCGAGGCGGTGAGCTGCCCCATGGTCATCGCCCGGGTGAGATGCGCCAGCTCCGACTGGGTGTCGCGCAGCGCATCCTCCGCACGCTTGCGGTCCTCGATGTCGGTGTTGACGCCATACCACCGGACGACCTCCGCATTCCCGTCGGTAAGCGGACTGACGCGCATCAAGAACCAGCGGTATGTCCCGTCGAATCGGCGCAGCCTTGCCTCGGCTTCGCCGCCGCCCGTACGGCGCTCGCCCATCACCGCCCTCCAGGCCGCAACCAGGCGATCGACGTCGTCCGGATGCACCGTGTCCCTCCAACCCGACCCGCGCATCCGCTCCAGCGGCAGGCCCACATAGTCGAGGAAGTGCTGGTTGAAGAAGTCGACATTCCCGTCGATATCGGCGGACCACGCCATCGCCGGGATGGTGTTGATGATCAGGTTGAGGCGTCGCTCGCTCGCCGCCAGCGCCTCTTCGGCCTGTTTTCGATCATGGATGTCGAGCTGCACCACGACCCAGCGAACGACTCCGCCGTCGGCGCCCCGCATGGGAAAGTTCCGCACATCGTTCCATCGATAGGTGCCGTCGACGTGCCGGAGCAGCACCTCCTCGTTGTATGCCTCCCCGGTCACCAGCGCCCGCTTCCATCTCTCGAGCGCGGCGTTCCGCTCTGCGGGATGGAGAACCGCCTGCCACTCGTCGAGCGTGGTCAAGGCCTTGCCGAAATAGCTCCCCAGCAGTTGGTTCGTGGCCTCCGGTTCGCCGTCCGTCCCCCAGAGCGACATCGGCGCGGCCACGCTCTCCAAGATGGATTCCAGCAGCACGTCCCGATTCCGGACTTCTTCTTCCGCCCGCTTCCGGTCGTCGATGTCGGTCTGCAACACGCACCAGCGGACGATGCGACCCTCGGTGTCGCGGATCGGAAAGGTCTGCACATGGTGCCAGCGATAAGTACCGTCGGCGCGACGCAGGCGGGTCTCGATCTCATAGGGCTGACCGGATTTGAGTGCGCGGCTCCAGGCGGTGACCGTCATTGGGCGGTCGTCGGGGTGCACGACGTCGCCGGTGGTCCAGTGCTTGAGTTCCTCGAGCGTCTTACCGGTGTAGTCCAGTACCGGCCGATTGACCGCCTCGCATTCACCCGCCGGCGTCATGATCCCGATCGGCACGGGCATGCTCTCCACCATCGAGCCCAAGAATGACTCGCGGGAGAGCGAGCGAGGCTCCGCACGCCGGGCGTCCGCCAGCTGCCGCATGAGCTGTGCATTGGTCGCAGCAAGCTCCGCCACCCGCCGCTGCAGGTGCTCGATCTCGATGGCGATCGGTTCCGTTTTCACGATCAGCCGGCGGTGCCGGGCGACGCGTTCATGACCACGCCCTTCGTGTCGATCATTCCCATCCTTCGTTCGATCCAGCTTTCCCCTGCCGACCGAGGATGCGCCTCTCAATCGCCGCGCACCCATTATACGTTGGTATCGGTCGATCCGATTGGGCGGCTTCGGGCCTTACAGATGCGCAACGCGCTGGGTGGGGAATCCCAGCGGAAGTCTGCCGCACTGCGTTGCTCATGAACTGTCGACGGCCAGCAGCGCGGCCAATGATACCTTGGTGCCGTCGACACCATCGTCCAATCGCCCGTCCGACATCGACCGTGTACTTGATCTCCGGCAATTCGCTTCTGCTGTGCCCACGGAACCCAGGGAGAGTGTCATGTCGGAGAACTCGTCATCGCCCACGCGGCGCGACGTGCTGGTCGCCGCCGCCGCCACAACCGCCCTCAGCCTGATTCCGGCCGCGGTCTATGCCGGTACCGGAGACGGCGAGATCCGTCCGTTCAAGGTCGCGGTGCCCGATGACGTGCTGGCCGACATGAAGCGCCGCGTCCTTGCTGCGCGCTGGCCCGACCGCGAATTGGTCAGCGACGCATCGCAGGGTGTGCAGCTTCAAACGCTGAAGGCGCTGGCGGACTACTGGGCGACGAGCCACGACTGGCGCAAGGCCGAGGCGCGGTTGAATGCCCTGCCGCAGTTCACCACCGAGATCGACGGCGTCGATATCCACTTCATCCAGGTGAAGTCGAAAGAGGCGAACGCGCTGCCCGTCATCGTCACCCACGGCTGGCCCGGCTCGATCATCGAGCAGCTGAAGATCATCGGCCCGTTGACCGATCCGACGGCCTATGGCGGCAAGGCCGAGGATGCGTTCGACGTGGTGATCCCGTCGATCCCGGGCTACGGCTTCTCCGCCGCGCCCACCGAGCTCGGCTGGGATCCCATCCGGATCGCCAGGGCCTGGATCGTGCTGATGCAGCGGCTCGGCTACACCCGCTACGTCGCGCAGGGCGGCGATTGGGGCAACGCGATCACCGAGCAGATGGCCCTCATCGCGCCGCCGGGATTGCTCGGCATCCACACCAACATGCCGGCGACCATCCCGGACGACATCGCCGCGGCGCTGGCCAAGGGCGGTGCCGCGCCGGCCGGCCTCGCGCCGGACGAGAAGAACGCCTATGCCCAGCTCGACGACTTCTACAAGAACGGCCTCGGCTACGCGCTGGAGATGGCGCACCGGCCGCAGACCCTCTACGCGCTCGAGGATTCACCGATAGGCCTCGCCGCCTTCATGCTGGATCACGACATCAGGAGCTACAAGATGATCGCCCGCGTGTTCGACGGCCAGACCGAAGGCCTGACGCGCGACGACATCCTCGACAACGTGACGCTCTACTGGGTGACCAAGACGGCGGTCTCTTCGGCACGGCTCTATTGGGAAAGCAAGCTCGCCTTCTTCGCGCCGAAGCACATCGCCATCCCGGTCGCGGTGAGCGTGTTCCCGGACGAGATCTATGCCGCCCCGCAGAGCTGGACGGAGAAGGCCTACCCGAAGCTGATCCACTTCAACCGGCTCGACAAGGGCGGCCATTTCGCCGCCTGGGAGCAGCCGGCGACATTCAGCGCCGAGCTCCGCGCAGCGTTCAAGACGCTGCGGGCGTAACGGCGCCGGCGGCGCGTGCGCCCCCGCGCGCCGCCCCTCCCTTTGTTCCCTTCTATCGCAGGATTCTGGCCATGAACGAGATGAACAAGCTGCTTTACACCGCGAAGATCCACACCACCGGCGGCCGCGAGGGCGGCGAGGCCAAGAGCTCGGACGGACGTCTGCACGTGCACTTCACGGTGCCGGGCGCGCCCGGCGAAGGCACCAATCCCGAGCAGATGTTCGGCGCCGGCTGGTCGGCCTGTTTCGAAAGCGCGATCGCGATCGCCGCGCGCAAGAAGAAGGTGGCGCTGCCGCCCGATCTCGCGATCGACGCCGAGGTCGATCTCAATCTGATCGGCGGCAACTACACGCTCGGCGCGCGCCTGAACGTCAGCCTGCCGGGCTTGCCACGCGATGTCGCCCAGTCACTGGTCGAGCAGGCGGAGCAGCTCTGCCCCTATTCCCGCGCCGTGAAGGGCAACATCGACGCCGTCATCAGGTTGGTCTAGCCATCGCGGAGAGTCTTGGATGGGCAGCAGCACGCGGACGCGCAATGGCGTCGATCTGCACCGGCGCCGCTTCGTCGGCACGGCGGCGATGATTGCCGCCGCGGCGGAACTCGGCATGATCGGCCGGGCCAAGGCACAATCGGCCAAGCCCGCTGCGGTGCCGGCCATCGCGCCCGGCACCAACACGTCGGTCGGCAGCTTGCGGCGGATCGATGCCGGCGCACTCAGCGTGGGCTATGCCGAGGCGGGTCCGGCCGACGGGCCCGCCGTCCTTCTGCTGCACGGCTGGCCCTACGACATCTACAGCTATGTCGACGTGGCCCCTCTGCTCGCCGCCTCAGGCTATCGGGTGATCGTGCCTTATCTGCGCGGCTACGGGACGACGCGGTTTCTTTCGAGCGAGACCGCGCGCAATGGACAGCCGGCAGCCCTCGCGGCTGACGCGATCGCGCTGATGGACGCGCTCAAGATCCAGCATGCGACGATCGGCGGCTACGACTGGGGCGGGCGGAGCGCCTGCATCGTCGCGGCGCTGTGGCCGGAGCGTTGCAAGGGCATCGTCGCCGTCAGCGGCTATCTGATCGGCAGCCAGGCCGCCAACCGGAATCCGCTGCCGCCAAAGGCCGAGCAGGCCTGGTGGTACCAGTATTACTTCGCCACCGAGCGCGGCCGCGCCGGCTATGACCAGAACCGCCGCGATTTCGCACGGTTGATCTGGCAGACCGCCTCGCCGCAATGGAAGTTTGACGACGCCACCTTCCTCCGCAGCGCTGCGGCCTTCGACAATCCCGACCATGTGGCGATCGTGATCCACAATTACCGTTGGCGGCTCGGCCTCGCCGAAGGCGAGGCGCAGTACGACGACCTCGAGCAAAAGCTCGCGGCGGCGCCGGTCATCACCGTGCCGACCATCACCATGGAGGGCGATGCCAACGGCGCGCCGCATCCCGAGCCCGCTTCCTATGCCAAGAAATTCTCCGGCAAATACGAGCATCGCACCATCGCCGGCGGCGTGGGGCACAATCTGCCTCAGGAGGCGCCGCAAGCCTTCGCCCAGGCGATCCTCGATGTCGATCAGGGCTGAATCGGGCTCAGCTTGAAGTCGAACCGGATGTCGCAGAACGGGCGATCCATCCTCGTGCCGTCGGGTGCCGGGCCCGGCGCGTGCTCGGTGAAATCGGCGATCAGCGAGGGCTTCACGCCGAACACCGCGTCGGAATCGATGTAGGGGTCGCCGGCGACGAAGATATGGGTCGCGATCGGCGCGTGACCTTCGGCGCTGACGATCATGTGGAGATGCGCTGGCCGGTAG
Source organism: Candidatus Cybelea sp. (assembly GCA_035542015.1). Taxonomy (GTDB): domain Bacteria; phylum Pseudomonadota; class Alphaproteobacteria; order Dongiales; family Dongiaceae; genus Dongia. The sequence goes on from DATKMF010000123.1 coordinate 30,536, forward strand.
GGATGGCTGCCGAGCTTCTCCAGCATGCGGCCGACCGGACCGTCGGTCGGAATGGGATAGGAGACCGGCTTCACCGTACGGAAGCGATAGCCGCCTTCGGCGTCGGTGGTGAACTTGCCGCGCAGCCGCATCGCGCCCAAGCTGGGGCGCTGCACGTCGTAGAATCCGTCCGCGTCGGTCTGCCAGACATCGAGTTCCGCGCCCGCAATCGGCTTGCCGCCGACGTCGGTCACGCGGCCGGAGACGAAGGTCGGCACACCCGGTTCGCCCTCGGCGATATCGGCACCCAGCGGCAGCATCGGCGCGCCCGCCACATGGAACGGGCCGAGCACCGTGCTCTCGGTCGCACCCTGGTGAAGCCGGTGATTGACCGCATCGACCAGCATCGAGACCCCGAGCGTGTCCGAGAGCAGGATGAACTCCTGGCGCTTGGCGTCGCATTTCTGGCCGGTGGCGGTCAGGAAGTCGATCGCCCTGCGCCACTCCTCCTGCGTCAGCCCCACCTCGCGGATGAAGCCGTGGAGATGCTTCACCAGCGCCAGCATCACGTCGCGGAAGCGCAAGTCGGGCGCGCCCGCCACTTTATCCAACACGCGGTCGGTCAGCTCCTGCTCGGTCACTTGTCGCTCCGTTGACCAGACGCCAGGTCCCAGCCGAGGCGGTGTTCCTGGAAAGTCCGGTCTCTCCTTATACCAACTCGATCTGCGCCCGCTGCCCGGCCGCCGCGGCCAGTTGCTCGTCGCGAGTCAGCAGGGGTGTGTCGAGGGCTTCGGTGAGGGCGACATACGCCGCATCAGCGGCAAAGCACCGCACGAGGAAAATCCTATCGCAGGTTGACGCCCGTTTGCCACGTTTCCGTGAAATTTCTGTGTCCAGGCCGCTTGGTCATCGTCGCGTAAGCCACATCGGTTCTATTGAGGGTTGCTATGAGCATGAAGGCACGTGTGAAGGCGTTCATTCCGCCGATCGTCTGGTCGGGCCTGAAAGGCGTGGCGGCAAGGCTTAACAAGCGGCCTCCCGGGGCCGGCGCCACGGAGGACCAAGGAGCCGGCAGAACCATACTGTCCTTGGCATCCGGTCAGAGCTTTGCCATTGAATTTCGGCGTGTGTCGACATCATCGGGCACGTTCTTTGTGCCGGAATACGCTGCGCACCGGCCGGCCTCTGAATGCATATTGTCAGGGACTCTCTATGAACCTGACACGCATGCCCTCATCGCCATGCTCATGAAGCTGCGGCCGGGAAGCTTGGTCCACGCCGGCACGTTCTTCGGCGACATGCTTCCGTCCTTTGCGAGAGCCTGTCCGAGCACCGTCTACGCGTTTGAACCGGTCCTGGAGAGTTTCATCATGGCCAAGCTCTGCATCCAGGAGAATGAATTGGACAACGTGCTCCTCATGAACGCGGGGCTGGGCGAAAGTGCATCGGTTGCGAGGATCGACACCGGCGACGAGGCGGGCGTCCACCAGGGCGGCAGCGCGAAAATCGGGAGCAGAGGCCAGTTCACGAGTTTGATCACCATCGATTCATTGGGTATTCCCGACCTTTCGGTCATCCAGCTCGATGTCGAGGGTCATGAATTGGAAGCATTGAAGGGCGGCATCGACACGATCAGGAAGAACGCACCGATTGTGTTGATTGAGGACAACAAGAACAACTGCGGGAGCTTCCTGAAGTCGCTGGGATACGCTCGCCGCGGCGAGGTCCCCGGCTTGTCGATTTGGGCCTCCGAGAATGACAGGAAGGTCGTCGACCGGGCGTCAGAGGCGCTGTCGCTGGCGGTCTGACGGAAATCTCGCTAGCCCCGGTACACCAGCTCGGCCTGGGCACTGTTCGCGATGATCAGCCGGCCGTTCGGCAGATCGTTGCCCTCGACCTTCGCGCTGACCTCTTCGGGCGGGAGCTTGTAGCCGCGCCAGCGTTCCTCGAGGCGCCGGCGCAGCACGTCCTCCGGCACCTCGATCATCACCGTCGTGTCGAACAGCGGGAAAAGCGAGGACCAGGGCGCGCGGTCGAGCAGCAGGTAATTGCCCTCGACGATCAGGCAACGCACGGTGCGCGGAATCATCCTTGCGCCGGCGCGGGCGATCTCGATCGACCGGTCGAACACCGGCACGGCGATCTCGTCCTCGCGGTTGGCCTTCAACCGCTGCAGCATGTGATGGAAGCCGGCGACGTCGAAGGTCTCTGGCGCGCCCTTCCTGGGGCGCAAGCCCCGCGGCACCAGGATCCAGTCGTCGAAATGATAGCCGTCCTGCTCCAGCACCGCGGTGCTGCCCGGCGCATCGGCGTTCAATCGCGTGGCGAGCTCGGTCGCGACCGTGGACTTGCCGGCGCCCGGCGGCCCGGCAATGGCGGTCAGCGTGCGCGAAGCGGCGCTGCGTTCACGCACGATCGCGGCCAGGGTCGCGAGATCGACCGCGCGTCCGCTCTCCCGATCCATCGGCGGGCTCCCTCCGCAGTGAGTGGCGGCCCAGTGTCGGCAAACGGGGCTCGCGGCGCAATCACGCGAAGGGGTTCAGCTGCTGATATTTCGGATTGAGCTTGGAGAGAACCGGCAGCACCGCGGCGCCGCGGGCGACCGCGTCGCGGCCGAGTTCGGCCTTGATCAGCCGCGGGAAATCGCGGTGATCCTTGCCGACCGAAGGATAGAGCGGTTGCACCCGTTCCACGAAGGCGTCGATCATCCAGGCCGGGGCGTTGCCACCCAGCATGACGGTCTGCGGATCGAACAGGTTCTCGATCGTGTTCAATCCAACGCGGAGCGGCTCGACGCCCTCCTCGATCCAGGCGGCGATCGCCGGATGCTGGGCGCTGAACCGCTGCTCGAACTCATCCAGCGACGCGACCTCGATCCCGTTCTGGGCGAGATGGCGCATCGCGGCATCGACCGAGACATAGGTCTCGAGGCAGCCGTTCTTGCCGCAGATGCAGGGATGCCCGCCGGGAACCGCGGTGGTGTGGCCGAACTCGCCGGCATTGCCGCTGGCTCCGCCGAAGGCGGCGCCCTCGATCATCACGCCGCTGCCCAACCCGACGCCGATATAGACATAGACGAAATTGGTGAGCCGTCGCGCCACCCCGCCGAAACGCCATTCCGCGGTCACCGCGCATTGCCCGTCATTGGCCAGGGAGACTTTGAACCCGACTCGTTGCTGCAGCAGGTCGCGCAGCACCACGCCGTCCCAGCCGGGCAGGCGCGGCGGACTGAGGCCCGGCACGGCAAACGGCCCCGGCGTCGCGAGCCCGATCCCGAGAATGCGCTCGCGCGGCACTTCCGCCGCTTGCAGCAGCCGCTCCGCCGTGACCGCGATATCCGCGGCGGCGCGCGCCGGCGCCAAGTCTCCGAGCGCATGGTCCTCGCGATGCAGCACCTCGCCCGCCAGATTGATGGCGACCGAGGCCAGGTGGCCGAAATCGACATGGAAGCCGAGGGTGAAGGCGCCGTCGGGATTGATGCTGATCGGCGTCGGCGGCTTGCCCACGCCGCGCCCGCTCGACTTCTCCTCCCGCACGAACTGCATCGAGAGCAGCTCGTCCACCAGGTCCGAGGTCGCCTGCTTGGAAAGCCCGGTCAGTTCGGCGATCGCGGTCCGCGCAATCGGGCCGTGTATCCGGATCGCCTCGAACACCACCCAGATGTTGATCAGCTTCGCCTTGACGATATTGGTCGCACTCAGAAGCATGAAATCCTTCGGCTTTTCTGAAACCTTAATTAGTATGTCTGGATGACGGAATAATTATTGACAAGCTTCCTACCCGTCTCCACAGTTTCGATCAAGCTCGATAATGAGCGGTCAAAGGGAGGCAAGACAATGTCCATCAGACTGACTCGGCGGGGCCTCATGCATGGTACCGCCGCGGCCGGCGCGCTCGCCACCATGCCGCGCTGGTTCCGCGATGCGCATGCCGACGCGACCAAGCTCAACGTCTTCGCGCCGCTGCCGCCCGATCCCTCGCCGCCGGGCGCCGCCAAGTTCTCCGAGGACGCCTTCGCCAAGTGGAAGAGCGACCACGGCGTCGATGTGAACTACGAGCTGCTGGCTTGGCCGCAGCTGCACGACCGCATGGCGACGGCCTTCGCCTCCGGCTCCGCGCCCTGGGACATCGTCTATATGTGCGGCTGGGTGCCGGAACTGCTCTCCAACATCGTGCCCTATGCCGACGATCTGACGAAGGACTTGGTCGATGATCTGCCGAAGTCGAGCTTCTCGACCGTCACCGTCGGCGGCAAGCGCTATGGCACGGTCTTCACCCTCTCGCTGCTCACCCTCTTCTACAACAAGCCGATGCTGGCGAAGGCCGGATTCAACGCGCCGCCCAAGGATTGGGACGAGCTGAAGCGCGCCGCCAAGGAGCTCACCCATGACGGCCAGTTCGGCTTCGTGCTGAATTACGGCGATCCTGCCGGCATCGGCGGCACCGCCAGCTACTGGATGACCTATCTGCAGCAGGCCGGCGGCAAGATGTATGGCGACGACGGCATGCCGGTCTTCAAGAGCGATGCCGGCGTCGCCGCGTTGCAGCTCATGGTCGATCTCATGCCCTTCACCGATCCCGGCTCGATCTCCTATGCCGGCATCAACGACGCGACCAACGTGCTGCTCGCCGGTCGCGCCGGCATGATGATGAACTGGCCCTTCATGTGGAACGCCGGCAACGATCCCAAGCAGTCGAAGGTCGTGGGCCAGCTGGACAGCGCGGTCCTGCCCGCCGGTCCCGCCGGCAGCGCCTCGATCGACGGCACCGATGCCTGGACCGTCACCAAGTCCAGCAAGAACCCGGACAAGGCGCGGGAGCTGATCGAGTTCTATCTCGATGCCGAAGTGCAGAAGCGGCAGTGCCTGGACACCGGCTGGCTGCCGATCCGCCTCTCGGTGCTGGCCGATCCCGAGGTGCAGAAGGCGGCGCCCAATGCCGCCGTCGTGCTGGAGCAGGCGAAGCATCCTTACGACAGCTTCGTCACCGCCGACTACAACGAGGTCACCGTCGCCGTCGGTACCGAGGTCCAGAAGGCCCTGCAGGGCCAGAAGACCGCGGCCCAGGCGATCGCCGATGCCAGCGACAGTGTCACCGCGATCGTGAAGCGGCGGAAGAGCTAGCACACCAATACCCGACCGAGATTGGCCTCGATCCCTTCCACCCTGGAGCAGCGCCGACGCCGCGTCGGCCTGCTCTTCCTTTTCCCGGCGCTGCTCATCCTGGCGCTGGTGCTCGGCTACCCGATCGTCGATTCGCTCTTCCTCTCTCTGCAGCACGTGCAGCTGACCGGCGGCCGGGTCTCGCAGAGCTGGGTCGGGCTGGAGAACTTCCACCGCCTGGTCGCCGACGGCACCTTCCGACGTGCCGTGGTCAACACCGCCTATTTCTCCGCGGTCGAGGTCGTCCTCGTGGTGGCGATCAGCCTCGGCGTCGCCGTGCTGCTCAATCACCCGATGGGGCGCTTCGGCTTCTTCCGCATCCTGCTGGTCGTGCCCTGGGCGATCGCACCGGTCGCCAATGCCGTCTTATGGAAATGGATCCTCCACGCCAATTACGGGATCCTCAACGGGCTGCTCTCGGCCCTCGGCCTCATCAAGGTTTATCACGTCTGGCTGGGCACGCCGCTCTCGGCGCTCAACTTCCTGCTGCTGGTCGATATCTGGAAGTCGGTGCCCTTCGTGGCGCTGCTGATGCTGGCCGGGCTGCAGCGGGTGCCGAACGTGCTCTACCGCGCCGCCTATATGGACGGCGCCAATGCGTTCCAGAGCTTCGTCTATGTCACCCTGCCCACCATCCGCAGCGTGATCGCGGTCGCCGTCATCCTGCAGACCATCTGGTCGCTCCGGGTGTTCGACATCGTCTTCGTGCTCACCCGCGGTGGGCCGGCGGATGCGACGGCGCTGCTGAACTTCCTCGCCTACCGCGTCACCTTCAACTTCCTCGATCTCGGCTATGGCTCCGCCATCGCCAACGTGATCTTCGCCGTCACGGTGATCCTCGCCATCCTCTATGTCTGGCTGCTCTGGCCGCGCCAGGTGGCGGTGCGGCGATGAGCTTCGCCTTGCGCCAGCGCGGCGGTCCCGCGGCGCGGACGGCGATCGGCGCCGGCCTCGTCCTGTTCGTCGCCTGGTCGATCGCACCGGTCCTGTGGCTGGTGGTCTCGAGCCTGCTCAAGCAGGAGGCGCTGATCTCCCAGCCGCCGGATCTGGCACCCGCGAGCTTCACCCTCGACAATTTCGTGCAGGTCCTGGGCGCCGCGGCGGCCCTGGCCCGCGGCATCGTCAACTCCTCGATCGTCGCCCTGTTCTCAACCGCGGTCGCCCTCACGCTTGGCGCACCCGCGGCCTACGCGCTGGCGCGGCTGCCGGTGCCGCGGGCCAACAGCATCGCCTTCCTGGTTCTGGCGACCCAGATGCTGCCCGGCATCGCCATCGCCATCCCGCTGTTCATCGCCATCAGCCGCATGGGGCTGATCGATTCGGTCTTCTCGCTGGGCTTCGTCTATCTCTCCTTCAACCTGCCGATCGTGATCTGGATCCTGCGCGGCTTTTTCATCGGCATCCCTTCCGGCATCGAGAAGGCGGCGGCGGTCGATGGCGCCGGCGTCGTCGCCACCTTCTGGCACATCGTGCTGCCGATCTCGATCCCGCCGCTCTCGGCCGCGGCGGTCTTCGCCTTCATCGAGGCCTGGAACGAGTTCTTCTTCGCGCTGATCCTCACCAGGCAGCAGGCCCAGACCGTGCCGCTGGTGATCGCGCAATTCGCCGGCCAGTACCAGACCGTGTTCGGCCAGATGATGGCGGCCGCCGTCATCAGCGTGGCGCCGGTGATCGCGCTGGCGATCGTGTTCCGCAACCAGGTGATCCGCGGCTTCGCCCAAGGCATGACGAAGGGATGAGAAGGCATGACGAAAGGATGATGAGGGCGTGACCGCGATCGAGTTGCGCAATATCTCGAAGAGCTTCGGCCTGGTCGCGGTCTGCCGGGATGTGAACCTCGTGGTCGGCGAGCGCGAGTTCGTGACGCTCCTCGGCTCCTCCGGCTGCGGCAAGACCACGATCTTGAACATGATCGCCGGCCTGGAGGACGCGACCGCGGGCGACATCCTGATGAACGGGCAGCGCGTCAACCATCTCTCCCCGGTGCAGCGCGACGTCGCCATGGTGTTCCAGAACTACGCGCTCTATCCGCATATGACGGTGGCGCAGAACATCGGCTTCACCCTGAAGATGCGCGGCTTGCAAGCGGCCGAGATCCGCAGCCGCGTGGCCAAGGTGGCGGAGTCGCTCGAGCTCTCGGCGCTGCTCGAGCGCCTCCCGGCCCATCTCTCCGGCGGCCAGCAGCAGCGGGTCGCGATCGGCCGCGCCCTGGTACGCGAGCCCCACGTCTTCCTGTTCGACGAGCCCTTCTCCAACCTCGACGCCGGCTTGCGCACCCGCATGCGCGCCGAGGTGAAGGAGCTGCACCAAAGGCTCGGCGTCACCTCGATCTTCGTCACCCACGACCAGGAAGAGGCGATGTCGATCTCCGACCGGATCGCGGTGATGAACGCGGGCCGCGTCGAGCAGTTCGGCACGCCGGAGGAGATCTACGGCCGTCCCGCCACGCGCTATGTCGCGGCCTTCATCGGCAACCCGCGGATCGAGCTCTTCCCGGCGTCGCTGGTCGCCTGCGCCGAGGGCGTTGTCTTCCGGGTCGGCGGCGTTGCGATCGCGACCGATCCGGGCATGCGGCTGCAACCCGGTGAGGTCGAGATCGGCGTGCGGCCGGAACACGTGCGGCTCGGCGATTCGGGGGGCGACAGCGGCTTCCCGGCAAAGGTGCGCATGGTCCAGCCGGTCGGCCCCACGACCCATGTGACGCTCGACTGGGAAGGCGGCGTGCTGACCGCGAGCCTGCCCGGCTTCGTGCGGCTCGCCCTCGGCAGCACGGTCAGAGCCGAGATCGAGCCTGAGCATCTGCTGATCTTCGACAAGGCATCCGGCCGTCGCCTCTAGGGCGCGGGCGGCATTCCGTTCAACGCGAAAGCGAGGAGGACATCATGAACCAGCCAACCCTATCGAACTCGGTCGCGCGGCGCGATGTCGAGTTTCATCTCCATTCCCAGACCAATCCCCAGATCCTGGAGCAGCGCGGGCCGCTGGTGGTGGCGCGCGGCGACGGCATCCGGATCTTCGATGCCGGCGGCAAGGCCTATGTCGACGCGATGGCCGGCCTCTGGTGCGCCACGCTCGGCTTCAACAACAAGCGCCTCGCCGCCGCCGCCGCGAAGCAATATGCCGAGCTCGGCTTCTACCACACCTTCTTCCAGCGCACCCATGAGCCGGCTGCGGCGCTGGCGGACAAGCTGGTGCACCTGACCGGCATGACCGGTGGCAAGGCCTATTTCGCCACCTCGGGCTCCGAGGCCAACGAGACCATGGTGAAGCTCGCCTGGCTCTATCACATGACCCGCGGCAAGCCGACCAAGCGCAAGGTGATCGCCCGCGACCGCGCCTTCCACGGCTCCACCATCGGCGCCGCCTCGATGTGCGGCCTCGAATTCATGCACCGCGAGTTCGGCCTGCCGCTGCCGGGCTTCCTCCACACCCTGGCCCCCTATCCCTATCGCGGCATGCTCGAGGGCGAGACCGAGGACGCCTATGCCGCGCGCCTCGCGGCCGAGCTCGAGAAGCTGATCCTGCGCGAGGGCCCGGACAGCGTCGCCGCCTTCATCGCCGAGCCGATCTATGCCGGCGGCGGCATCATCGCGCCGCCGCAGAGTTATTTCGCGCGCATCCAGGAGGTGCTCGCCAAGTACGACGTCCTCTGCCTCGCCGACGAGGTCGTCTGCGGCTTCGGCCGCACCGGCAACTGGTTCGGCAAGGAGACCGTCGGCATGAAGCCGCAGATGCTGGCCTTGGCGAAGGGCCTCTCCTCGTCCTACTTCCCGATCTCCGCCGTGGTGGTCGCGCCGGAGATCTATGCGGCGGTCGCCGAGTTCAACAAGCAGGGTGGTGCCTTCGGCCACGGCTTCACCAATTCCGGCCACCCGGTCGGCGTCGCCGTGGCGCTGGAAGCGATCAAGATCTACGAGGAGATGGACGTGGTCGCCCATGTGCGCCGCCTGGGTGCCAGGCTCCGCCAGCGCTTCGACGAGATCGCCGCCAGGTCGCCGATCGTCGGCGAGGTGCGCGGCGCCGGCCTCATGCTCGGCATTGAGCTGGTCGCCGACAAGAAGACCCGTGCGCCGTTCCCGCCGGCCCGCCACGTCGGCATGGCCTTCGACCACATCGCCTACGAGAACGGCCTCATCGCCCGCTGCATGGGCGACACCCTCGGCTTCGCCCCGCCCCTGATCGTCACGGAGGCGGACGTGGACGAGATCGCCAGGCTCTGCGAGATGAGCCTGAAGGCGGTGGAGAAGGAGCTGGGCGTGCGCTAGCCGCGAGGCACGCACGGCGGCTGTTCCCGATAGGCCAGGTTTCGGGTCCGGTCCGAAATGCTTTGGCGCAGCGGATACGATCAGCATGCCCTGAAGGCTGGAATCACCGAGCGGCTTCACGGGCCATCTTGCAGGTTGGCTTCTCTGCAAAGCACGGCCAGATCGAAGGCCGGGAGCGGATCGATTCGATGATCGCCGTCTCTGCCTCGAAGCTCTCCACCGTCGATGACGGGCGGATTCTCCGGCTCGTGCCACATCGTAAAGCCAGCCGAGACCCACACTATAGTGTGCTTTTCGTGAAGCCGCCTCGCAAGGCGCTGGAACTCCAGCGATTATTGCGACAGCAGATTTGACGCAGCTACACCAGCCAAGCGCCATCGCCGCTCCACGAAGCGCCGGTCTGCGGCGTGTTCACCCCTCATGCCCGAAGTCCGTCACACCCTGCCTGTTTTCAAATTGGCGCGGCGCGGCGCCGGGCATACTCTGCGGTGGGCTGCGCTTGCCGTTGATTCTGAACGGAAGTTGCAGCCGGTGCGACGGACCTGAGGTGCTAGCCGGGAGGGGGAAATGGCGGCGACGTCGTCCGAGCGAATCTTCCGCACCGCCGCGATCGAGCGCCTGGCCTCGCCGGAACAGCTCGACCGCCTGATCTCCTTGACCTCGCCGATGGGCTGGCTGGCCGCACTCGTGCTGGTGCTGATCGTCGCCGGCACAATCGGCTGGAGCGTGTTCGGCGTGCTGCCGCGTTCGGTCTACGGCTCCGGCATCCTGGTCACGCAGGGCGGCCACGTGTTCGACGCCATGTCGCCGGTCTCCGGCACCTTGATCTCGGTCGCCGACATCGGCACCCAGGTGAAGAAGGGCGACCTCCTCGCCAGCCTGGACGACACCGACCTCAAGCAGGCGCTCGACCATGCCGCGGCGGTGGTGCGCGAGAAGCAGTCCGATCTCGAGAGCCTGACCGCCAACTACGCGCAGCAGATCGACTTGAAGCACAAGAACGCGATGGCGCAGCGTGCCAATCTCGAGAAGATCATCGCCGCCGACCAGCAGCGCAGCGCCTTCTATCGCGACCTGCTGGAGAAGCAGAGCAAGATCGTCGCCCAGGGATTCCTGACGCAGCGTTTCCAGGAGGAGACGCGCCGCTCGATGGACGAAGCGGATCAGGAGGCGCGCTCGTCGCAGAGCGATCTCCTCAGGCTCGATGCCGAGGAGGGCGCGCTGCAGGGCCAGCGCGACCTCGCGGTGCTCGACGCGCAGCAGGCGGTGAGCGAGGCCCAGCGCAAGGTCGATGAGCTGAAGACCCAGCTCGACGAGGCGAGCCGGATCGTGAGCCCGTTGGACGGCGTCATCACCGAGGTCAAGGCGAGCGCCGGCACCGTGGTGGCGCCCGGCCGGCCGATCGTCAGCATCGAGACCGCGGGGAGCGGACTCGAGCTGATGCTCTATGTGCCGCCGGAATACGGCAAGCGCGTGGCGCCGGGCATGGATGTGCGCATCGAGCCCGCGACCGTCAAGAAAGAGGAGTTCGGCACCCTGATCGGCCGCGTGGTCGCGGTCTCCGATTTTCCGATGACGGCCGAAGGCATGGCCTCGGTGTTGCAGAACCCGGAGCTGGTGCAGCGCTTCATGGAGCAGGGCCCGCCCTATGCGGTCCGCGTCGCGCTCATGCCGGAGCCGAGCACGGCCACCGGCTATCGCTGGTCGGGCGGGCCCGGTCCGCCGCTCCGGCTTTCCAGCGGCACCACGGCGACCGCCGCGGTCACCATCAGCCGCCGCGCGCCCATCACCCTGCTCATCCCCTTGCTCAAGGGGCAGGCCGGGCTCTCCTCGTAGCCGTCATGGCCCTGATCGCCATGGATTGGCAAGCGCTCGGCGAAAAGCTGCGCGGCGTCTTCCGCTTCGAGCGCCGGCGACGCAAGACGCCGACCATCCTGCAGATGGAGGCGGTCGAATGCGGCGCCGCGGCGCTGGGCATGGTCCTCGCCTCTTATGGCCGCTGGGCGACGCTGGAGGACTTGCGGATCCGATGCGGTGTCTCGCGCGACGGCACCAAGGCCAGCAACATCCTGCGCGCCGCGCGCCAATACGGCATGTCGGCCAAGGGTTTCCGCAAGGAGCCGGAAGAGCTCAACACGCTGCCGATCCCCTCCATCATCCACTGGAACTTCAATCATTTCGTCGTCTACGAAGGCCGGGTCGGCCGCATGGCGGCGATCAACGATCCCGCACTCGGCCCGCGCCGCGTCGATCCGGAGGAGTTCTCGGAATCCTTCACCGGCGTCGTGCTGGCGATGGAGCCCGGTCCGGAGTTCGCGCGCGCCGGCGCGCCGCCCCGGATGCTGCCGGAGCTGGCGAAGCGCCTCCGCGGTTCCTATGGCGGCCTCGCTCTGGTGCTGCTGCTCAGCCTGCTGCTGGTGGTGCCCGGCGTCGTCACGCCGATCTTCGCCAAGGTCTTCGTCGATGACGTGCTGATCGGCGCGCTGCACGACTGGATCCGGCCGCTGCTGCTCGGCATGCTGGCGACCGCGTTGCTGCGCGCCGCCATGGTCTGGCTGCAGTCGCATTACCTGCTGCGGCTGGAGGCGAAGCTAGCGCTCGCGATGGGCAGCCGCTTCATCTGGCACCTGACGCGCCTGCCGATCGCCTTCTTCACCCAGCGCCATGCCGGCGATCTCGCCAACCGCGTCACCGCCAATGACGAAGTGGCGCGGCTGCTCTCCAGCGGGCTCGCCACGACCGCGCTGAGCCTCGCGACCTCGGTCCTGTTCCTGGTCGTGATGGTCGCCTTCAACGCGAGTCTCGCCGCCATCATCGTGCCGATCGCGCTCTTGAACGTGGTGGCGTTGCGCATCGTCACGCGCTATCGCGCGGCCTCGGCGCAGCGGCTGATGAAGGACCGCAGCCAGCTGATGGGCGCCACCGTCGGCATCCTGCGCTCGATCGAGACCTTGAAGGCCGCCGGGCTGGAGCACGAGGCTTTCGGCCGCTGGGCCGGTTTCCATGCCAAGGTGATGGCGACCAGCCGCGACCTCGACCGCACCGCGGCGGTGATCGGTGTCACGCCCTTGCTGCTGACCGGGCTCGGCAATGCGGCATTGCTCGGCGCCGGCAGTCTCGAGGTGATGGCGGGACGGATCTCGGTCGGCGACCTCGTCGCCTTCCTGGCGCTGGCGACCGCCTTTTCCGAGCCGATCAACCAGCTGCTCGGTATGGGGACCCAGCTCCAGGAGATGAAGGCCGGCGTCGCCAGCATCCGCGACGTGCTGGAGGCGCCGGAGGATCACCGCTTCGCGCTGGAGCGCGAGGACCAGGAGCGCGCGGCGGACCGTCCGGCACGTTTGCGCGGCGCGGTCGAGCTCAAAGGCGTCAGCTTCGGCTACAACGCCCAGGAGCCGCCGCTGATCACCGACTTCGATCTCGCCGTGCAGCCCGGCATGCGCGTCGCCCTGGTGGGCGCCTCCGGCAGCGGCAAGTCGACCTTGGGGCGCCTCATCACCGGGTTGCATGATCCCTGGTCCGGCGAGATTCGGATCGACGGCATCCCGATCGCGGAGATCCCGCGCTCGGTGCTCGCCAACTCGCTGGCCTATGTGGATCAGGACATCTTCCTCTTCCACGGCACCGTGCGGCAGAACCTGACCCTCTGGGACAAGGGCGTCGACGAGGCGACGCTCTTTCGCGCCATGAAGGACGCCGCGATCCTCGACGAGATCACGGTACGCCCGGGGAGGCAGGATGCACCGGTCGCCGAGGCCGGCGTCAACCTCTCCGGCGGCCAGCGCCAGCGCCTGGAAATCGCGCGCGCCTTGACCGGCGATCCCGCGGTGCTGGTGCTGGACGAGGCGACCGCGGCCCTGGATCCGCTGATCGAGCAGCAGATCGACGACAACATCCGCCGCCGCGGCTGCACCTGCATCATCATCGCCCATCGCCTGAGCACGATCCGCGACTGCGACGAGATCGTGCTGCTGCAGCAGGGCCGCATCCTGGCGCGCGGCACGCACGAGGCGCTGCTCGCCGACTGCGCCGAATACCGCAGGCTGATCGATGCCCAGTAATTTCGAAAGGCTCAACATCGAGCGCATGGGCGTCGAGCGTCTGGTGCCGGCATCGGCGCCCCAGCCGGAGACGTTCCGTTTCGCCGCCAATGCGCCGGTGCGGCTCGACCGGCATTCGGGCGTGTTCCTCGTCACCAAAGGCTATGTCGATCTCTTCGCCCTGGTGCGGCAGGAGGGCGAGGCGGTCGGCGCCCGGCGCCATGTGATGCGGGTGGAGGCGGGCAAGGGCTTCGCCGGTTTCAGCGGCTGCGATGCCGTCGCGGTGCTCGCGATCGGCGGGCTCGAAGCGGAGGTGCAGCACTTCCCATCGCTCGCCGCCCTGGCGCAGCAGCGCGCCGACGCGGCGAGCCTGCTGGAAGCCTGGATCGCGGCACTGGCCGAGATCGCCTTCGGCGCCGCCCCGGCCTGGCCCGAGGCGATCCTGCAGCCGGACCTGCCGACGGACTGCGCTTCCGGCACCAACTTGCGCGCCGGCACCGGCGTGCTCTGGGCGGCGCCGATTGCAGGCAGCTTCGCGGCGGTCGATGCCGCCGGCACGGTGCGCGCCGCCGATCCCGGTCTGATCCCCCTCGCCGCCGGTCTCGGCCTGCGGGCGGAGACCGACGGGCGCTGCCTCGCCAGGACCACCGCGGCGCTCGAGGGCGCGCTCGTCCTGCCGGCGCTGGAGCGGTTCCATGTGCTGGTGACGCGGGCCCTCGCCGACCAGCTGCGCGATTTCGAAGCGGCGGCGGAGCGGCGCTGGGCGGCCCGGCAGGAGACCAATCGCACGGCCGTGCGTCGCGCGCTGACGCGGCTCGCGCGGATCTTCGAGGGCCCGCAGCAGCAACGCGCGGAAGCCGTCAGCTACGATCCCTGGCACGCGGCCTTCGCCGCGGCGACGCGCGCCTTCCGCGGCGACCACGATGCCCCGGCGCAGCAAGACGGCGCCGCGACGGCGAATGACGAGACCGCGGTCGCCATGCTGGCGCGGCGCGCCGGCTTCGGCCTGCGCCATGTGCTGTTGCGCGAATCCTGGTGGCGCAGCGAGAACGGGCCGCTGATCGGGCAGTGGGCCGAGGACCAGCGGCCGGTGGCGCTGCTGCCCGACCGGCACGGGCGCTATCGCGCCGTCGACGACCAGGACACGCGTCGCGTCACCGGCGATACCGCGGCGGCGCTCTCGCCCCATGCGATCACGCTGTCGCCGCCGCTGCCCGACGATCGCGCCAATCTCGCCGGCATGGTGGCGCTCGGTTTCCGCCAGGCCGGCGGCGATCTCACGCTCATCCTCCTCATGGGCCTCCTCGGCACCTTGCTCGGCTCGGCGGTGCCGATCGCGACCGGCTTCCTGTTCGAATGGATCGTGCCGCGGGCGGAGATGGGCTCGCTGGTCGCGGTGATCGCCGGCTTGGGCCTTGCGGCGCTCGGGGCCGCGGCCTTCGAGCTGGTCAAGAGCATCGCCCTGGTGCGCGTCGAATCGCGGCTCGAGGCGACGCTCCAGCCGGCGATGATGCTGCGCCTCTTGAGCCTGCCGGTCGGCTTCTTCCGCGAGTTCGGCACCGGCGACCTGACCGACCGGGTGCTGGCGATCCAGCGCATCCGGCGCCTGCTCGCGGGCACCACGGTCGCGACCACGCTCTCCAGCGCCTTCGCGGTGGTGAGCTTCGTGGTGATCCTGCTCTACAGCCCGACCCTCGCGCTGATCGCGCTGGTGGTCGGCGGGCTGGCGGCGCTGGCGACTCTCGGTCTCTGCTATGTCGAGGTGCGGCAGGACCGCGAGGCGATCCGGCTCGGCGGGCGCGAGGACGGGCTGATCGTCCAGATGATCCAGGGGATCGCCAAGCTCCGCATCGCCGCCGCCGAGCCGCGCATCTTCGGGCTCTGGGCCGAGCTCTTCGCGCGCCGGCGTGCGGCCCTGCTCCGCGGCCAGCGGTTCGCCAATCTCCGCCTCACCTTCTACGCCTTCTATCCGATCCTCGCCTCGGTCGTGCTCTATGCCGCGGTCGCCGGTTCCGACAGCAAGACGCCCGGCATCGCGCCCGGGCTCTCGCTCGGCGCCTTCCTCGCGGTCAGCGCCGCCTTCGGCCAGCTGCTGGCGGCGGTCACCGCCGGCGGCAACGCGCTCGCCGGCGCTTTGACGGCCGTGCCGCTGATGGAGCGGTTGCGTCCGTTCCTCACGACCAAACCCGAGGCGACGTCCGACAAGCTCGATCCCGGTCCCTTGAGCGATGCGATCGAGATGAACCACGTCACCTTCCGCTACGACCAAGATGGGCCGGCGGTGATCGACGATCTCTCGTTCAAGTTCGAGCCCGGCAAGTTCACCGCGATCGTCGGTGCCTCCGGTTCGGGGAAATCGACGCTGATGCGCCTGCTGCTCGGCTTCGAGACGCCGGAGAGCGGGGACATCCTTTATCAGGGCCAGCCGATCGCGGGGCTCGACGTCACGGCGCTCCGCCGCCGCATCGGCGTCGTGCTGCAGAATGCCAAGGTGATGAGCGGGAGCATCTTCGAGAACATCACCGCCGGCCTGCCCTACTCGCTGGAGGATGCCTGGGCGGCGGCCCGCATGGCCGGCATCGCCGAGGATATCGAGGCGATGCCCATGGGCATGCATTCGCTGCTGATGGAGGGGATGTCGACTCTCTCGGGCGGGCAGGCGCAGCGGTTGATGATCGCGCGCGCCCTCATCGGCAGGCCGCAGGTGCTGATGTTCGACGAGGCGACCAGCGCGCTCGACAACGTCAGCCAGGCGGTGGTCACCGCCTCGCTCGGCCGCCTGCACGCGACCCGCATCGTCATCGCGCACCGCCTCACCACCATCCGCGACGCCGACAAGATCTTCGTCATGGAGAAGGGGCGGGTGGTGGAGGCGGGCGGTTTCGACGAGTTGCTGGAGCGCGACGGCGCCTTCGCCGTGCTGGCGCGCCGCCAATTGATCTAGGGGACGGGGAACCAGGGAACGCGGAGACGGGGAACATGCGCAAGGCGCTTTACATCCTGGGGCAGTTGAACGATGCCGACATCCAGTGGTTCGCGCGTCGCGGCCGAGCGCGACGGCTGAAGGACGGCGAGATCATCATCCGCGAAGGCCAGCCGGTCGATGCGCTGTTCATCAATCTGGACGGCGCGCTCGGCGTGACGCTCGGCACCGGGGTCGAGGTGGCGCGGCTCGGCGCCGGCGAGTTCGTCGGCGAGATCTCCTTCGTCGATTCGGCCCCGCCCTCGGCCACCGTGCGCAGCATCGGGACGACGTCGGTGCTCGAGATCAAGCGGATCGAGATCCAGCGCAAGATCGCCGAGGATCTCGGCTTCTCCGCACGCTTCCACCGCGCGCTCGCGGTCTTCCTCGCCGATCGCCTCCGCGCTGCCACGCGCCGGCTCGGCTACGGCAAGCAGGGCGATCTCGCGACCGACACCGTGCTCGAGGACGAGCTCGACGGCACCGTGCTCGACACGGTCTCCGAAGCCGGCGAGCGCTTCCGCCGGCTCCTCACCATGCTCGCGGCGTGAGGAATCAGCCGAGCTTGCTCAACAAGGCGAGCCAGGGCTCCATCTCGGCGCCGACCGGGCGCTGGTCGCGGCGCGCCACCAGGAAGTCGCCTTCGAAGCGCAAAGCCGTGCCGCGCGGCAGCACGTGGAAGGTCGGCTCCTTCGCGGCGTCGAGCACGTCGAGGATGGTCGCGTTCAGCCGCGCCACGTCGGCCGGTTTCGCGGCGACCGGTGCGATCACGCCCGCCGAAGCCAGTGCCAGCGCGTTGGCGATGAGATCCTGCGGATCGTCCTCGCAGGCTTCGAGCGGCCGCGCGCCGTCCGCCAGCACGGCGACGATCTTGCGCGCAACCGGATTGTCGAACTTCACCGTCCCCGCCTCGGTCGCCATCTGATACTCGACCTTCTCCGCCGGCTGCCGCAGGGTGAAATCGCTGGCGAGCAGCCGCGCCTCGCGTTCGTCGTCGTCGAGTCGCTCCGGCGCGCGGCCGTAGACGTCGCGGCGGAAGCGCTGAAACATGAAATAGTCGCGCGTCAATTCGCGGAGATCGGGATCCTCGATCTTGGCCAGCGCATCGCGTGCCGCCTGGCGCAGCACGAAGCTGTCGAAATTGTCGCGCAGCGTCGCCGAGCCGATCGGCTCGAGCCCGATTTCCCCCATCGCTTTGCGGACTTCGCTCACATAGAGCGGGTGCCAGGCCGGGGCCAGGTATTCATGCGCGAAATAGGCAGGCGGGCGCTTGATCTTCTCCTCGGCCAGCTCGGTGGCGATCAGGCTCTGCCGGAGCGAGAGGGCACCGGCCGCGTGGAGCGCCTTGCACTTCTCGGCGACCGCGGCGAAGCGCGCGATGCTGTTGCCGCTCTCGAACGCCGCCATCGCGTAGACCAGGTGCTGGAACGGCAGGTCGACCGCCCAGCCGGGCATCGCATTGTAGCTGACATAGACCAGGCCGCCGCGTGCGAGGTGCCGGTCGATGAAGCGCCGGAAGGAGGCGGCCGCCGCCTCGTCGATCCAGGCATAGACGCCGTGCGCGACGATGTAGTCGAACTGCGGCAACGGCAGGTCGCGCGCCTTCTCGAAATCCAGCGCATGGAACGTCAGGTTGCCGACCCCGGCGCGCATCGCGACATCGCGAGCATGCTCGACGTGCTCGACCATCGCATCGACGCCGTGAAAGGAACCTGCCGGATGAGTCGCGGCGAAGATGGTCGAGGTCATGCCGCGGCCGCAGCCGAGCTCGCACCACGCGAAGCGGCGCGAACGATCCGGCGCCGCGAAACCGTTGATCGTCGCGACGAGGTCGAGCCATTCGGGTCCGAGCTCCGGGGTGAAGCTCGTGATGTAGGCGACGTCGGTGACGTAACGAATCTGTGCGCTCACCTAGTTCCCCCGCAGCAACCGAATGGCCGCCTAGGATGCGGAGAATAGCGCGTGCGCCCCGCTGCAGGAAGCCGGGTGTCGAAGGCTCTGCGACGACGGCAATGCGGCTTCGGCGTGTGCATAAGATGGCATTCATGTGGCGAAACGGCGGCGTTCCGAAACCCCACTCCGAATCGCGTGACCATACTGCTGCGGCGCGCAGGCGCCCGGTGATTCGGAGGAACTGTTACCCAACCCCTGCGCTTGCCCCTGCGCTCTCCGGCTCTGTGCCGGTGCGCATCCACCCTCACGGGGACACGATAAGGGGTCATCAACATGATACGGCTCTCGGATTGGATGGCGGGCTTGGTGGCTATCGGGCTCACCATCTTCGCGGCGGTGCCGGCCGGCGCCGCCACGGTCAACGCCGGCAACCTCAGCCCGGGCGACTCGTTTTCGGATACCATCTCCTCGCCCGGTCCAACCTACGCACAAGACTACAGCTTCCATCTGACCGGCTCGGGCCAATTGACGGTCCTCGCCACCGCGCTCAGCCAGACCTCCGACAAGTTCGGAGTCGACTCCATCAATCTCAAGCTGTTCGACGCCTCGATGAACTTGATCACCAGCGCGAGCGGCACGCCGATCGCGTTCTTCGACTCGTTCCACGATACTGGCATCGCGCTCAGCACCGGCAACTACCTACTCTCGGTCTTCGGTGACGTCACGGCCGGGAAGAAGGCGTTCCTCTCGATCTCGATCGCCGCGAACGACACGGCGCCGATCCCCGCTTCGGCGCTCATGATGCTGACCGCGCTCGCCGCCTTGGGCGGGCTGGTCTACCAGCGCCGGAAATGGCTGTCCGGCACCACCACCCACCTGCCGGCCTGACCGGCTGGGATCTCCTTCATCTCCTGCCTCCGATCGGCCCCGCGAGGGGCCGATTTCTTGTCTTGGGTTCGATGGAAGCGAAGGCCTTCGCCGCTTTGGGGGCGCCTGCATGTAAGCGCCACCGCACCCGGGCGCCGAATCTGTGGTCGCGCTGCCGCGCTCCGCTCGATCCGGGGAACAATCCTGCTCGACTGCGCGCGCTCACGCAGATGCGAACGAGCCGCCTCACCAGGCCTCGCTTAGGATCGCGCTCGCCAGGATCATCTGGTGCGTTGCGCCCTCCCAGGGCTTTGGAAAAGAGGTTCTCACATGTTTCGTTTCTCGGCTTGGATAGCGGGATTGGCGGCCATAGGGCTCGCGATATTTTCGGCGGCGCCTGCGAGCGCCGTCACGATCGGCAATATCGCGCCGGGTCAGTCCTTCTCGGACACGATCTCTTCGCACGGTCCGACCTTCTCGAAAGACTACAGCTTCCATCTGACCGGAGCAGGCGGGCTCACCGTCCTCGCTTCGGCACAGAGCGAGCAGTCGAAGGGCTTCGGCGTCGATTCGATCACCGTCGCGTTGTTCGACGCCACGATGAATCCGATCACCAGCGTGAGCGGCACGCCGGCTGCGTTTCTTGATTCCCTGGCCAAGACCGGCATCGCGCTCGCTGCCGGCGACTATATCCTCGAGGTGTTCGGCGACGTGACGGCCGGCAAGCAGGCCTTCCTCAACGTCGCGATCGCCGCGAACAATGTCGCGGCGACGCCGATTCCCCAATCGGTCCTGATGTTCCTGACGGGCCTCACGGCGCTCGGCGGCCTCGGCTACGGCCGTCGGCGATGGCTCTCCGGAAGGACCGCACTGCCGGTTCTCCCGGTCTAGGCCAGCCTGCATCTCCCGCCTCCGATCCGCCCCGCAAGGGGCCGATCGGAGGCGCGCTCAGGCGGCCTTCGCCTTCACCGGATGCTGCGAGCGGAAACCGATAGCGACACGGTTCCAGGTGTTGATGACGCCGATCAGCACCGTCAGATTGACGACTTCCGTCTCGCTGAACTGCGCTCGGAGCGCCTCATAGACGTCGTCGGGGGCGTGGGTCTGGCTGATCAGGGTCAGCGCCTCGGTCCAGGCGAGCGCCGCCCGTTCTTTCTCGGTGTAGAGCGGCGACTCCCGCCAGGCATCGAGCAGATAGAGTCGCTCCTCGCTCTCCCCCTGGGCGCGGGCGTCGCGCGTGTGCATGTGAATGCAATAGGCGCAGCCGTTGATCTGCGAGGCGCGGATCTTGACGAGCTCGACCAGCGCGGGATCGAGCCCGCTCGCCTTGATGATCGGCTCGATGGCGGCCACGGCCTTCATGGTCTCGGCTGCCGCCTGGTAGGGGTTCAAACGCGCTTTCATGGCGAATCTCCTCGTCTTGGTTCGGCGATGTCCTGGTTGGCGATGGCCGCGGGCATGGCGGCACCCCCGCCATCTGGCAATTCGGCTCGGCGGAGGCAAGGGCAACATTGTGATCGGATCGAGCAAGACAGGCTCGATCACGCGAAAAAGGGCCTGGGGTGACATCGCCTGGAAACGGAACTAGGCTAGACGCTACCGATTGGGGCAACGCAGACACGCGGAGTTCCTTCGATGAGCGATATCGACCTGAAGCCGAAGACCAAGGTCATCCCCAAGGTCGAGCGGCCGCGGCTCTACAAGGTGATCCTGCTCAACGACGACTTCACGCCGCGCCAGTTCGTGGTGATGGTCTTGAAGGCCGAGTTCGGCATGACCGAGGAGCAGGCGCAGCGCGTGATGATCGCGGCGCACACCAAGGGTCTCTGCGTGGTCGCGGTCTTCACCCGCGACGTCGCCGAGACCAAGGCGACGCGAGCGACCGACATGGCCCAGCGTAAGGGCTATCCGCTGCAGTTCACCACCGAGCCCGAGGAATAGGGAAAACCCTTATGCGATCTGGGCTTAGCCTCTGCCCACCCGGCCGGCTTGCCGGGGCGGGACGGGGTCCCGTATGATCGATGAACCGGCGGCGCGCTGCCGCCGTTCATAGCAGCGTATGATCTCCGTGGGGCATTTGCGTTCGGCTTAGACACTCTCAGGAGGCGATTTCCAATGGCGATCTCGAAGTCCAAGAAGCCCGATCGGAGCAAGCACAAGGCCCAGAAGCCGCAGAAATCGAAGCGCGCGAAGGGCACCGAGCTCGGCGACGACGCGCTCGAAGCGGTGACCGGCGGCATGAGTTTCGGCGGCGGCGTCAAGATCATCGACGACGACAGCTGCGTCACCCAGTTCTGATCCAATGCGCCTGTAGCGCCGTCGGCACGGCCGGCACGGCAAAGCCGTATGCCGCGCCGTGTCGTATCGCATGACTGGCTGATCGCGCCCACGCGCCTCGACCGGGCCGCCGGTCGTTCGGCCGGACGCATCCCGGCGATCGAGATCGATGCGCACCGCAACCGCGGCGGCCCCTACACCGCGGCGAGGGCGCTGGTGCGTGCGCTCGCAGTGGATCTGCAAGCACGCGATCCCCACCTGCTCGCGCGCCACGCTCTCACGCTGCTCCTGGTGGCACCCGATCTCCGGGGCCAGCTC
The DNA here is from genome assembly GCA_035542015.1 of Candidatus Cybelea sp. Classification (GTDB taxonomy): domain Bacteria; phylum Pseudomonadota; class Alphaproteobacteria; order Dongiales; family Dongiaceae; genus Dongia. The sequence goes on from DATKMF010000123.1 coordinate 52,299, forward strand.
GCGGTCTCGAAGACCCTGGCGCAATTCCTCGACCTGTCGCGGGAAGGCAACGCGAAATCCTGGACCCGGAGGATCGCCCGCGGACTCGTCGCCTTTCTGCTCGACGCCGCGCAGCTTGGCGCGCTCCCGCGGCGGATCGATTTCGAGCACGCCGACCATGTCGATTCGCTCGATGCCGAGTTCCTGGCGGAGCTGATCCGACGCGCCGATCCGAAGCGCATCGCGATCGGCGTCGGCAGCGCCTCCGCCGATCTGCCGGAGCCGCTCAAGCACGCGCTCCACGCGCAGGCGCGGATCGTCTGCCCGCAGCCGGTGACGTGCGACGATCCAGCCATTCCTCACGCGTGGCGCGGTTGGCTCCTGCGCCACGCCGACGGCTGGTCCTCGGAATGGGCGGCACTGACCGAGGTCGGCCGCCACCTCGATCTCGCCGCGACACGGCCGCCGCGCGCTGGACTCGCCGCGTTTCTCGCCGCGGCCGTCAGGCGGCTTGAACCGGAAACCCGGCGCGCGCTCGCGCTGGAATACGTGGAGTCGGATTGCACCGCGGACGCCTTGCTGCCGCGGGCAGCCTATCTGGCGATGCCCGGAGCCATGCGCCGCGCGCTGCATAAGAAGCGCACCGATCGTCTGGAATCCAGCGGCGGGTCCTCCGGTCTGCTGGGCGCCGTTCCATTCCATCGCGAGCAGGAAGGTGCCGACCCGCGATCGCTGCTCGCGGCCGCGACGATCTGTATGCGCTCCGCCTGCTATGCCGCGGCGCGCGACTGGGCGGAGCGCGGCCGCCGCTTGATCGGACCCGACCGCGACCCGAAGACCTGGGGCGAGCTCACGCGGCATATCCTGTTCGCCGCGCTTCTCCTGGGAAACTACGATTCGGTCGAGGCGATCTGCCGCGAAGCCCTCGCGGCGGATACCGACCCCGCGCTCTGCGCCCACGCAACCTACGCCATGGCGATCCTGAACGCGCGGTTCTACAAGGGACCGCGGCGCGACACCAAGGCGGCGCGCGATTGGATCGCGCGGTCGCGCGCCTATACCGAGCGCGTGCCGCCTTCCGAGGCGCGCACGGTCAACCTCGCCTTCCTGCGCAACACGCTGGCGCTGGTCGAGCTGCGTGAGGCCAACCGGCCCGGCGCGCTCGCCCTGCTGGACGAGGCGCTCGATATCCTGGGGCGCGAGGCGCCCGGCAAGTATCCGGCGGAGAGCGTGATCGTGTGGCACAACCGCGCGCGCCTTCACATGCTGGGCGGCGAGAACGAAGCCGCCATCGCGGATCTCACGGCGCTGCTCGCCCAGGAACCCTGCAACAGCGAGGCCCATTTCGACCGCGGCCGGCTCCATCAACAGGCCGGCCGCCTGGAAGCGGCGCTCGCAGACTACGACGCCGCGATCGCCTGGAGCCCGCCCTATCCGGAGTCGCACTTCAACCGTGCTCTGGTCCTGACCGGATTGGGACGCGTCGAGGACGCTATCGAGGACTACGGCGCAGTGCTGACATTCGATCCCGCGCATATCGAGGCCCGGGTCAAACGCGCTTCTCTCCTGGTCCAGCAGGGTCGATTGAAAGAGGCGGAATGCGATGTCGCCGCGGCCCGCGCCCTGGCGCCCCGGGATGCGCGCGCGCTCTGCCTCTCCGGACTCCTGGCGCTGAAACGGCAGCGCCTCAGTCGCGCTCTCGCCGACCTCGACGCCGCGGTCGCCGCCGACCCCGCGCTGGCCGATGCCTGGGCCAATCGCGCGAGCGTGCATTTCCAGCGCAGCGCGCTCGACGCGGCACTCGCCGATCTCGACCGTGCGCTGTCGCTGCGGGAGGACGCCGCGGCGCGCTTCAACCGCGGCCGGGTGCTGGCGGCGCAGGGGCGCTGGCGCGAAGCGCTCACGGACTATGACCGCGCTCTCGCCACGGGCGGCGTCGATGCCGCCAAGGTCGAACGGTACCGCGACGCGGCCTCTAAGCTGGTCCGTTAACACTTCGCCCCGACTCGGTGACGGGGCTGTGTGCCGGGTAATCCGCGCCGACTGTGTTGCAAGTCACACAGGATTCGTTGGCACGGCAACTGGTGCGCATGATATAGCCATGAAGATCGTGACCCCCGTCCACGGAAGGAGCGTGTCTCGATGGCCCAGCACAAGAAGTCTGCGGCGACCCCCGAGCGCCTCGTCCGGCCGACGGACAAGGCGGCGATCGCGCTCGCCGAGGGCGAGCTCTCCGATCGCGAGTTGGGTCAGGTGGCCGGCGGTTCCGCCGGCAAGACAAAAACGGGACATGTCGGCAAGCTGACCGACTAGATCCTGCCCAGCAGGAACGCGACCGACCAGCCGAAGGAGCGCGTATCGATGACCAAGGAAAAGAAACCCGCGGCGACCACTGGGCGCCTCGTCCGGCCGGCAGAAGAGGCTCCGATCGAGCTGTCCGGGCGGGATCTCAACAAGGTGGCCGGCGGCGGCAAGGGCAAGGCCGGCGTCACCAAGATCGGTTGATCGGGCGGTCGCGCGCACGCCGATCTCTGTGTGACACGCGTCCGGCGCTATCCCCTCTCCACCCAAGCAGCGAGGAAGACATGTCCGAAGCGAAGAAGACGACATCATCGCCCGATGCTCTGGCCAAGGCCGGCAAGGGCGCGGAGATCGAGCTGAGCGAGGCCGAACTCAGCCAGGTGACCGGCGGCGACAAGACCAAGGCGGCCACCACCACCAAGACCGACAAGCAGACCTATCTGACGATCACGTTGGAGAACACCCTAATCTCGGGGTGATAGATGCGGAGGATTCCGATGACGAAATCGACATCAAAGCCGGGCGCACAACGTCCCGATGCCCTGACCAAGGCCGGCAAAGCCGCCTCGGTCGAGCTCAGCGAGGCTGAGCTCGACAGGACCTCGGGCGGGGCGACCAACAATCAGGCGACGACCGCCCAGAAGGCGGCGGACAAGAGCGACTCATACATCCGCAGCTGAGCGCCGGTCTTACCCGAGCTCGCCGGCAACGCCACGACGGTCACCGGCACCCGGCACACGCCATCATCCGGTCGTCGTTCGTCGTGGGCGCTGGGTTATGGCGACGGCGGGGGCCATGGCCTTCGCCGGCGCGGTCTTGCTGCGCGCACCCGGCGGGCGGCGCGCAACTGGCCGTCATGTCTTCCCGGTGACCTCGCCGCCCGGCTCGGCGCTTAGCCAGCGATAGATGACGCCTCCCAGAGCGCCGCCGATGAGCGGTGCCAGCCAGAACAGCCAGAGCTGCTGCAGCGCCCAGCCGCCGACGAAGATCGCCGGCCCGGTGCTGCGCGCCGGATTGACCGAGGTGTTGGTGATCGGAATGCTGACCAGATGGATCAGCGTCAGTGCGAGTCCGATCGCCAGCGGCGCGAATCCCGCCGGCGCCTTGCCGTGCGTCGCACCCATGATGATGAAGAGAAACATCATGGTCATCACCACCTCGCTGACGAGACAGGCGGCGAGGCTGTAATGGCCCGGCGAGTGGTCGCCGTAGCCGTTGGAGGCCATGCCGTTGGCGACGTCGAAGCCGGGCGCGCCGCTGGCGATGAAGTAGAGGAGCGCGCCGGCGACGATGCCGCCGATCACCTGCGCGATGACATAGGGCAAGATCTGTCCCGGTGGAAACCGACCGCCCGCGGCCAGACCCACCGTCACCGCGGGATTGAGATGACAGCCGGAGATATGGCCGATCGCATAGGCCATCGTCACCACGGTCAGGCCGAAGGCGAGCGACACGCCGACGAGCCCGATGCCCACCTGTGGAAAGGCGGCGGCGACGACCGCACTCCCGCATCCACCGAATGTCAGCCAGAACGTCCCGATCGCCTCCGCGACCAGCTTGCGCGCATCCATGACTGTCTCCCTGAATAAGCAGCCTGAATAAGCAGCGGAGCGAGCAGGATAGTCGCCCGGCGTGCGGAGCAACAGGGTTAATGAAGTCTTGCAACCGGCGCGTTACGAAGTCTTAGCGATCTCTCCGTAGGCTGACGGATAGCGTCCTCAATCACCGGCCTTGGGAGGTCACGTGCGGGGTTTCGCCAAAGGGCTTGCAGGCTTCGGCATCGCCGCCTGGGTGATGGCCTCGATCGTCGTCGCCATCGCTTACGGCCTCTGTATCGGCACCGCCGAGGCCATCACCCCGCACGACCACAAGACCATGCAGCGCGGCTGAACCGGGCATCACGCGCGGAGCCGACCCGAACGCCCGCCGCTCGTTTCGTTTTGGGTTCCCGGTGCGCGGCCGTCCCGCTACAGTCCCCGCGGAACTGCGAAGACCGAAGGGGAGCGGGCGTCGTGGCTTATGCCGACATCGTGATTGCCAATGCCGGCAACCTGCCGGATGGGCCGAACCCGTGGCGGCGCAGCCGCCGGCTCGCAGCAGCGGCCTCCGGTCTGCTTCCGCCGCCGGTTATGCTGCTGATGTCGATTCTCTCGATGCAGATCGGTGCCGCGGTCGCGACCAAGCTGTTCGCGGCACTCGGGCCGTCGGGCACGGTCTTCTTCCGTCTCGGCTTCTCCGCGATCTTCCTGGCGGCGGCGGCGCGGCCCAACCTGCTTTCGTTCGGTCCGGCGCAATGGCGCGCGATCGCCGTGCTCGGCGCCGCCATCTGCATGATGAATCTGCCGTTCTACTGGGCGCTGGCGCGGATTCCCTTGGGCGTCGCCTCGGCCATCCAGTTCATCGGACCGCTGGTCGTCGGCCTGGCGACCTCGCGGCGTCCGCGCGACTTCCTGTGGCTGGCGATGGCAGCGGGCGGCGTCGCGATCCTCAGCCGCGACATCGGCACCGCGCTGGATCCGATCGGCGTCTGCGACGCGCTGCTGGCCGCGGCGGGTTGGGCCGCCTTCATCCTCGCCAGCAAGTGGGTCGGCGAGGCGGCACCCGGGGGCGGCGGATTGAGTCTCGGCGTCGCCGCGAGCGCGCTGGCGGCCGCGCCCTTCTATCTCGGCGACGGTCACCTCGCCACCGCGAGCTGGGTCGCGATCGCGGGCGCGCTGGTGGTCGCGATCCTCTCGACCGCGCTGCCGCTCTCGCTGGAGTTCGCGGCGCTGAAGCGCCTGCCAGCCCGGACCTACAGCGTGCTGATGACCCTGGAACCGGTGACCGCGACCATCGTCGGCCTGCTGTTGCTGGCCCAGCCGCTGGACTGGCGCATCTCCGCCGCGATCCTGCTGATCACCATGGCCTCGCTCGGCGTGACGCTGTTCGACCGGCGGAGATAGCGGCACGCCCTTCGCATGGGGACCGGTGTGACGGCCGTTACGCCAGGTCTGCAGGATCGGCAATGCTGCCGGGACGGAACCAGGACGCAGGGATGATTGACCCTGAGCAAGTCCGGCCTCACCCCCGTGGCGCCTGCCGAGCCCGCGAGTCCGGCTGATCTGGTCGCGGCTATGCGGCAGCGCTTGGCCTGGCGCAATCTCGATGCGGCACTTCTGGACCTGGTTGCGGAGAAAGCGGCCGAGTTCGCCCGTCTGACGCCGCGCGAGCGCGCCGCCGTCGCCTGGGCCGAAGCGGTGATCTCCACCGGCAAGTCGCACGTCGCGGACGAGGTCTATGTGGCGCTCCGCGAGCATTTCGACGATGAAGTGATCGCCCGGCTCACGGCGATCGCCGGCACCGCCCATGTGCGGGCGCGGCTGGGCGAGGCGGATTGAGCGGGTAGGGAATATCCTGCGATCTCCCTCGATGGTATGTGCCGCCTGCTAGCGGGGTGAGCGTCGTCACCAAAGCCGGGGACGGCGCTTGTCAGCGGCGCGGACAACGCCCAGGGTCGCAGGCAGCCGTCGCGCCGCTGCATAACATTATATGAACACCGCGGCACCTGGCTCCTCGAGCACCGTCTGCTGCGGAGATCGGCGCATGTTGCCTCATGACCTGATTGGCAATGCGAGCTATGTCATCCTCGCCGCATCCTATCTGGTCACCAACATCACCTGGCTCCGCCTGCTGGCGATCGTCGCGCTCACGACGGAGGCGGTCTACTTCTACCTGGTCGGTGACCGGCAACTCTGGGTCGGCATCCTCTGGGCCGGCATCTTCAACCTGATCAACATTGTCCAGTTGATCATCCTGACCCGCGCCCGCATGAAGGTGCGCATGTCGGAGGAGGAGAAGACGCTGCATGCCAGCATCTTCGGCAGGCTGGAGAAGGTCGACTTCAGCCGCATCCTCGCCGTCGGCCGCTTCGAGCAATATCCCGACGGCACCACCCTGACCGGGCAAGATCGTCCGGTCGAGAGCGTGCATCTCCTCCTGAGCGGCCGCGCCCATGTGATCGTCGACGAACAGATCATCGCCTGTCTTTCTGCCGGCGACTTCGTCGGCGAGATGGCCTATATCGGCCGCTGCACCGCTTCTGCGACGGTCATCACGGAGGGAGGCTGCCGGAGTTTCCGTGTCGGTGTCGAGCAGCTCCGCGCGCTCGCGCGCAAGCACGAGAAGATCGAGGCGGTGATGAACGCCCGCTTTTCCATCGACCTCGCGCGCAAGCTCCGCACCCGCCCGCTGACCGAACCCGCCCTCCGCGCGCTCCGCAACTGACCGTCCGAGCCGCAATCCCGACGCCGGCACGCCCGCACCGTCGTTGCTCTTGGTGGGAAAGCTGGGTCACACTCCGCCGGCGAGCCCGAGGCTCGACCAAGAACGGCCGGAACGGCCAACTGAGGGAGGAACCCGATCATGACCACCTTGTTCGTCCGGCACACCGTCAAGGACTACGCCGCATGGCGCAAGATCTATGATGGCGCGGGGCCGATCCAGAAGCAGCACGGCGTAACCAAGGAAGCCGTCTACCAGTCCGCCGACAATCCGAACGACGTCACCGTCACCCACGATTTTGCGACAGCGGCGGCGGCCAAGGCCTTCATGGCGCTGCCGGAGCTGAAGCAGGCAATGCAGAAAGGCGGCGTCGTGGGCGCCCCGACCTTCTGGATCGCCAACAAGGCCTGATCGCGCGCGATGGCACCGGCGATCGGCGCTTAGCCGGTCGCCGGGATGCCTTGCGTCTTCGCGGCGTGCAGCAGCGTATAGAGGCCGCAGAGCATGATGACCGCGGCGCCGCCGATGGTGGTGGCGTCGGGCAGGTCGCTGAACAGCACGAAGCCGAAAGCCGTGCCCCAGATCAGCTGCGAGTACATGAAGGAGGAGACGATCGCCGCCTGGGCGTAGCGGAAGGCCATGATCAGCAGCAGATTGCCGAGGCCGGAGCAGGCGCCGGTCAGCGCCATCAGCGCGAAGCCGGGCGCGTCGGGCGTCCGCCAATGACCGATGGCGAAGGGCAGGCCGATCAGGAACAGCAGCGCGAAATAGACCAGCAGCAGCGCCGCGTTGGATTCGGTCTTGGCGATGCGCCGGAGCATCAGCATCGAGACCGCGAACAGCGCCGCCGAAGCCAGCATGTCGAGCTGCCCGATCCCGACCGCGCCAAAATCGGGGCGGAGGATCGCCAGCACCGCGGCGAAGCCGATGATGACAGCCAGCCACTGCCGCCAGCCCACATGCTCGCCGAGCACCGGGACCGCCAGCGCCGTCACCGCCAGAGGCGCCAGGAAGGCGAGCGAGTAGGCATCGGCCAGCGGGATCTGCACGAAGGAGAGGAAGGCCAGCATCAGGCTGCCGGCGCCGGCGCCACAGCGCAGCATCACGATCCTGGGCCGGCGGGGTTTCAGGCTGGCGAGGCCCTCCTGCCGGATCAGGACGGGCAGCGCCACGATCAGCGCGAAGACCGCATCGACCACCGCGACTTGGTAGACCGAATAGCGGAAGGACAGCAGCTTGGTCAGCGCATCCGCCGAAGAGAGGATGAAGAAGGACGCGAAGGCGAGGCCGATCCCGAAAATGGTGCGGTCGGCGGTCGAGATGGCGGGCATGTACGCGTTCCGGGAGACCTCAATCTGGTTGCGGACTCTAAGGCCCCACACGGCCGGGCGCCACAGCCTTCGAGGCGGCACCTTGGACAATCGTGCGCCCATGCTCATATAACCGCGAAAGTGAGCAGGAGGAGTGGAGCATGGCCAAGAAGCTGCAGATCGATTTCGTCTCGGACGTGGTCTGCCCCTGGTGCGCCATCGGATTGGGCGGGCTGGAGACCGCGCTGCAGCGGCTCGACGGCGAGGTCGAGGCGGAGATCGCCTTCCAGCCCTTCGAGCTCAACCCCGGGATGGCGGAAGCGGGCGAGAACCTGGAAGAGCACATCGTCGAGAAATACGGGCCGCGCTCGCCCGAAGAGGCCGAGGCGATCCGCGCCCGGATCAAGGATCGCGCCGCCGCGGTCGGCTTCGCCATCAACCGCAACGGCGAGAGCCGCATCTACAACACCTTCGACGCGCATCGCCTGCTGCATTGGGCCGGGCTTGAAGGAAAACAGGCGGCGCTGAAGCATGCCTTGCTGAAGGCCTATTTCACCGACGGCCTCAACGTCGCCGATCGCGCCGTGCTGGTGGCGAAGGCGGCGGAAGCCGGGCTCGATCCGAAAGCCGCAGGCGAAGTGCTCGAGAGCGGTCGCTATGCCGAGGACGTGCGCAAGGAGGAGCGGGCCTGGCTCGAGGCCGGCATCCATTCCGTCCCGGCGATCATCGTCAATCGCCAATACCTGATCTCCGGCGGACAACCGCCCGAGGTCTTCGAGGAGAGCCTGCGCCAGATCGCGGCGAAGGGCTGACGGGAGGGAGAATGGGTCCCCAAAGGAATCCGTCGCAGAAGCATCCGGAGCCGCCCAAGCCGAATGGCCACAAGGTCGACCCCGAAGCGCTGATCGACGAAGCGCTCGAAGAGACCTTCCCCGCCAGCGACCCGATCTCGCCGGCGGTCGGGCCGGGGGAGCCGATCGAGCAGCGCTGACCCCATGGCGAAGCTCGTCTTCGGCATGATGCAGTCTCTCGACGGCTACGTCGCCGGCGTCGCGGGCGGGCCGCAACTGCCGCCGCCGGGCGAGGCGTTGCATCGCCATTTCAACGACCAGGTCCGCGGTCTCGGAGGCAGTCTCTATGGCCGCCGCATGTACGAGGTGATGCGATACTGGGATCAGGATCGTCCGGAATGGGACGCGCTCGAGCGCGACTTCGCGGCGGCGTGGCGGGGGCAGCCGAAATGGGTCGCGTCACGGACACTGAGAGCGGTCGGCGCCAACGCGACCCTTGTCGGTGACGGTCTGGAAGCCTTCGTGCGCCGGCTGAAGGCGGAGGTCGCCGGCGACATCGATGTCGCCGGGCCGGAGCTGGCGGCGAGCCTCACCGCGCTCGGCCTGATCGACGAGTATCGGCTCTACTTCCGCCCCGTCGTGCTCGGGGCCGGCAAGCCCTACTTCGCCGCCACCCGACCGCCCCTCCGCCTCATCGCCAGCGACCGCGTCGGCGAGGACGCTGTCCGGCTGAGTTACGTGCCGGCCTAAGGATGCCGTCGGCACTACCAGCGGGGTCCGGAGACGCGCTCCGCGCTCTTCAGCAAGGCGACCAGCTCGCTCTGGTGATGGGTGCCGGTCTTGGCGAAGACGCGGTCGAGATAGGTTCGGCCGGTCTTGAAGGTGATGTTCGAGTCCGAGGCAGCTTCCTTCAGGGACAGGCCTCGGCTCAAAGCGGCGGCAAGACGCGTCTCGGCGGGGGTGAGACCGAACAGGTCGGCCAGGAGCGACGCCGACGGCCTCATCGCGGTGGTGCTGACCGGGGTCGTCACGGCCAGGATATCGCAAGCCAGGATCTCGGGGCCGGAGAAGAGGTCGCCCGCCGTCCGCGGCAGCGGCGAGAGATGAACGACCAGCGGCGGTTGGCCGGCGCTCGCCGGCACCGGGATCGTTTGCGCCGCCTGCTTGTCCAGGCTGCGCGCGATCGCATCCTGAAGCCGCGCATTGGCGGCGGCATTGGCGAGCGCGATGCAGCCGTTTGCGGCGGCGATGAAAGTGGCCCGCATGGCTTCCAGGAGAGCGTTCGTCGCCAGCACGCGTCCCGACGGCGATACGACGGCGGCGGCCACGCCGATGCTTCCGAGCGCCGAGGCGACGGCCTCCGCGCGTTCCAGCCGCCAGGTGCCGGCGCCAGGCACGTCCCCGGGAAGGCTGTCCCCTCCGATGGCATCGGAACGACGCCCGAGCCGCTCGACCATGCATAACACCCTGGCGTTGTGCTCGTTCGGCGAGCGGCAACACCAGCAATAGTATGGCGATCGGGATGGCGGGTCTTGGAATCCGGCGACGCAGGTCTTTGCAGATGGCGACGCGCGACATGCGGCTGTATGCTGACGGCCGATGCTGTTCGCCTGATTTGGGCTGTTGGGGCGGGGGTGTTTGGCATGGCGGGCGTTGAAGCGGCGTCCCCCGCAGTCGATGGGGGAGGTGCGCAGGTCTCGCACTTCACCACGGACACGTTCCGCGAATATGAGCGCATGGCGGCGTGGCGCGAGGTGTTCGGTCGCGCGATGCTGAAGCTCGATATCGTGCCCCGATCCGAAGAAGACTTCCGCGCCCGCGCCACGATCCTTCGCTCGGCCGGATTCACCGTGCTGCGCGCCACGACATCCCAGGCCGATCACGGGAATGCGCGCGGCCTGATCGCCAACGACAATGTGTCCTTGGTCTGGATCCCCTCCTGCCGGGCGAGGCCATGGCAGCTCGGCCGCGCTTCGGATCTCGATCCCGGCGACGCCGTTCTCATGAGCCACGCCGACGTCGGAGGGTTGGCCTTCGCGGGCGAGACCCGCTTCCTGGCACTGGCGGTGCCGAAGGCGACTCTGGCGCCGCTGGTTCCCGATATCGGCGAGCTCTTTGCGCGCCGCGTTCCGGCCTCGACGCCCGCGCTCAGGATGCTCTTGGGCTATCTGGCGTTCGCGCAAAGGAACCATGCAGCGGCCGACCCGGAATTGCAGCACGCCTTCGCCGGCCATGTCTCCGATCTGGTGGCGCTCGCCTTGGGCGCCACGCGCGACGCAGCCGAGCTGGCGCGGCAGCGGGGCGTGCCGGCGGCGCGGCTGCGCGCCATGAAGGACGACATCCGCCAGTCCGCGCATCGGCCGGATCTCAGCATCCACGTCGTCGCCGCGCGGCATGGCGTCAGCGCCCGCTACGTGCAGCGCGTGTTCGAGGCGGGCGGCTCCACCTTCACCCAATACCTCACGGAGCAGCGGCTCTCCGTCGCCTACAAGGCGCTGCGCCGATCCAGCTTGGGCGATGTTCCGATCAGCACCATCGCCTATGACTGCGGCTTCTCCGACGTCTCGCATTTCAACCGGCTGTTCCGCCAGCGCTTCGGCTGCACGCCGGGCGACGTGCGGAAGTCGGCCGGGTCGAGCGACTGAAGGTTTCGCGGCGAAAGCGGCGCGACGGCAGCGCGAAGCCATCTCGGTCTGCGCGGCAAAATGACGCCGGCCCGGCGATCCGACCGCCGAATGCTGTCAGCCCTGTCAGCCGTCGCCGCGCCGTAGGAGCAAGGCGCGATCGGCCGGTGTTCCGCATCGCCTTGACTCTGCTGCGGGTTTCTCCCGCCGGCCCGGGCGGCCAGGTTGCGGCGCCGGAGATTCGCCATCGCCGGCGCCTTCGCATTCTTACCGCAGGCTGTCAGAGGGCGAGCCGTCGCGGCAACGATTTCGCAACCGCGCCTGTGCCTCTCGGCACGAGATTGACTCGTGTCAATCCGCTTGCATCGCAGCCGCCGCATGCTTCTCCGGCCTGAAACAAACGCGGATGCGGCCCCGAGCGTGTTGCATCCCATTCGAGAGGAGATGTTCCATGCGTTCGTCTTTGAAGGGCCTGCTCGTCGCGACCGTTGTGGCTGGCTTCACCTTCGGCACCGCCTATGCCACGCAGGCGGCGACCGTCGTCAACGTTCATCTGGTCGATCAGGGCGGCGACAAGCAGATGCCGACCGGTCTCGGCATGAACATGGGCGGCGACATGTCGAAGGCCACCATGGGGGTGAAGATCGACAAGACCACCGTCAAGGCCGGCAAGGTCACGTTCAACGTGGTGAACGATTCGAAGGATATGATCCACGAGCTGATCGTCGGCCATCTCGACAATCCGGCCACGCAGAAGCTCCCCTATGTCGAAGGCGACTACAAGGTGGACGAGGAAGGCTCCGATCACCTCGGCGAGGTTTCCGAGCTCGACCCCGGCAAGTCGGGCGCGCTGATCCTCACCCTGAAGCCCGGCACCTACATCCTCTATTGCAACGTCGCCGGCCACTACATGGCGGGGATGTGGACCACGCTGACGGTGAAGTGAGCTGAAGGCCGCGTGACGGCGGAAGCGGGCGGTCAAGAAGAGCGACCGCTCGCCTCGCCGGCGGGAACTTCACCGCCGGCGGCGTCGCGGGGCGGTCGTGCGCAACACGCCGTCCGCGTCGCCGGTCTCGGATGCGGCGGCCTGCGGTTTCGGGCGGATCAGCATGTCGCCGCTGGCCTGGCGCTTGATCTCGAAGGCGCCGGTCTTGGCGACCAGGTCGCCGAGCTTCGCGGCGCCGTATGTGCGCGGATCGAAATCCGGCGCCAGGTTGGCGAGCCGCTGGCCGACGCCTCGCAAGCCGACCCAGCCATCGTCGTCGGACATCTGCGCGATCACCCGCGAGAGCAGCGGCACCGCGGCGCTCGCCGGCTCCAGCGACTTCGCCGCTTCGGGGGCGCGGCGATCCGGCGCCGCGGCCTCGGAGAGCAGGCTTGGCAGCAGGTTCTCGGTATAGATGAACCGGCGGCAGGCCTGGCGGAAGCTCTCCGGCGTCTTCTGCGCGCCGAAGCCGAACACATCGACGCCCTGCTCGCGGATCCTGGCGGCGAGGCGCGTGAAGTCGCTGTCCGACGAGACCAGGCAGAAGCCGTCGAACCTGCCGCTGTAGAGCAGGTCCATGGCATCGATCACCAGCGCGATGTCCGACGCGTTCTTGCCGGTCGTGTAGGCGAAGTTCTGCTGCGGCACGATCGCGTATTTGTTGAGCAGATCGGCCCAGGACTTGAGGCGCGTGCTGGAGAAATCGCCGTAGATGCGCCGCACGCTGGCTTCGCCCATCTTGGCGACCTCCTCGAAGAGGCCGGCCGCGATCCGCGGCGAGGTGTTGTCGGCGTCGATCAGCACCGCGAGCCGCGGGGAGCGAGGTTCGGTGGCCATGGTCGCTCTTCCGGAGCTCACGCTTCGCCGGGCTTATCGCTGGAGTCGGCGGCCGGCCGCCCGGCGGCCTTCTCTTCCGCGACCTGCTTCTTGGCGGCGGCCTTCTCGGCCTTCTTCTCCGCCTTGGCCTTTTCGCGCTGCATGCGGTCGAAGCGATAGTTCGGCGTGCGTCCCATCCGCGGCCCTTTCCTGGTTGATGGCCCATATCTCGACCATCCCGGGCGCCGCCGCAAGCGCTATCCGGGCGCCGGCGCGCCGGTTGGCCTGAGGCGCGCCCCGGTTCCCTATGACCCGCCCCGATTACCTGGCGTGTAATTGAGACCATCCGCCCCGGTCGGGTTGACTGCGCGCACCGCCCCGGCAATCACGCCTGGGGCCGGAGTGAGGAAAGCGGACATGCAGAGATTCCCCCTTCAGACCGCCGCCACCGCCCCCGAGAAGTGCAAAGCCACCCTGCAGGCCTTGGAGCAGAAATTCGGCTTCCTGCCGAACGCCCTCGCCACCATGGCCAACAGCCCGGTCCTGCTCAGCGCCTTCGTCGGCACCTTCTCCAGCTTCCACGGCGGCAGCTTCGACGCCCGGGAGCGGCAGGTGCTGCTGCTCACCAACGCGGTCGCCATCAACTGCCCCTGGACCATCGCCGCCCATTCCCACTTTGCGCTCGGGGAAGGAATGGCGGAGAGTGAGGTTGATGCCATCCGTCGGGGCAAGCTGCCGAAGGACCCCAAATACGCCGCTCTTTCCGGCCTCACCAAGGCGCTGATCGAGCAGCGCGGCCATGTCGGCGAGTCGGAGATCGCGCGCTTCACCCAGGCGGGCTATGCCGAGGTGCAGCTCCTCGAACTGGTCGCCGGCATCGGCGTCTCGACGATGGCCGCCACCACGACCAACCTCGCCGGCACCCCGATCGAAGACCGCCTGAAAGGCGAAACCGCGGCCTTCGCTTGAGTGATCGGCTCCGCACCGAGAATCCCTCCCCCCTCAAAGGGGGGAGGTGAGGTGGGGACATCGAGCGATCTGGATCAGCCAGTTCCACCCTTCGGCAGGGGAGATGCCGGATGTGAAAGGAGAGCGATGAAAGCCGCCGCAAGAACCACGCCCGCGCCGAACGAGCTCGGCGCCCTGCTGCGGCGCTGGCGCGACATCCGCGGGCGGAGCCAGCTCGACCTCTCCCTGGACACCGGCATCTCCCAGAAGCAGCTGAGCTTCGTCGAAAGCGGCCGCAGCACGCCCAGCCGGCAAACGCTGATGTCGATCGCCCGCGTTCTCGACATCCCGCTCCGCGACCGCAACACGCTGTTCCTGGCCGCGGGCTATGCTCCGGTCTACGCCGACGGCGCGTGGGATTCCGAAGAGATGCAGAGCATCACGAAGGCCTTGCAGCGCGTCCTCGCCCAGCACGAGCCCTATCCCGCCGTGGTGATGGATCGCTACTGGAACGTGCTGCTGACCAACGACTCCGCGCCGCGCTTCTTCGGCTGCTTCATCGACCTCGCGGCGCGCCAAAGGTCCGGAGGGAGCTCCGCGGGGGGCGAGCGCAACATCCTGCACCTGATGTTCGATCCCGCGGGCATGCGCCCCTTCGTCGCCAACTGGGCGGAGACCGCGAAGAGCCTGATCGAGCGCGTCACCCGGGAAGCGGTCGGCCGCGTGCTCGACGCGAAGACCAAGGCCCTGCTCGCCGACCTCCTCGCCTATCCCGACGTGAAACCGCAATGGACCACGCCGATCCAGCTCAGCTTCATGCCGGTCATCCCCTTGAGCTTCGTCCATAAGGGCACGGTGCTGAACTACTTCTCGATGGTCACGACGGTGGGCACGCCGCAGACCGTCGCCGCCCAGGAGCTGCGCCTGGAATGCATGTTCCCGGCCGACCAAGCGACCGAGGCGGAGCACATGCGGCTGATGGCCCAGGCTCCCGCGCCGAAGCGCGCAGGCTCCGCGCCGCGCACCTGATCTCGGTGCTCAGCCTGCACGCTCATCGCTTCTGGGATTCCGGACTCCTATTCCGGCTTCGGCTGCCAGGCGCGGGCTAAGGCTTGCGCTTCGGCCGCCTGGTCGGCGGGCAATCGCTGGATCAGGGCGTCCGACAGCCGGTCGCCGTCGACATCGCCCTGGAACACCCAGGCCGGCAGGCTCCTGTCGTCCTTCTCGTTATTCTTCGCGATCAGCCACCAGGCCAGCGCCTGGACCTCGCTGCGCGGCACGGCGGTGCCTGTCAGATAGCAGTTGCCATAGTTGCGCTCGGCCTCGCTGCTCTGGCCCTGCACCGCCGCGCGCCCCCACCAGCGGCAGGCCGCCGCGAGATCCCGTTTGACACCGGTGCCCTCGGCGTAGAAATCGCCGAGCACCTTCTGCGCCACGGCCGAGCCCTGGTCCGCGGCGCGCCGATACAGCATCGCCGCCATGACCACGTCCCGGCCGACGATCGTTCCGGTCCGATAGTGATAGGCGAGATCGAGCTCGGCCGGGGCCTCGCCCTCGGCCGCCCCGACGCAGGTCGCGGCCAGGCCGTCGGCGTCATAGGAAACGCGCCCATGGGTCCGGTCGAGCATGATGGTGACCATGCAGTCGGCCGCCGGATCGCCGTCCGCCGCCAGGGAGGCCAGCATCGGCATGGCGCGCTTGTAGTCCTGGCTGGAAAACGCATCGGTTGCGCGCGCGGCCGCGTCGCGCAGCCCATCGCCCCACGCGAAGCCGCCGAGGCCGACATGAAGCGCCATCGCGGCAACGAATGCCGGGGCGCCGATCCGAGCTGCCGAGGCGATCCCCACCGCCGAGCCTTCCCGAGTCGCCGATCAGGGATCCAGGGTCTCTAGGATTGATGTCGGGGTCAATGGGAATGTGACTCATTTATGACGCCGGCGTCCTTAACGCCCGATGATGCGACCGCGGTCGTCGAGCCACCGCGGCTCCGGTCAGCCCGCGCGGCGCCGGCGGAAGAAGCCGAGCCCGGCCAAGGCCGAACCGAACAGCCAGACTGCGCCTGGACCATCGCCGCCCATTCGAACTTCGCCGTGCCGCCGGCGGCCGCCTTGGAGCACGGGCCGCTGGAAGTCCTATTCCGGCAGACCGGCTTCGCGCAGGCCGGTGGCCAGAGCTTCCTGCAGCTCCGGCGCGCAGAAGGCGGCGAAGCCCAGGAACGGGCCGCTGCGGAAATTGGGCTCCAGCTCCAGCAGCCGCTTTGCCATGGCCTTCGCCTCTCCGTGGCGCCCGGCCGCGACGAATGCGCCGATCTGCCCGATGCAGAGGAAGCTGAAACGCGGGTTGAGCTGGATCGCCTTCGCGATATGCGTGACGGCTGCGTCGGGGCGCCGCTCGCGCAGATCGGCAAGGCCCTTGGCCATGTGGGCGATCCAGGCGAGCGGATCGAACGGGCTCAAGCGCAAGCCCCGCTCGGCGTAGTCGCGGGCGATGGCGATGTCGCCGCTGAAGGCGTTGATATGCGCGCCGAAGAAATAGGCGATGGCGCAGGAGTTGTTCAGCTCCAGCGCCCGCGCGACGGCGCTCGCGGCCGCCGGGAAGTCGTGCCCGAGATGCAGCATGGTCAGCGCCGCGATCGCCTGCGCGGTCGGGTCGTCGGTGCCGTGGGCCAGCGCCGCCCGGGCGTGCCGCATGGCCGCCTCGCGATCGGCCGCGTTGAATCCGCCGCGCACCACGCGCATCTCATAGCCCCAGGCGAGATAGGCGTGCGCCACCGCGTATTTGGGATCGAGCTTCAGCGCCTGCTCGAGCAGCCCGATGCCGATATTCGCATGCTCCGGCATGATCGACGCCATATGGGGCAGCGCCTGGAGATAAAGGTCGTAGGCGCCGAGATTCTCCGGCGGCTTGCGGCGGGCGCGCTGGATCTCGGCGCTCCTGATGTTGGGCTCGATCACGCCGATGACGGTCTCCGAGATCCGGTCCTGGAGGTCGAACACGTCTTCGAGCGCGCCGTCATAGCGCTCGGCCCAGAGATGCGCGCCGGTCTCGGTCTCGATCAGCTGCCCGGTGATGCGGATGCGGTTGCCGCCCTTGCGCACGCTGCCTTCCAGCACGTAGCGCACGCCCAATTCGCGGCCGACCTGCTTCACGTCGACCGCCCTGCCTTTGTAGACGAAGGTCGAATTGCGCGCGATCACGAACAGCCAGTTGATCCGCGACAGCCCGGTGATGATGTCCTCGACCATGCCGTCGGCGTAGTATTCCTGCTCCGGATCGCCGCCGAGGTTCTGGAACGGCAGCACGGCGATCGACGGCCGGTCGGGCATGGCAAGCGGCGCGGTCGCGGCGTCTTGTGTCCGGGTGACGGGGTTGGCTTGCGGCGCCACCTGGATCGGCGCTGCCATCGTCTCCGCATTCGCCCCCGCGGTCGCCCCCGCGGTCATCCCCACGGTCGCTCCCACATTCGTCCCGGGGGCCGCGCCGACCTGCAGCGAATAGACTCGGATCGGCTCGGCGATGTTCTTCAGCTGCGTCGCGCCGAGATCGCTGACCGAGAGATCGAGCCGCGCCCGCACCTGGCGATAGGCGTCCTCGGAGAGCGCGATGGCGCCCGGCGCCGCGACCCCTTCCAGCCTTGCTGCGATGTTGACGCCGTCGCCCATCAGGTCGCCGTCGCTCTCCTCCACGACGTCGCCGAGATGGATGCCGATGCGGAACTCGATGCGGCGCTCCGGCGGCAGGCCCGCATTGCGCTCCACCATGGCGTTCTGGATCTCGATCGCGCACTTGACCGCATCGACCACGCTGCGGAACTCGACCAGCGCGCCGTCCCCCGTGCGCTTGACCACGCGCCCGTTATGCACCGCCAGGGTCGGATCGATGAGATCGCTCCTCAGCGCCCGCAGCCGCGCCAGGATGCGGTCCTCGTCGGCGCCGGCGAGGCGGCTGTAGCCGACCACGTCGGCCACCAGGATGGCGGCGAGCTTGCGCGATTCAGCCATCGGGAGAACGTCCCCACGAATCGGCGCGGCGCGGCGCAACGGCGCTCATGCGCGATCCCCTCCCCGGGCCGCGGAAGGCCGCAGCATGACAGTGAGAGGCCCCCGTGTCAGCCGGTTTCGGGCGGGCGCTTTGAAGACTTTCCGAATGGCCGAATACGGACGCTGGTTGCGACTGCCCTGACAATGCATCCTAGTGGCAGGAGTAGGCTGTCCACCCTGACCTCTGGGAACTCCGATTCTCTTCGCGCCTAGCCAGCAGCCCCTCGACGGTAATCGTGACAACCGTCACAGCAGCCCTGCGCTTACGGCAGGGCTGGCTACGACCTGAGTATGATTGTCCGCCGCGCCGGCCAGTCTCATCTTTCCCCTGTCGAGAGAGGAGTCGGTCATGGACAGGACCAGCTTTGGTGTCGATCCCGATTCGCATGAGGCTTCGCCCGAGACTCCGTCCATCGGGGCGGATGCGGCGCGCGGCCCCGATGCGGCACGCAGCAGCGCGCCGTATTTCGATCTCTTCGTGGCGATGCAGAAGCGCGGGTCGCAGCGCCCGCTCGACCGCGCGCTCGTCGACCTGGTCACCGATCGGGCGACGGAATTCGCGACGCTGACGCCGCGCGAGCAGGCGGCCGTCGCCTGGGTCGAGGCCGTCATCTCCAGCGGCAAGACGCAGTCGTCGGACGGCGCCTACGCCGCCCTGCGCCAGCATTTCGACGAGGCGGCGGTCGCCAGGCTCACCGCCATCGCCGGCACCGCCAGCGCGCGGGCGAAGCTGGGCGCGGCGAAGCGCGGGTAGAGTCTTTCCTGCAGCGCGGGGCTCGTCGCAAGTCTGACCGCCTCTGGAGGCAGTCAGACTCGGCAGCCCGCGATCGGGCGATCGTTCGGCGAGAGCGGTGGCGAATGCTCGGCGCCCATTGCTCGGAGTGGCACATCTCCGCCGCGATGCCCATCGCTTCGTGGCGCAGCAGAAACGCGGGATGCAGACAGGCTTCGATCGCGCGCGTGGATCGATCGCCGTTCGGACGACGCGGCAAGATCGGACTCCGCCGGCGTTGGGCAGGCGACGAGAAATTGAGCGCCGAATTCTCGACCGCTTGTTGTGCGAGAACGGAAAGTGAACTATAATCCCTGCTCGGAATCGAGAAGCGGATCGTTGCCTCGAACCCCGACCGGACCTATACGAAACGAGAAACACGCTTGCCCCGCGTTCAGGCGAGAAAAGCGTTCATCATCAGAGGCTTCATGCACCCCGACGCCCTCAAAACGCGCTGCGGCCCGTAAAGGCGAATGCCGACTCTGGTCTGCCTGGACTCCGGCAGTGACCGCCGGGGGCAGGAGAGGGCGTCGCTCAGGTGT
>DATKMF010000124.1:0-3698 GCA_035542015.1 Candidatus Cybelea sp.
TGCGCGCGGGGCTGATCCTCGGTGCGACGCTGCTCGCTTTGACGGCGCTCTATTTCACCCTCGGCATCGCGCTCGGCAGCTACATCCGCTTCGGCCGCGGCGTCGCCGCCACCGGCAAGAAGGTCGGCCTCGCCCTCGACCGCCGTCGCGGCGGCCGCGAAGCGCTGGCGCGCAGCTCCGGCCGGAGTCTCGTCGAGCGGCCGCAGCGCATCGCCGAGGACGAGACGCCGCGGGAATCCTGGTTCGCCCGCACCTTCGGCACCTTCGAGCTGCCGCGCCTCTCCACCCTCAACCCGTTCCATCGCGACGACGGCGATGTCGTGCACCGCGAGCCGCAGCTCGGCGAGCATGAGGAGGAGGACGAGATCGATCTCCCCGAGCCCGCGCTCGACCGCGGCGGCGCGCAGCGCGTGGTGGTCGCCCCGACGCAGGCGAAGCGGGAGAAGGCGAAGCCGCAGAAGCGCGAGCGCGCCCAGCCGAAGCTCGCCCTCGACGGCGACGCCGAGTTCGAGCTGCCGCCCCACGACATGCTGGCACGCCCGATCTCGAACGCCGCCGTGCAGCGGATCAACGAGGAATCGCTGGAGAAGAACGCGCGCCTGCTGGAGACCGTGCTGGACGATTTCGGCGTCAAGGGCGAGATCGTGAAGGTGCGCCCGGGTCCCGTGGTGACGCTCTACGAGTTGGAGCCGGCGCCCGGCACCAAGACCAGCCGTGTCGTGGGCCTCGCCGACGACGTGGCGCGCTCGATGAGCGCCGTCTCGGTCAGGATCGCCGTCGTCCCCGGCCGCAGCGTCATCGGCATCGAGCTGCCGAACCGCGAGCGCGAGGTGGTGAGCCTGCGCGAGCTGCTGGAGGAAGAAGGCTACACCGGCACCCAAGCGAAGCTCGCTCTGGCGCTCGGCAAGGATATCGGCGGGCAGCCGATCGTCGTCGACCTCGCGCGCATGCCGCATCTGCTGATCGCCGGCACCACCGGCTCCGGCAAGTCGGTGGCGATCAACACCATGATCCTGTCGCTGCTCTATCGCCTCACGCCGGCGCAGTGCAAGTTCATCATGATCGATCCGAAGATGCTGGAACTCTCGGTCTATGACGGGATCCCGCATCTGCTCTCGCCGGTCGTCACCGAACCGAAGAAGGCGATCGTCGCCCTGAAATGGGTGGTGCGCGAGATGGAGAATCGCTACCGCTCCATGTCGAAGCTCGGCGTTCGCAACGTCGAGGGCTACAACCAGCGGCTCCAGCAGGCGATCGCGGCGGGCGAGCAGCTGACGCGCCGGGTGCAGACCGGTTTCGATCCCGAGACCGGCCAGCCGATCTACGAGGAGGAGCCGTTCGACCTCAAACCGCTGCCCTTCATCGTCGTGGTGGTGGACGAGATGGCGGACCTGATGCTGGTCGCCGGCAAGGACATCGAGGCCGCGATCCAGCGCCTTGCCCAGATGGCGCGCGCGGCCGGCATCCACATCATCATGGCGACACAAAGGCCGTCGGTGGACGTGATCACGGGCACGATCAAGGCGAACTTCCCGACCCGCGTCTCGTTCCACGTCACGACCCGCATCGACAGCCGGACAATTCTCGGTGAGACCGGAGCCGAGCAGCTCCTGGGCCAGGGCGACATGCTCTATATGGCGAACGGCGGCCGCATCACCCGCGTTCACGGGCCGTTCGTCTCCGACCGCGAAGTTGAAAGTGTCGTGAGCTTCTTGAAAGCCCAGGGCACGCCTGACTATATCGAGGACGTGACCGCCGAAGAGGAAGAGCTCGGCGAGGGCGACGAGCTTCCCGGCGAGGGCGGCGGCTCCGGCGACGAGCTCTACGACAAGGCGGTCGCATTGGTATGCCGGGAACGGAAGGCCTCGACCAGCTTCGTGCAACGCTATCTGCAGATCGGCTATAACCGCGCCGCGCGGTTGATCGAGCGGATGGAGCGCGAAGGCGTCGTCAGCCAGGCCAACCATGCCGGCAAGCGCGAAGTGCTCGCGCGCAACATCGACGCAATGGACTGAGACAGACTTTGCCGCATTCTCCTCTTTCGCGACGCGCCCTGATGGTGGGCGCCGCTTCTCTCATGGCTCTGACCGCGACGACCTTCGCGCCGCTGCGCGCCTGGGCGAAGACCGCCAAGCCCGCGGCGCTCTCCGACCAGGACAAGGCGGACGTGAAGCGGATCGAGGACTACCTGAACGGCATCACCACGATGCGCGCCAAGTTCCAGCAGTTCTCCGCGAGCTCGGGCAGCCAGTTCGGCGAGATCTACGTGCGCCGGCCGGGCTTCTTGAGGGTCGAGTACGATCCGCCGAGCCAGGTGATCCTGGTCGCGGATTCGATCGCGATCTCCTACTACGACGCGGAACTGAACCAGCTCAACCAGGCGCCGCTGAGTTCCTCGCCGCTCTGGTTCCTGCTCCGCAAGCATGTCGAGCTCGGCGGCGACGTGACCGTCACCTCGTTCGAGCGCGGACCGAATGCGTTCCGCATCGGCCTGGTGCAGACCGACGATCCCGAGGCGGGTACGGTGACACTGGTGCTGGGCGACAAGCCGCTCGAGCTGCAGCAATGGACCATCGTCGATGACAAGGGCCAGGAGGTCCGTGTCGGCCTCTACGATCCCGAGTTCGGCGTGCAGCTCGAGAACTCCCTGTTCCGCACCCCGGAAAAGAAGAAGAACCCGAAGGCACATTGAGCGCGGTTCGCGAGTGTCTTCGACCGCCTAGCCTCTATAGAACGGCAGCGCGATCAGGCGCAGGAGAGAGAGTTCCTCTTCGCCTTCGACGCCGATCGGCATGGCGCGGCGGCGGTTGATGTGGGGACCGCTGTCGAACCAGCGATCCCAGATGCTGAGAATGGTGCCGTAGATCGAATCGGTGTCCGACTGGGCGCGGTGATGATGCACCCAGTGCAGCGAGGGCGTGATGATGCATCGCGAGAGCGGTCGCTCGACGCGCTCCGGCAGGCGCCAGTTGGAATGGTGGAAAATCGCCGCCGCAAGGACCAGGGTCTCGAACACCACGACCGAGCCCAACGGGATCGCCAGGGTGACGATGACCAGGGCGCGCACGCAGGCCGAGATCATCACCTCGCCGAAATGGAAGCGCAGGGCGCTGGTCGCATCGAGATAGCGATCGCGATGGTGCACCTCGTGGAAGCGCCAGAGCAGCGGCCATTCATGATTGGCGCGGTGCCACCAGTAGATCCAGAAATCGAGCACCAGGAGGTCGAGCGGCAGGCCGTCGGGGAACTGCAGGAACGCGGGCCGCATCCACAAGGGATGCGCCGCGGCGTAGAAGGTGACCGGCAACACGACCAGCGGCGCGAGGCCGGCGTTCAGCAGGAAGAGGCCGAGATTGCGGCCCCAGCGCGCGAACCAGGCGCTACCATAGCCGGCGATGCGGAGCGGCACGATGGCCGACGCCCAGTGGTTTTCAATCAGGACGACAGCGACGAGCCAGACGACGACCGCGCTGCTCTTCCCGTAGAGGATGACCGCGAGCCAACCGGTGGGAGCGGCATTCACGGCGGCTATTCGCGCGCCGGCTCCGGCGCCGCTTGCGGAAGCTGCGCGACCATGGCTTCAAGCCGTGCCGCCAGCTTGCCGCCGACCTCGCCGCCGTCGCCCTTGATGTCTTTGGTGAGGATCAGCTTCAGGGCCTCGAAATGCGCCTGGATGACGGCGAGATCCTGGTCGGAGA
>DATKMF010000125.1:0-24314 GCA_035542015.1 Candidatus Cybelea sp.
CTGCCGGTGATCGCGCCGGCATCTGGACACTGATCAGGCGATGGCGGGGCGACCCGCCATCGCGGCTTTGGAGACCTGACGGACCGAGATGGCCGATCGCAGCATCAACATGGTGAGCCAGGACGGCGCCCTCGACGGGGCGGCGGCCGGCGCGCGCGTCGGCGATTTCCTGGCGCTGCTGAAGCCGCGGGTGATGTCGCTGGTGGTGTTCTCGGGCTTCGCCGGGCTCTACGTGGCGCCGGGGCATATCCATCCGGTGATCGCCTGTGTCGCCGTGCTCTGTATCGCGGTCGGCGCCGGGGCCTCGGGTGCCATCAACATGTGGTACGACCGCGACATCGACGCCGTGATGTCGCGCACCTGCAACCGGCCGATCCCGCGCGGCTACGTGGCCCCGGACCAGGCGCTCGCCTTCGGCCTGGTGCTGACGCTGTTCTCGGTCATGCTGATGGGGCTCGCCGTCAACCTGACCGCGGCGGCGCTCCTCGCCTTCACCATCTTCTTCTATGTCGTCGTCTACACGATCTGGCTGAAGCGCTCGACGCCGCAGAACATCGTGATCGGCGGGGCCGCCGGCGCGTTCCCGCCGATGATCGGCTGGGCCGCGGTCACCGGCGACGTGTCCTTGGCGTCGATCTCGCTCTTCCTCATCATCTTCATGTGGACCCCGCCGCATTTCTGGGCGCTCTCGCTCTACCGCGAAGGTGACTACGCCAAGGCCGGCGTGCCGATGATGCCGGTGGTGGCGGGTGCCCGGTCGACCAAGCTGCAGATGCTGGTCTACACCCTGATCCTCTTTCCGATCACCCTGGCGCCGGTCTTCCTCGGCGTCGCCGGCTGGGTCTATGGCGCGGTCTCGATCGCCCTCAATCTCGGCTTCGTCGGCCACGCGGTGCGCGTGCTGGTGAGCCGCGATCTGCGTCCGGCCAGGCGCATGTTCGGCTTCTCGCTGATCTATCTCTTCCTGCATTTCGCGATGCTCTGCATCGACCGCGCCCCCGGCTTGCTGGAGTTGGTGCGATGAGCCCGATGAGCGGCGTGCAGCGGCAGGATCCGGCGCCGGAGCGGCAGAAGCGGCTCCGCCAGCGCAACTGGGCGCTGCTCGCGGCGCTCGTGGCATTCGTCGCGCTGGTCTACGTCGTCACCATCGTCAAGCTGAAGGGCGGCTGAGCATGACGGCTCCCAGGAAATCCATCGCCAGGAAATCCATCGGCCACCGCAACCTCAACGTGGTGATGATCCTCACCGGCGTCCTGGCCGGGATGGTGGGGCTGACCTACGCCGCGGTGCCGCTCTACCGGATATTCTGCGAAAAGACCGGGTTCGACGGCACGCCGCTGCGGGCCGACGGCTCGCCGGTCGAGGTGAAGCCGATCGACCGCACGGTGACCGTGAGCTTCAACGCCGACGTCAACCAGGACATGCCTTGGCGCTTCTACCCGAAGCAGAACAAGGTCGAGGCGCGGGTGGGCGAGCCCCAACTCGCCTATTTCATCGCCGAGAACGACAGCAACGAGACCATCACGGGGACCGCGACCTACAACGTCTCGCCGGAGCCCTACGGCCCCTATTTCGTGAAGATCCAGTGTTTCTGCTTCACCCAGCAGACGCTGAAGCCGCACGAGAAGGTCGAGATGCCGGTCACTTTCTATCTCGATCCCGGCATGGCCAAGGACCCGCTGCTCGATCGCATGTCGGACGTGACCCTGTCCTATACCTTCTTCAAGGCCGAGAACCAGAAGGCGCCGGCTGAGGCGAAGCCCGCGCAGGTGGGTGCCGCCGAGGCGCCCGCCAAGACCGTGAACTGACCATCGACGCGACCGGCTGTGCTCTGTCGGGGGCCGGCTGCAAAGGGAGAGAGTTGAGACCATGAGCGAGAGCACTGCCGAGAAGCCGCACCATCCCTACCACCTGGTCGATCCCAGCCCGTGGCCGATCGTGGGCGCACTCGCGGCCGGCTTCGTCACCGTCGGCATGGTGCTCTACATGCACGACCTGCCGTTCCTCGGGCACAAGTTCGGCCTCGGCAGCATCCTGCCGGGCGTGCTGCTGATCATCCTCACCATGTTCCTGTGGTGGCGCGACGTGGTGCGCGAGGCCGAGTTCCAGGGTCATCACACGCCGGTCGTGCAGATCGGCCTGCGCTATGGCATGGCCCTCTTCATCGCTTCGGAGGTGATGTTCTTCGTCGCCTTCTTCTGGGCCTTCTTCGATTCCTCGCTGTTCCCGAAGGCGGCAACCGGCGGCATCTGGCCGCCCAAGGGCATCACGCCGCTGGATCCGCTGGCGATCCCGCTGCTGAATACGCTGATCCTGCTGACCTCGGGCTGTACCGTCACCTGGGCCCATCACGCGCTGAAGCACGGCGATCGCAATGGCCTCATCCAGGGTCTGGCACTCACCGTGCTGCTCGGGATCATGTTCACCTCGTTCCAGGCATGGGAATACGCACACGCGCCGTTCGGGTTCAAGGACGGCATCTACACCTCGACCTTCTTCATGGCGACCGGCTTCCATGGCTTCCACGTGATGATCGGCACCACCTTCCTGATCGTGTGCCTGTTTCGTGCGATCAAAGGCCATTTCACGCCGGACCATCACTTCGGCTTCGAGGCGGCCGCCTGGTACTGGCACTTCGTGGACGTGGTCTGGCTGTTCCTGTTCAGCTTCGTCTACATCTGGGGCAGCGGCCCCGGCCCCTACGCGGGGTGAGGCTCTCGGCGCCGGCCAGCCATGCCCGGCTACCGGTCGCCGGTCGCTTCTGGCCTCGCCTGCCGCTGTCCGCGCTGCGGGCAGGGCAAGCTGCTGACCGGGTTCCTGAAGCCGGCCGCGACCTGCTCCAACTGCGGTCTCGACTTGCGGCCGGAGGAGGTTGGGGACGGGCCGATCGCCTTCGTCATCCTGGTTTGGGGCGCGATCGTCGTCGCGCTTGCCTTCTGGATCGAGTTCACGTTCAGCCCGCCGGACTGGCTGCTTTACTTGATCCTCATCCCGGTGGTGCTGATCGGCGGCGTCGCCCTGATGCGCCCGGCCAAGGGCGTGTTGATCGCGCTCCATCTCCAACACCGGGCAGGCGAGGGGAAACCCTGAGCCGCCTCTTTGACTGATCGCGATGCGTCTCCCTTTCCGTCCCAAGCTCTGGCCGACCGTGATCTCGGTGCCGATGTTCCTGGTCATGGTCGGGCTCTCGATCTGGCAGGTGCAGCGCCTGCACTGGAAGGAAGGCCTGATCGCCGAGCGGGTCGAGCGGACGACGGCCGCCCCTGTGCCTCTACCGGCGGCCGGCACCGACCTCGCCGGTCTCGAGTTCCACAAGGTCATGGTCACCGGCGTCTACGACCATGCGCACGAGTTCTACCTCGCGGCGCGCTCACAGAACGGCAATGTCGGCTACTGGATCGTGACACCGTTCAAGATCGATTCCGGCGACAGCGTGCTCGTCAACCGGGGCTGGGTCCCGGTCGAGAAGAAGTATCCCGACGCGCGACAGCAAGGTCAGATCCCCGGCGAGACCACGCTCGACGGCATCATTCGTCTGCCGCAGGAGAAGGCCTTCTTCCAGCCGGACAACGAGCCGGAAAAGAACGTCTGGTTCTATCTGGCGCCGGCCGAGATCGCCAAGGCCTCCGGTCTGCCGTTGCGCACCGACCTCTATCTCGACGCCGGAATGGAGCCGGTGCCCGGTGGATTCCCGATCGGCGGACAGACCCGGATCGATCTCCCCAACGATCACCTGCAATACGCCATCACCTGGGCACTACTGGCGATTGCCCTCGCCGCCGTTTATGTGATCTACCATCTGAAGCTGGAACGGGAACAACGGGAACGGAGTGGACCGTGACCAAGGCCTACGGTGAGCTGGAGCAGCGCTTCCGCCGCTGGAACGCGTTGCGCGACGCGGCGGGCATGCTGCACTGGGACATGGCGGCGATGATGCCGGAAGGCGGCCATGGCGCGCGGGCGGAGCAGCTCGCGGCGCTGGGTGTCGTCGGCCATCAGCTGCTGACCGACGAGGCGACCGGGAATCTGCTGGAGAAGGCGGAGGGTTCGGTCGAGCTCGATGCCTGGCAGCGCGCCAACTTGGCCGAGATGCGCCGGCTCTACATCCATGCGACCGCGCTCAGCCCGGATCTCGTCGAGGCGATGAGCAAGGCCAACAGTGCCGCGGAATCCGCCTGGCGCGTGGCGCGGCCGGCCGGCGACTTCAAGGCGGTGCAAAAGCAGCTGGAGACGGTCTTCGCCCTGGTGCGAGAGGCGGCGCAGGCGAAGGCGGAGAAGCTCGGGGTCACGCCTTACGAAGCGTTGATGGACGAGCACGAGCCCGGCAACCGGATCAAGGACATCGATCCGATCTTCGACAATTACGGCGCCTTCCTGCCGGACTTCCTGGAGCGGGTGCTGGAGCGCCAGGCGCGCGAGCCGGCGCCGATCCAGCCCAAGGGCCCGTTCCCCATCGAGAAGCAGAAGGCGCTGGGCGAGCGCATCATGGAGAGGATCGGCTTCGACTTCCGCCACGGCCGGCTCGACACCAGCCTGCACCCGATCTGCGGCGGCGTGCCCGACGATCTCAGGATTACCACGCGCTACGCCGAGGACCAGGTGGCGTCGGCCCTCATGGGCATCATCCACGAGACCGGCCACGCGATGTACGAGCGCAACCTGCCGGAGCAATGGCGCTTCCAGCCGGTGGGCTCTGCCCGGGGCATGGCGCTGCACGAGAGCCAGTCGCTGCTGGTCGAGATGCAGGCCTCGCGCAGCCCCGAGTTCTGCGCCTATCTCTCGCCGATCCTGAACCAAACCTTCCCGGGCAACGAGGCGGCTTTTGCGCCGGAGAACCTGCAGCGGCTCTACAGCCGGGTCGCGCGCGGCTTCATCCGCGTCGATGCCGACGAGGTCACCTATCCGGCGCACGTGATCCTGCGCTATCGCCTGGAGCAGGCGCTGATCGCGGGCGACCTCAAAGTGGCGGATATCCCGGGCGCCTGGAACGAGGGGATGAAGGCGCTGCTCGGCATCGTGCCGCCGAACGACCGCGAGGGCTGCCTGCAGGACATCCACTGGTTCGACGGCGGCATCGGTTATTTCCCGTGCTACAGCCTGGGCGCGATGACCGCGGCGCAGTTCTACGCGGCGGCGTGCCTGGCCGATCCGGCCATCCCGCTCGCCATCGGCAAGGGCGATTTCGGCCCGCTGATGGCCTGGCTGAAACCGAACGTGCATGAGCGCGGCTCCAGCATGAGCACGCCGGAGATCGTGACCGCGGCAACCGGGGGGCCGCTGGATGTCGAGGTGTTCAAGACGCACCTCAAGCGGCGCTATCTGCCGAACTGATGTGATCTCCGTCATGCGGCGCCCGTTTCGCGAGCGCGGCGGGGGGTGCGGGGCTTGCGACGGAGCCGCGCGGTTTGGCACGATAGGACCGTCAGCCATGACGGGGGCCAGCACGCCATGATGCCGAAGCTCGCCGTCGATTTCCGGTCCGAGGAGAGCCGGGTCCGGCTCTACTACGCGGCCGCGGTTTCCCTCTTTGGTGCGCTCGCGAGCCGGCTCGTCGCCTCGAGCCTGCTGCCCTGGAACGACGGCGGTCAGGGTCTCTTCTGGTGCGGCGCCATCGCGCTCAGTCCGCTCGTGCTCTATGGCTGGCGGGCACTCCCCGCGGCGGCGCTGCTCGCCGTCGCCGTCGAGGCGATTTCGCGCGGGCAGGGTACCGGCGCCCTCTTCGCCGCTCTGGGCGACGTGGTGGAGGCGGTCGTCGCCTATGGCGCGATGGCCTCGCTGACGCCGTTCGACCCGCGCTTCCGCACCCAGGACGATCTGCAACGCTTCGTGCTGGCATCAGTCGTTGTCGTGCCGACCGTCTCCGGCGTGATCGGCACGCTGGCGATCGGCCCGACGCAGGCGATGCCGGCGCTCTCGCTCTGGTTCGGCTGGGCGACCGCCGATGCGACCGCGGTGCTGATGACGGTGCCGATGGCCCTCGTCTGGGTGACCCAGGCGCGGGCGCGCGGCCCGCGCTGGATGGAGATTGCCGCGCTCGCGGGCGCCGCCTGCTGGCTGCTCCTCATGGTCGGCTGGCTGACGCCGAGGGTCGCGCTCTGGATCGCGACCCTCGCGGTGATCGCCTTGCCGTTCGCCTTCTGGGCGGCGATCGCCTATGGCCGTCGCGGCGCCAGCCTCTCAGCGCTGCTGATCGCGGTCGCCCTGGTGGCGGCCGCGCGGTTCGACGTCATGCCGTTCCCGAACTTCTCGCCGCTGGCCGAACGGATTGCGCTGGCGGGGCTGCTGGCCTCGGTTCTGGTCGGCCTGCTGGTGGTGGCGATTGCCCGGGCCGAGCAGGATCGGGCGCAGGACCAGATCCTGGAAAGCGAGAGCCGGCTGCGCATGATGATGCAAAGTGCCAGCGTCGTCCCCTATGCCAAGGCGGGTCCGCACTTCCTCGACTACAGTTATATCGGCGAGCGGGCGGTGGCGCTCTTCGGTCATCCGATGGCCGAATGGGAGAAACCGCGTGCGTGGATCAATTTCATCCATCCCGACGACCGTGATCGCATGCGCCATAGCGCCGCCGAGGCGCTGCCGCTGGAGCGGGACTGTGAATGGGAGTATCGCCTGCAGCGGGCCGACGGCGGCACGGTCTGGGTGCGCGATCTCTTTCGCGTCGATCGCAAGGTCGGCGGCGCGCTGGAGCTGCGCGGCATGATGATCGACGTCTCCGGCCAGAAGCAGCGCGAGCTGGAGCTCGAAGAGAGCCGGCAGGCGCTCGAAGCGGCAAAGAACCAGGCGGAGGCGGCCAACCGCGCCAAGACCGCGTTCCTCGCCACGGTGAGCCACGAATTGAGGACGCCGATGAACGCCGTCATCGGCTTTGCCGACGTGCTGACCGGCGAGGCCTTCGGCAAACTGAACGAGCGCCAGCGCGAATGCGTCGCCGATATCGCCTCCTCGGGCCGGCATCTCCTCCGGATGATCAACGACATTCTCGACATGTCGAAGATCGAAGCCGGCCGGTTCCCGCTGATCGAGGAGGTGTTCGATCTCTCGCCCGTGCTCGCGCAAGCGGCACGGCTGGTGACCCAGGAGATCGACGGCAAGGAAATCTCCTTCTCCACACACATCTCCCTGGGCGCCGTCGGCCTCAACGCCGACCAGCGGGCGGTGACGCAGATCGTGGTCAATCTGCTGACCAATGCCGCCAAGTTCACCCGGAATAAGGGGCGCGTCGAATTGAAGGCGACGGCGGGCCCCGAGGGTCTGACCGTCAGCGTCACCGATACCGGCCGCGGCATGTCGGCGGAAACCATCGAGCGCGCCTTCGAGCCCTTCTTCCAGGGCAGCGACAGCGATGTCAGCCGCAAGCGGGCGGGCACCGGCCTCGGCCTCGCCATCTCCCGGCGCCTCGCCGAGATGCACGGCGGCACCGTCACTTTGAAGAGCCGCCCCGGCGAAGGCACCGTCGCCACCCTCTGGCTCCCACCCGACCGGCTGCAGTAGCTCTCTGGAGAGACCAGGCGCTGGCTCTTCGCACCGCGGCCGCACCCGTCCGATCCAGCTTGCGGACGCCACGGCCGCGCTGCTTGCCTCAAAACTGCCGCCAAACTACTGTACGGCCACCCTTCCGGAGGTGGATTTTGCGTTATGTCAGCACCCGCGGCGCGGCCCCGCGGCTCGATTTCCAGGCGGTTCTCCTGGCCGGGCTCGCCCGGGACGGCGGGCTCTATATCCCCGAAACCTGGCCCAAGCTGAAGCCGAAGACCCTCAAGGGGTTCGCCGGCAAGCCCTATGCCGAGGTGGCGGCCGAGGTCATGACGCCCTACATCGGCAAGTCGATTTCGAAATCCGATTTTCGCGCCATGGTCGCGGAGACCTATGCCGGCTTCCGGCATCAGGCGGTGGCGCCGCTGGTCGAGGTCGCCGAGGGCGTCTGGGTCGCGGAGCTGTTCCATGGGCCGACGCTCGCCTTCAAGGACCTGGCGCTCCAGTTGGTCGGCCGTCTCTACGACCATGTGCTGAAGAACCAGGGAAGGCGCGTCACCATCGTCGGGGCGACGTCCGGCGACACCGGCTCGGCGGCGCTCGAGGCCTGCCGCGACCGCCGCGCTGTCGATATCTTCATCCTGCACCCGCATGGCCGCGTCTCCGAGGTGCAGCGCCGGCAGATGACCACGATCGATGCCGGCAACGTTTTCAACATCGCGATCGACGGCAGCTTCGACGATTGTCAGGACCTGGTGAAGGCGCTGTTCAACGACCACGCCTTTAGGGACGAGGTCAGCCTCTCCGCCGTCAACTCGATCAACTGGGCGCGGGTGATGGCCCAGATCGTCTATTACGTGACGACCGCCGTGGCGCTCGGCGCTCCGGCCCGCAAGGTCGCCTTCTCGGTGCCGAGCGGGAATTTCGGCAACGTCTATGCCGGCTACGCGGCGAAGCAGATGGGCCTCGACGTGGCCCAGCTGATCGTCGCCTCGAACCGCAACGACATCCTGACGCGCTTCTTCAAGACCGGCGCGATGAAGGTCGCGGGCGTAACGCCAAGCCTGAGCCCCTCCATGGACATCCAGGTCTCGAGCAACCTCGAGCGGCTGCTCTTCGATCTCTTCCGCGGCAACGGCAAGAAGCTCGGCGCCGCCATGACCGCCTTCCGCAAGACCGGGCGTTTCACCGCGCCGAAGGCAGGGTGGCCTGCCGTGCAGCGCCTGTTCTCCGCCTTCAAGCTGGACGATCCCGGCACCTTGAAGACGATGCAGGACCTGCATCGCCGCACCGGCATGCTGATCGATCCGCATTCGGCGATCGGCATCGCCGCCGCCGATGCCGTGCGCAAGGATCGGTCGATTCCCGTGATCTCGCTGGCGACCGCGCATCCGGCGAAGTTTCCGGATGCCGTCGAGAAAGCGACCGGCATCCGGCCTTCTCTCCCCGCGCATCTGGCCGGCCTGATGACCCGTCGCGAGCGGTACGACCTGCTGCCGAACGACCTTGGCAGGGTGAAGGACTACGTGCTCGCCCATCGGCGCAGCGGGAGCCGCAATTGAACACCATCAAGAAGATCACCGCCCATACGATCGAGGTAACGACGCTGCCGAACGGGCTGCGCGTCGCCAGCGACCGGATGGATTCCGTCGAGACCGTCTCGGTCGGGATCTGGGCCGGCGTGGGCACGCGGCATGAGACGGCAGCGGAGAACGGCGTCGCGCATCTCCTGGAGCATATGGCGTTCAAGGGCACGAGGCGCCGGTCGGCCCGCGCGATCGCCGAGGAGATCGAGTCCGTAGGCGGTCTCCTCAACGCCTATACCGGGCGCGAGCAAACCGCCTATTACGCGAAAATGCTGGCGCCCGATCTGCCGCTGGCGGTCGACGTGCTCGGCGACATCCTGCAAGACTCGATCTACGACCCGGAGGAGCTGGAGCGCGAGCGTGCCGTCGTGCTGCAGGAGATCGGCCAGGCCGAGGACACGCCGGATGACATCATCTTCGATCATTTCCAGGAGGTCGCCTTCCCCGACCAGCCGATGGGCTGGCCGGTGCTGGGCAGGGCCGAGATCATCGAGACGGCCAAGCGCGAGACGGTCGCCGGCTATCTCGCCAGTCGCTATCGCCCCGACCGCATGATCGTGGCGGCGGCCGGCAACATCGAGCACGATCGGCTGGTCGAGCTCGCCACTGCGACGCTCGACCGTCTGCCGGCCGGCACATCGCCCGAGGCACACGGCGCCGACTATCGCGGCGGCGAGCACCGCGAGGACCGGGAGCTCGAGCAGGTCAACGTGGTCCTGGGCTTTCCCGGCGTCAGCTATCACGATCCTGACTACTACGTCGCCGCGGTGCTGTCGCAGTTGCTTGGCGGCGGGATGTCGTCGCGGCTCTTCCAGGAGGTGCGCGAGAAGCGCGGCTTGGTCTACAGCATCCATTCCTTCTCCAGCTCCTACAGCGATTGCGGCCTGTTCGGCGTCTATGCCGGCACCGGCGAGAGCGAGGCCGCCGAGATGATGCCGGTCATCTGCGACGAGATTCTCAAGGTGGGCGACAGCCTGGCCGAGGCCGAAGTCGCGCGCGCAGCTGCGCAATTGAAGGCCGGCACGCTGATGTCGCGCGAAAGCACCAGCAGCCGCTGCGAGCAGCTGGCGTCCCAACTGCTGCTCTACGGCCGGCCGATCCCGCCCGAGGAAGCCGTAACGCGGATCGAGGCGGTGACGCCGGCGGACGTGATGCGTCTCGCGCGCCGCATCTTCGGTTCGAGCCCGACCCTGGCCTCGCTGGGTCCGGTCGCCAAGGTGCCGAGCCTCGACGCGGTTCGGCGCCGTCTCGCGTGAGCGCAGGGGTCGCGTCGCCGATGCTGCCGCTGTTCAAATCCGACGCGCTGGGACGGTTCCGGCTCCTGGGCGAGCGCACCTATCTGAGGCCGCCGAGCCGCCGAGACTATGGGCAATGGGTCGAGGTGCGCGAGGCGAGCCGCACCTTCCTCGAGCCCTGGGAGCCGAGCTGGGGCGAGGATGCGCTCGAGCGCGTGGTCTATCGGGACCGGGTCACCCGCATCCAGCAGGAATGGCGGCTCGATCTCGGCTACGGTTTCCACATCTTCCGCAAGGCTGACGACCGGCTGATCGGCGGCGTCAACCTGAACAACGTGCGCCGCGGCGTCGCCCAGGCCGCCAATCTCGGCTACTGGATGGGTGAGCCTCACGCGCATCAGGGCTACATGACCGATGCCTTGCGGGCGCTGCTGCCGCACGCCTTCCAGGGTCTCGGCCTGCACCGCATCGACGCCGCCTGCATCCCGGACAATCGCCCCAGCCGGCAGCTGCTGGCCAATTTCGGTTTCCGCGAGATCGGCCAGGCCAGGGGCTATCTCAAGATCAACGGCGAGTGGCGCGACCATCTCCTCACCAGTGCGCTCCTGGAGGACGTGATGGCCTCGCGGGCGATGGCCCGCGTCGCGCGCAGCCCGGAAGCCGGTGACGATCCCGCCGATTTCCGGCAATTGCTGGACCGGATCGTCTGAGCCTCATGCTCGGCGCCGCGCCTCGTGCTTTGGTGCGGCATGCGCGGCGTAGAGCTCCTCCAGGAACGCCTGCAGTGCCGGCGTCTGCGCGCCACCCTTCTTGACGGCGACCTCGAACAGCGACTGGTACGAGAGCTTCTTCGGGCGGATCGGCCTCATCCCGCCGCGGGCGACCCAGGGTGCCGCGTAGTGGCTGGGGAGGTAGGCGATGAACCGGCCGGAGAGCACCAGCAACGCCAGGCCCTCCATGGAGAAGGAGCGGGCGCTCGCCTTCAGGCGCAAGGGGCGCCGGTCCTCCATATAACCGCGCCCGGCATAGGGCACGGCGAGCACGTCCTCGGTCGATATCCCATCAGGCGCGCGTTCGAAGAGCGGGTGTGTCGGGCCGCAATAGAGCGTCTGCTCCTCGAGGAAGAGCGCGCGATAGGCGATGCCCGGAAGCGTGTGGTGGAAGGCGCCGATCGCAAGGTCGAGCCTGCCGTCCAGCACTTTCTGTTCGAGCTCGTGCGGCGCGTCGATATGCATGGTGATATGCACCTCGCGCGCGCGTTCCCCGTAGCGGCTCAGCACCACGGGAAGGTGGTTGGCCGGATTCGAGATGATGTTGTCGACCATGCCGAAGGCGAGATTGCCCACTAAGCGCCCGCCGAGGACGCTGACGTCCGAACGGAAGGCCTCGATCCCGGCCACCAGTCGCTGGGCGGCGCGGTAGACCTCCTCGCCGCGCTCGGTCAGGCGGAAGCCGACGCGGCCGCGCTGGCACAGGCGCAGCCCAAGCCGGCGCTCCAGATCCGAAATCATGCTGGAGAGCCGCGATGGGCTGACGTTGAGCGCGCCTTGGGCCGCGCCGAAGCCGCCGCACTCGACCACGGTCAAGAAAGCGTGGATCTGCTTGAGGTCGATGTGCCCAAGGGCATGGGCGACAGGCGCTGCAGGCATGGCGATTACTTTCGAATATGCGGAAATTTACTTCCGATATTTCGACTTTATCGCAACTGGCCGGCAGGAGGAAGATCGGCGGAACAGGGAGCGACAGCATGAACATTCAGACCGGTCACAACAATCCGCAGCCGGTGGACGCTGCGATCGTCCCCCGCTTCGGATCGATCCCCACCTTCATGCGGTTGCCCTACATCACCGAGCCCGCCCAGGTCGATATCGCCCTGGTCGGCGTGCCCTGGGACGGCGGCACCACCAATCGCGCCGGCGCCCGGCACGGTCCGCGCGAGATCCGCAATATGTCGAGCTTCATGCGGAAGGTGCATCATGTCAGCCGCATCGCGCCCTATGAGCTCGCGCGCGTGGCCGATCTCGGCGACGCGCCGGTCAACCCGATCGACCTCATGGACTCGCTGCGCCGCATCGAAGGATTCTTTGGGAAGATCCATGCCGCGGGCGCGCTGCCCCTCTCGGCCGGCGGCGACCATCTGGTCACCCTCCCGATCTTCCGCGCGATCGCGAAGCAGCGCCCGATCGGCATGGTGCATTTCGACGCCCATTCCGACACCAACGATCGCTATTTCGGCGACAACAAGTACACCCACGGCACGCCGTTTCGCCGCGCGGTGGAGGAGGGGCTGCTCGACCCGAAGCGCAGCGTGCAGATCGGCATCCGCGGCTCGATCTACAGCGGCGACGACATGGAGTTCGCCGAGAAGAGCGGCATGCGCGTGATCTACATGGAGGAGTTCGCCAAGCTCGGCGTCGAGCAGACCATCGCGGAAGCGCGCCGGGTCGCCGGCGACGGGCCGACCTATATCAGCTTCGACGTCGACGGCATCGATCCCGCCTTCGCGCCCGGCACCGGCACGCCGGAGATCGGCGGGTTGACCACGCTCGAAGCGCAGCATCTGGTCCGAGGCCTGCAAGGCCTCAACCTCATCGGCGGGGACGTGGTCGAGGTCTCGCCGCCCTTCGACCCCAGCGGCAACACAGCGCTGGTCGGCGCGACGCTGATGTTCGAGATCCTCTGCCTTCTCGCCGAAGCGCATAAGAGGCGGCGCTGATGAGCAGGGCGGTGCCGGGGAACGTCATGATGGACCGGATGTCCTGGCCGGAGTTCCGGGATGCGCTGAAAAGCAATCCGGTCGTGTTCTTGCCCTGCGGCGCCACCGAGCAGCACGGACCGCATCTGCCGCTCTCGGTCGACTGCCTGCTGCCGACGGCACTCTGCCGAGACGTGGCGCAGCAGGTGGGCGGCATCGTCGCGCCCACCCTGAGCTTCGGCTACAAATCCATGCCGAAATCGGGCGGCGGCCCGCACTTCCCCGGCACGCTCAACCTCGATGCCGCCACCTTGATCGCCATGGTCAAGGACGTGATCCGCGAGCTGGTGCGCCATGGTGTCCGCAAGATCTGCTGCATCGTCGGCCACTACGAGAACCAGTGGATCGTGACCGAAGGCATCGACCTCGCCATGCGCGAGAACGGCCATACCGGTCTCAAGGTGATGCGGCTCGAATACTGGGACTTCTGCACCGAGGCGACGTTGAAGACCGTCTTCCCCGACGGCTTCCCGGGCGTCGCGCTGGAGCACGCCGCCGTCATGGAGACCTCCATGATGCTGCACTACTACCCGGACCTGGTGCGCCTCGATCTCATCCCGGACAATCCCCCGGCGGACTTCCCGCCCTATGACATGTGGCCACCGCACAAGGAATGGGTGCCCTCTTCCGGCGCGCTCACCTCGGCCAAGGCGGCGTCGGCCGCCAAGGGCAAGGCGATGGTCGAGCAGTATTGCCGCGACATCGCCGCCGCCGTCCGCAAGGAGTTCGGATAGGTCCGGGCGATGGGGGCGAGCTTCGACTTCGAGGGGAAGAGCGTGCTGGTGACCGGCGCAAGCCGTGGCATTGGGCGCGGCGTCGCCGAAGCCTTCGCCGCCGCCAACGCCGATCTCTCGATCCTCGCCGAGGATGCCGGCATCGACACGACCGCGGCGGAGATCGGAAAACAATGCGGCCGGCCGATCCAGGCGCTCCGCTGCGACATCAGCGACCGCGCGGCGGTCGGCGCCGCGCTTGCCAGGCTCGACCGCATCGATGTGCTGGTCAACAACGCCGGCCTGGAACGCATCACGCCGATCGCCGAGCCGGGGCCGGAGGTGGAAGCGACCTTCGCCCGGATCGTCAACATCAACATCCTCGGCTCCTACTACGTGACACGCGATGCCCTGCCGAAAATGGGCAAAGGCGGCCGGATCATCTTCACCGCCTCGATCTGGGGACGCACGGCCGCCGCGGAGTTCTCGGCCTATGTTGCCTCGAAACACGCGATCATCGGCATGACGCGCGCCCTCGCGATGGAGCTCGGGGCCAAGGGGATCAACGTGAACGCCGTGGCGCCGGGCTGGGTCAGGACCGACCAGTCCATGCTGTCGCTGAAGCGCATGGCGGAGCGCAGCGGCTTGCCGGAATCGCAGCTGCTCGAGGAGATCATGGCCGGCCAGTCGTTGCCCGGCCTGATGAACCCGCCGGACATCGCAGGCCTCTATCTCTTCCTCGCCAGCGACGCCGCCGCGAACATGACCGGCCAGACGGTCAACATCGACCGCGGCGAGGTGATGTCGTGACGCTTGCCCAAGAATCCCTGAGGGGCAAGGTGGCCCTGGTCACCGGCGCGCATCGCGGCATCGGCGCCGCCTGCGCGATCGCGCTGGCCGGGCAGGGCGCGACGCTGATCCTGGCCGACCGGCTCGACTGCACCGAGACCGCGCGCACGATCGGCAGCAAGGCTCCGGCGCATCGCATGGATGTCGCCGACGAAGCAAGCGTGCTGGCACTGTTCCAATCGGCAAAGACCGATCATGCAAGGCTCGACATCCTGGTGCATTGCGCCGGCGTCATCCAGGAGAAGCCGCTGCTCGAGACCAGTGCCGCGGATTTCGACCAGGTGATCGCGGTCAACCTCCGCGGCGCGTTCCTGGTCGGCCGCGAAGCCCTGCGCTGGATGCGCGCATCGAACCCACAGGTGGGCGACGAAGCCCGCGCCATCCTGATCGCCTCCGACATGTCCTACTACGGCCGCGAGCAGTTCTCGGCCTATGTCGCCTCGAAGCACGGCGTGCTCGGTCTTGCGCGCAGCTGGGCCAAGGAGTTCGCGCCGACGATCCTGGTCAACGCGATCTGTCCGGGCCCGATCGATACCGCCATGCTCGACGCCGAGCATATGAGTCCGGAATGGCGCGAGAAGGAGCTGCAGATCCCGCTGCACCGCTTCGGCGAGGCGAAGGAGATCGGCGCCTTCGCCGCCTTCCTGGCGGGACCCGGCGGACGCTATTTCACCGGCCAGGGAATCGGACCCAATGGCGGCAGCATCATGCCGTGAACCGCTGAAACCAATAACAACGAAACACAAGGAGGCACCCATGAACAAGAGAACAGCATTCGCCGCAGCTTTCGTTGCGGCGCTCACCGCGGCGACCGGCGCATTCGCCGCGGAAACGGTGAAGGTCGGGCTCTGCGTGTCCTGGCCGGGCTATTCCAGCCTGGAAGTGGCGAAAGAGAAGAACCTCGCGCCGAACTACGACATCGAGGAGACGATCTTCGATGATCCCGTAGGCGCGCATTCGGCGCTCGCCGCCGGCCAGATCGACATGCTGTATTGCACCAGCGAGTACACGCCGATCGCGGTGGAGCAGGGGACCAACGAGGCGATGGTCACCTTCCTCAACCCCTCCTATGGCGTCGATCAGATCGCGCTGGCTCCGAACGTCGAGCCCAAGGACTTGAAGGGCAAGAAGATCGCGGCACCCCAGGCCTATATCGGCCAGCTGCTGATGGGTGTCTGGCTCGACAGCCAAGGCATCAAGTATGACGAGGTCACCTGGGTGAACCTGAACGCCGACGAGGCGGTCGGCCCGATGGTGGCGGGCGATCTCTCTGCGGCTTACGAATACGAGCCGTGGGTCTCGAAGCTCACCGCTTCATTGAAGGGTTCGAAGAGCGTCGCCAATTCCTCGGACCCCGTGTTCCTGAAGACCGGCATCTTCATGGACGTGATGTACATGAACAAGACCTTCATCGCCCAGCGGCGGCAGGCGGCGACCGACATGCTGAAGGCCTTGTTCCAGGCGATCCAGGCCTGGCACGACGACACCGCCGGGGTGAACCAGATCTACGCCAAGTTCCTGAAATGGCCGGTCGGCGACGTCGAATCCGTGGTCGGCACCAACGGCAAGTTCCTGAAAGGCGGCAACTACACCTTCGATTTCGACGAGGCCGCGCGCTCCTGCGGCGTGCTCGACGGCGAGCCGCCGCTCGGCATCGCCCATGACGGTATGCGGGACACCGTTGCGCTCATCAACGACTGGTGGCTGAAGCTCGGCCTGATGAAGACCAAGATCGATCCCGCCAAGGGCGTCGATTGCAGCCTCATGGCCGACCTGGTGAAATCCGGCTTCCGCCAGAAGATCGAGGCCCGGCAGTAGCCGCTGGTGGTGCTCTCGAGAGTCGCGCTGGATCGCCCCCGTAGTGTCTTCTGCTGGCACGCGCTCCGGCCGCATCAACCCCCGCCCTCACCCACCCCCAGTCTTGGGGTGGGAAGAAGGAGAGAGCCTTGGCCATGTGCAGTCATCCGACGCTCCCGCCCCCAAGACTGGGGGCGGGTAGGGGTGGGGGTTGATGCAGCCGTGATGCTTAAGAGCCAACGCCAGGTCCACGCCCCAAAAGATGCTATGAAGGATCAATGACCACCCCACCATCCCAGCGCCGGTACTGGCTCACCCTCCGAGCGCCGATCGCGCGGCGGAGGGCCATCGCGCTCGGCATCGCCTGCTGGATCCTGTTCTTCCTGGTCTGGCAGGCTGCCGTCTCGGCGGGGCTGGTGACCGAGCTCCTGATGCCGAGCCCGGTGAAGGTGATCGCGACCCTGATCAACCTGCTGTCGACCGGCGATTTCTGGATCGACATCGGCGCCAGCGTGCTCCGCATCCTGGTGAGCTTCCTGATGGCCTCGGTCATCGCCGTGCCGCTCGGCATCGCCATGGGCTCGTTCCGCGCTCTGGAGGCCTTCTTCAACCCGTTCATGGCGGCCTGGCGCTACCTGCCGGCGCCGTCCTTCATCCCGGTGCTGCTGATGTGGTTCGGCACCGGCGAGGGACCGAAGATCGCGCTGCTCTTCATCGGCGTCGTCTTCTTCCTGGTGGCCTTGGTGATGGACTACACCAAGCAGGTGAGGACCGAGTTCGTCGAGACCTCGATGACCTTGGGCGGCACGCGCGGACAGATCCTCTGGACCGTGATCGTGCCGGCCGTGCTGCCGAACGTCGTCGTCTCGATGCGCCAGATGCTGGCGGTCTCCTGGACCTATCTGGTGATCGCCGAGATCGTCGCCTCCACCAACGGCATCGGCGCCATGATGATGCGGGCGCGCCGCTTCCTGCATACCGACGAGATCATGGCGGGGATCGTGGTGATCGGCGTGCTCGGCCTGATTTGCGACATGCTGTTCCGCATCGCCCACCGGCTGCTCTTCCCCTATATCGACGAGAGCGCGCGATGACCGAGACCCGCCTCTCCTTGCAGAACATCGGCAAAACCTTCCCGCTCAACGATGGAAGCATGGTCGAGGCGATCCGCGACGTCTCCTTCGAGGTCGGCGCCAACGAAGTCTGCGTGCTCCTCGGACCCTCGGGCTGCGGCAAGTCGACAATCCTCCGCATGGTGGCCGGCCTCGACCAGCCGACCAGCGGCTCGATCGCGCTCGACGGCCGCGCCATCACCGGCCCCGGCCGCGACCGCGGCATGGTGTTCCAGGCCTATACCTCGTTCGATTGGTTGACGGTGCGGCAGAACGTCGAATACGGCATGCGGCTCCGGCGCATCCCGGCGGCCGAGCGGCGCGAGCGGGCGGCGCATTTCATCGAGCTGGTGCACCTGACCAAGTTCGCCGACGTCTATCCGAAGATGCTGTCGGGAGGCATGAAGCAGCGGGTCGCCATCGCCCGCACCCTCGCCAACGATCCCGAGATCCTGCTGATGGACGAGCCGTTCGGCGCGCTCGATGCCGAAACCCGCTGGCATATGCAGGAACTGGCGATCGCGATCGCGGAGGAGACCGGGAAGACCATCCTCATGGTCACCCACGACATCGAGGAATCGATCTTCATGGCGGACCGCATCATCTTCCTCTCCCGCCATCCCGGCACGGTCGCGGCGAATATCGTGCCGGCGTTCAAGCAGGGCCGGCGCTGGGGCAAGAAGGAAGACGTGCTGGAGCTCGACGGCTATGCCGAGCTGGAGCGCGACATCATGCGCCTGATGCGCCAGCAGGCCGGGGCCGAGGCGGCCTAGCCTGCCGGGCGCCGCATTGGGGCGTCCGCAAAAATTGCGATTGACGAAGGGGAGGGCGCCGTGAACCCTACTGCCCGGTCGCCTGCTCGACCGGGCCTGGTCTTCGCACACGCAAAAGAAACAGGGAGGAAGCCGAGATGGAGCGTCGTTCATTCGTCAAGCTGTTGGGGGCCGCGGGTGTTGCCACGGCGTCTGCGCCGCTGCTGGCCGGCAAGGCATCGGCCGCTGACAAGATCACCATCGCACTGATCCCCGGCCTCACGGCCGACGGGTTCTATGTCACGATGCACAAGGGTGCCATTGCGGCGTCCCAGGCGGTCGGCGCCGACTTGATCTATCAGGGCGCCGCGGAATGGAACGTTTCGCTGCAGATGCCTATCCTGGATGCCGTGATCGCCAAGCAGCCCAAGGCGATCCTCATCGCTCCCAACGACAAGCAGCAGATGATCGAGCCGCTGCGCAAGGCCAATGACGCCGGCATCGCCGTCATCTGCGTCGACACCTTCATCGGCGACGGCGTGTTTCAGAAGGGCAGCGGCGACGTCGACTTTCCGATCTCCTACGTCGCCTCGGACAACGTGCTGGGCGGCCGTATGGCGGCGCGCGCGCTCGCCAAGGCGATCGGCGAAAAGGGCAAGGTCTATGTCTCCAACGTGAAGCCCGGCGTCTCCACGACCGACCAGCGGGAGGAGGGCTTCAAGGACGAGATGAAGAACTACAAGGACATCCAGGTCCTCGATACCCAGTTCAACGACGACGACGCCAACAAGGCGGCGGCGCAGTTCCAGGCGGTCCTTGGCCGCACCCCCGACCTCGCCGGCGTGTTCGGCGCGAACCTATTCTCGGCCGGCGGGACGGCCAACGGCGCCAAGCAGGCGGGGGTCACCGGCAAGGTCAAGCTCGCCGGCTTCGACGCGCCGGAATCGATCGTGCCGCAGCTGAAGGACGGCACCTTCGAGCTCACGATCGCCCAGCATCCGGCCGAGATCGGCTATTTCGGCTTCATCGCGGCCTACGCGCATGTCACCGGGAATCCGGTGCCGGCGGCGATCGGCACGGGCTTCACGGTGATGACCGCCGCGAACATCGACGACCCGAACGTCAGCAAGTATCTCTACAAGAGCGAGTAGCCGTTCGTCGCATCGCACCGGCCGCTGCCATAAGCGGCGGCCGGTCCTACTAAATTCAGCAGAGCAGATGACCGCACCAGAGTTGACCTCCGCCGGTGACGTCCCCGTCGCATCGACGCGCCGTTCCGTTCTGCTGCGGATCGCCGAGATGCGGGCGTGGCTGTTCCTGATCCTGCTCGCCGCGTTCTTCGAGATCTGGGCGCGTGTCGTCTACGGCAGCTCGTTCATCCTGAATATCTACAATCTTCGGTCCATTTCCGTCTTCGCGACTGCGCCCCTGACGCTGGCGCTCGGCCAGACCTTCGTCATCATCTCGGCCGGGATCGATCTTTCGCTCGGCTTCATCATGGGCCTCTCCTCGGTGCTCGCCGCCCATGCCGCGAACTATCTGGCGGCGCAACTCGGCCTGCCGCCATTCCTGGCCATGCTCCTCGCCATCACGATCGGCACCGTGACGACCATCATCCCCGGCCTGGTTAATGGCGCGCTGATCGCGCATCTGCGCGTCCCGCCCTTCATCGGTACGCTCGGCATGTACGGGGTCGCACGTGGCGCAGCCTATCTCTTCGCCGGCGGGATGACGGTGGCGATCAGCAATCCTTGGTACAGCGCCATCGGCAACAACCGCGTGTTGGGGGTGCCGGTGGTGGTGGTCCTGACGGCGATCGCCTGCCTGATCATGCACTACTTGCTGTCACAGACCCGCTTCGGCCAGCATACTTACGCCATGGGCGCCAGCCAGATTGCCGCGCGGCGTGCCGGCATCGACATCAAGCGGCTGACCATGCGGATCTACCTGCTCTCGGCGATCATGGCCGGGTTTGCCGGCGCCTTCTACACCGGGCGGTTCTCCGCCGGT
Source organism: Candidatus Cybelea sp. (assembly GCA_035542015.1). Lineage (GTDB taxonomy): Bacteria > Pseudomonadota > Alphaproteobacteria > Dongiales > Dongiaceae > Dongia. The sequence continues at coordinate 20,283 of DATKMF010000125.1, forward strand.
GCCGCCCAGGCCGGTGAGCCCCTGCTGCTGGATTCGATCGCGGCCGTCGTCATCGGCGGCGCCAGCCTGTTCGGCGGATCCGGCACCATCTGGGGCACCGTCGCCGGCGCGCTGGTCATCGCCGTCATCCAATACGGGCTGGTCTTCATCGACGTCGAGCCGTTCTGGCAGTTCATCGCCGTCGGCACCGTGATCATCATCTCGGTGCTGGTGGATCAGACCCAGCGCCGCTTCACCGGAGGGCGCCAGGTTGAGTGACGCGGCCCCCATCCTCGCCGCGCCGATTCTATCCGTGCGCAACGTGTCGAAACATTTCGGCGCGGTGCATGCGCTCCAGAAGGTCTCGTTCGATGTCCATGCCGGCGAGGTCGTGGCGCTCGCGGGCGACAACGGGGCCGGGAAATCGACCATCATCAAGGCGGTCTCCGGCGTGTTCCAGTACGAGGACGGCGACATCCTGCTCGACGGCCGGCGCATTGCCTTCGCGAGCCCGCAAGAGGCGCGGGACAACGGCATCGAGACGATCTACCAGGACCTGGCGCTGGCCGACAATCTCTCGATCGGCGCCAACATCTTCCTCGGTCGCGAGCCGATGACCCATCGCTTCGGCTTCCTTCCGGTGCTCGACCGCAAGAAGATGGCCGCGGCCGCGAAGTCGACCATGGAGCTCTTGGATTTCCACGTGGATCGCCTCGATGCGCCGGTCTCGGCCTTCTCCGGCGGACAGCGTCAGGCGGTGGCGATCGGACGGGCGATCTTCTGGAATGCCCGCCTGATTATCATGGACGAGCCGACCGCCGCGCTCGGCGTGCCGGAGCAGCGCAAGGTGCTGGCACTTATTAAGTCGCTCAAGGCGCAGGGCCGCGGGATCATCTTCATCTCGCACAATATGCACGACGTCTTCCAGGTGGCCGACCGCATCGTGGTCCTGCTCCGCGGTCAGAATGCCGGCGAGCGCAAGATCGCCGAGACGACCAGCGAAGAAATCGTCCGCATGATGATCGGCAAATAGCGCCGGCAGACACCGCGCGTCCGCGTCGATCACCCGGTCGATGCGACCCGCGCCGAAGCGATCACGCCTCCAACGGCCGGATGAAGTCGCCGAGTGCGTCGAGAATTTCGGCTTGAGTCTCCGGCCGCCATTGCAGGCGGATATGCCATTCCTGGGTTCCGTCCAAGGAGACGAAGAGGGATTGCCCGTCCTCATAGGGCAGAAAATTGGCCCCGAGGAAGGTCCAGGTCTCCCCGGGATCGTGGCGGTCACCATCGTAGTCTACGAAGCTGCGCACGACCTCATAGCGGTGGCCGGGTGTGAGATGTTGGAACGCGACGCGCAGGCCTGCATGCGCGCTCCAATGTCCTTTCGAGCATGGTCCGTACATGAGGATCTCGTTCGGCCTCAAGCCCCGAGCATTGGCACAAATCCCGGCTCCGCCTTCGCCATGGCGCGTTGATACCCAGGCCGAGCGCCGATCCGTTGGAGATAGGCGAGGATGTTGGAATAGGGCGAGAGGTCGTACGGCTTGAAGAGGCGCATCGTGGTCAGCGAGAACACGCTCATGGTATCGGCGGCGGTGAAGTCGGGGCCGGCGAGATAGGGGAACGCGCCGAGGCGCCGCTCCAATTGTGCCAGGACCAGGTTGAACCGGTCCTTGGCGGGCTTCAGCGGCAGGTTCGCCTCCGAGGCATCGACCCGCTCCAGATACATCACCCGGCTCACGATCGGCTGCAGCGTGCCGTTGGCGAAATGGAACCAGTAGAGATAATCGGCGAAATGCGGGTCGCCGCGCTTCATCGCAAGGCGGCCCTCTCCGTGGGTCTCGATCAGATACTGGGCGATCGCCCCGGATTCGCCGAGCACGAGGTCGCCGTCGGTGATGATCGGCGCCGTGCCCATGGGGTGCAGCGCCTTGTATTCCGGCGGCGCCAGCCGGTTGTCGCGCCGCCGCTCATAGCGCTTCAGCTCATAGTCGAGCCCCAGCTCCTCGCACAGCCAGACGATCCGCTCCGACTGCGAGCGTCCGAGGTGGTGCACCGTCAGCATGGAGATTCCCCTTCGCGCTCGACCCGGCGATCCTCCACTATATCACGCCATCGTGACGTCGAAGCATTGTCGAACCCGGAGAAACCCAGTCCATGCCCGCCGACCAGATGATCCTCACCCCGAAGGCCGCCCGCGCGCTGATCTTCAAGGCGCTGACCGGCGCCGGCACGACGCCGGAGAATGCGCGTCATCTGACGGAAGGCGTGCTCGACACCGAGCTCTCCGGCATGGCCGGGCACGGCTTCGACTGGGTGCCGCACTATTGCCAGCATGTGCGCAGCGGCAAGGTGAACGGCAAGGCCAAGCCCTCGGTGAAGCGCGTCTCGGCGGTCGCCATCCGGGTCGATGCCAGGAACGGCTTCGCCCATCCCGCGATCGAGGCCGGCTTCGGCAAGCTCATTCCGGCGACCCGCAGGTTCGGCATCGCCGGCATGGCGGTCTTCAATTCCTACAACGCGGCGACGCTCGGCTTCCATACGGGATACTTGGCGCGACAGGGGCTGCTTGCCTTCGGCTTCACCAATTCCTCGCCGAAGATCGCGCCGGTCGGCGGACGCACCCCCGTGCTCGGCACCAATCCGATGTCCTTCGCCGTGCCGGGGAGGGCCGGCAAGATCGCCTTCCTGATCGACCAGTCCTCCTCGGCCGTCGCCTGGAGCACCGTCAGGCGCGCGGCGGAGGAGGGTAGGGAGATTCCCCTCGGCTGGGCGCTCGACAGGGACGGCCGGCCGACCACCGATCCCAAGAAGGGCCTCGAGGGCACGATGGCCCCCTCGGGCGGCTACAAGGGCTTTGGCTGGGGCCTGATCGTCGAGGTGATGTGCGCGGCTCTGGCCGGCGCCCATCGCGGTCCGCAGATGGGCTCGTTCACGCTGGACGACGGCAAGCCGATCGGCTGCGGCCAGTTCTTCATCGCCATCGATCCGAATAAGTTCTCCGATACGTTTGCGAAACAGGTCACGGCACTGGCAAAATCCATCACCTCCCAGGAGGGCGCCCGCCTCCCGAACGCGAAACGCGAGGCCAACCGCAAGCGACTGAGCAAAGAAGGCTTGCCGATCGACCGCGCGCTCTACGAGAAGCTGAAGACCTTCGCTTGACTATTGCTCAACGGCCAGCCGTGCACCGAAGAAGATGAGGCAGGCACCGGTCGTGCGGTCGATCCAGCGCCGGGCCTGCCGGTAGCCATCGGCGAGCCAGCCGATGGTGAACAGGCAGGCGACCAGCGCGTACCAGCTGACCGAGATCGAGACCATCACCGCGATGACGGCGAGGCTGAAGGCGAGGGGCGCGTGGGCCGGCACCGTGGTCGCGAAGATGCTCGCCACCGAGACCGCCGAACGCGGATTGGCAATGGTGGTGGCGAGGCCAAGTTTGAAGGCGGAGATCCGCGGCCAGCGGCCAGAATCAAGACGCGTCTCTGCGGCGTGCGTGCGGCTCTGCCAAAGGAGCTGCACGCCCATGGCAACGAGATAGGCCGCGCCGAGCAGCTTCAGCGTGAGATACATCCAGGGCGCGGCAAGGAACAGCGCCTGGATGCCGAAGCATCCGGCCCCACCCCAGACGATGGTGCCGAGCGCGATCCCGCCGACCGCGCGCAACCCGTCACGGCGCGACCGGGTGATCGAGAGCCGCGCCGTCACGAGGAAGTTCGGTCCTGGCGAGACGACCGCGAGGAGCCAGAGCGCCGCGACGGCAATGAGGATGCTCGGAAGTGCCATCGTCTATGCCTTCGTCACATGCAGCGGCGGAGTGCGGTCCTTCCACGGCATCTCCTGCTCCAGCAGCGCCGCCAATTGCAGCAGCAGATGCTCCTGCGCCGGACGCGCGCCGAGCTGCACGCCGATCGGCAGGCCGTTGGAATGCATCGCGAGGGGCAGCGAGATCGCCGGCGTGCCCATCACGTTGTGCGGGAAGGTGTACTGCAGCGGGCGCTCCGCGACGACCAGGAACTCCTCGGCCGAGAGGTCGCTGCGGCCCTGATTGTA
>DATKMF010000126.1:0-2242 GCA_035542015.1 Candidatus Cybelea sp.
ATCGCGTGCCCGTCCTCGATCCGCATCGGCGCCGTGGTGAGGGAATCCAATTGCGGAATGTACTCGACCCAGCGCGCGTTCGGCACCGCGGCGCAGAGCGAGACATGCAGCTCCATCAGGAAATGCGGGCAGACCGGCACGTTGAAGCATTCGGCGAGATGCGCGACCTTGAGCCAGGGCGTCACGCCGCCGATCCGAGCCACGTCGACCTGCACGATCGAGCAGGCGCCCTGCTGCAGGTATTCCCGGAAATGGAGCGGGCTGTAGAGGCTCTCGCCGACCGCGACCGGCAGGGTCGTGCTCTGCGACAGCCGCACATGGCCCGCGAGGTCGTCTGCCGTCAGCGGCTCCTCGATCCAGGCGATGTCGATCGGCGTCAGGCAGCGCGCCCGGCGGATCGCCTCATCGACGGTGAAGCGCTGGTTGCAGTCGGTCATGATCTCGAACGAGGGCCCCACCGCCCGCCGCACCGCCTCCAGCCGCGCCACGTCCTCGGAGACATGGGGCCGGCCGATCTTGATCTTGGAGCCGCCGAAGCCCCTGGCCTTGGCCTCCAGAGCGTCATCGACCAGCGCCTTCGTCTCGATGTGCAGCCAGCCGCCCTCGGTGGTGTAGAGCGGGATCCGCGCCTGCGCGCCGCCGGCCATGCGGTGCAGCGGCTCGCCGTGGCGGCGGCATTTCAGGTCCCAGAGCGCGGTATCGACCGCCGCCAGGGCAAGCGAGGTGATGGCGCCGACCGTGGTCGCGTGGGTCAGGAACAGGAGATCGCGCCAGATGCGCTCGATCTCCATCGCCTCCCGGCCGATCAGCGCCGGCGCGAGCGTCCGCTCGATCAGCTTCATCACCGAGGGGCCGCCGGTGCCGATCGTATAGGAGTAGCCGGTGCCTATGCCGCCATCGGCGTCGAAGATCCGGACGATCGGCGTCTCCTGGCTGACGAAGGACTGGATCGCGTCGGTGCGTTTCACCTTCGGCTTCAGGTCCACCATCAGCGCCTCGACGCGCGTGATTTTCGCCATGTTCCCGTCCCCCGCGCTCAGGCGGCCTGGTTGCTGTGGATGAAGCCCATGATCGCCCGCGAGACCCGCTCATAGTTGCGATCGTTCTCCACCTCGCCGACGATCCCGAAGCCGGACATGACCAGGATATGGTCGGCGACATCGACCATCTCCGGCATGTCGGAGGTGATGAGCAGGATCGCCGTGCCCTGCTCGGCGAGCTCATGGATGAGGTCGTGCAGATAGGCCTTGGTCTTGATGTCGATGCCGACCGTCGGCTCGTCGATGATCAGCAGCTTCACGCCGGCGGCGATCCATTTCGCCACCGAGACCTTCTGCTGGTTGCCGCCGGAAAGATTGCCGATGGTCTGCTGGAGCGACGGAGTCTTCACCTCCAGCCGGCGCAGCACCGGGCCGGTGCGGTCGGCGATGGTGCCGTCGCGCAGGAAGCCAAGCGCGTTCGCCAGCCGCCGCCAGACCGTGATCCCGGCATTGCCCAGCACCGAATGCAGCAGGATCAACCCCTCCTGCTTGCGATCCTCGCTGACATAGCCGATGCCGTATCGATGGAGCGCATCGGCCGGCGAGCCGATCGCCGCCGGCCGGCCCTCGACCAGCACCTCGCCGGCGGTGCGGCGGATGAGGCCAAGCACCGCCTTCGCGAGCTCGCTGCGCCCCGCGCCGACCAGGCCGTAGAGGCCGAGGATCTCTCCCGGCCGGACGCCGAGCGAGACATCGCGATGCCCGGCGGCCGAGCCGAAGCCCTTCAATTCAAGATAAGGCGCGGTCGCCGGCCGGGCACGCGGCGCGCGCTTGGCGATGCGCTCGGCGCGGCCGATCATCATCTTCACCACGTCCTGGCGCTCCAGCCCTTTGAGCGGCAGGCCGGCGCAGGCGTTGCGGCCGTCGCGGAGCACGGTCACGGTGTCGCAGAGGTCGAATACCTCCTCGAGCTTGTGGCTGACGAAGACGATGGCGACGCCGTCGTCGCGGAGGCGCCTGAGGATGCGGAACAGCACCTGGGATTCGTTCGGCGTCAGCGAGGCGGTAGGCTCGTCGAGCAGCAGCACCCGGGTCTGCAGCGCCAGGGCCTTGCCGATCTCCACCAGTTGCATCTGCGCGACCGAGAGCCGTGTGACCGGCGTCCTGGGATCAATATCGAGGTCCAGCAGCTTCAGCCATTTCGCGGCCTCGGCATGGACCCTGTCATAGTCGATGACCGAGAGCGAATGGGCGCCCAGCCG
>DATKMF010000127.1:0-19264 GCA_035542015.1 Candidatus Cybelea sp.
GCCGTGCCGCCGTTGACCTCCAGCACGGCCTTGACCGGTGCCGTCGAGGGGATCGGGGTCTCGTCCAGCGGCACCGCGCTGTGGGCGATGTGGGCGATCGTCCCATCCGCCTTGATGAACAGCATGTCGAGCGGGATGAGCGTGTTCTTCATCCAGAAGGCGACCGGTTCTTCATCCGGATAGAGGAACAGCATGCCGGCATTGGCGCCGAGCGATTTCCTGAACATCAAGCCCTGGGCGCGCTGGTCCGGCGTGGTCGCGAGCTCGACGTCGAATTTATAGGCGCTGCCCCCGGCATGGACGATCAGCGGGTTGGCGACGGCGGCGCGCGTGAGAGATACGATGAGGCAGAGAATGAGTGGCGCCGCGCGCCGCCAGTTCGGTGTCACAGATACCGCCTCGTACGCCGCGCGTGATAGGTGAGCGCAAGCGCGATGCAGTGACACAACGCGGCCCTTGGCACGTCCTGATCGGCATCGAACAGGATGCTGCGGTTTCCGCCGAAGGTCAGCTCGCGCGGATAGAGCTCGCGGAAAGTCTCGACCAGATTGGTCTGGCAATGGAAGTAGACGGCGTATCGCTCAGGCTCGATTGCGCCGGGACTTGGTTTCACCCGGTCGATCCGGATGGTGCTGCCGCTGCCGGTCTCCGGTGTCAGGTAGCTGGGCTGGCCCCATTTCAGCGCTTCCTGAATCGAACCGACGCCGGGCGTCGCCGCGGCCGTCTCGAAGATCAGACGGCGCAGTGACAGCAGCTTCGTGCGTATCCCGGCCGGATAAGCACGAAACACCGCGCCGACCTCGGGGTCGGGAAATCCATCGACAGCGCCTTCATGCGGGCGGACCGTGGTCGACTTCGGCTTGGCCTTGAGCTTGGTCATTACCCTCCATTAAGACGTTGGCGCTGGGGAAGATCAACCGGCTTCACCGGATTCCACCTGCCGCTCCCTTGACTCGTCGGACTCATCCCGGGATGGTTCGTGGAAACGGGAGGGACAAGCGCCATGGACATGACGGGGGAACACGAGATCAAGGCACCGCGCCAGGTCGTGTGGGCGGCGCTCAACGATCCCGAAGCGCTGAAGCAGTCGATCGACGGCGTCGAAGAGCTGAACAAGATCTCCGACCATGAGTTCGAGGCCCAAGTCGTCGCCAAGGTCGGACCGGTCAAGGCGAAGTTCAAAGGCAAGATCACCTTGAGCGATCTCGATCCGCCCAACGGCTACACCATCACCGGCGAGGGTCAGGGCGGGGCAGCCGGTTTCGCCAAGGGCGGCGCCAAGGTTCAGCTCGCCGACGCGCCCGGCGGCGCGACCACGCTCAGATACCAGGTGCATGCCCAGATCGGCGGCAAGCTGGCGCAGATCGGATCGCGGCTGATCGACGGCGCCGCGCGCAAGATGGCGGAGGAATTTTTCACTGCCTTCAGCGGCGTGGTCGAGGCGCGCGCGGCGGCTGCGCCCTCCGCCACCGCCTCGGAAACGGCACCTGCGCCCGCGGCGCAGCCGAGTGCCGCAGTGGCGCAGGCGGGCGCGCCGAGTGCGATGCCGCCCAAGCAGGGCCTGCCGCCGGCAGTCTGGATCGGCGGGATCGTGGTCGCGGCCGGCGTGGTGGTCTGGCTGATCCTGCGCTGATCGCCCGAATGCTGCGCGACGCTTTCATGACCACCGTCGTCGCCGGCTGCACCTGATCGTCGCAGCCGCGGAACGGCGCCCCCGGCGCCTTGACCCGCCTTTCGCAAACTGGCCATAATCGCGTTCTGCCAACAAGACCGGGAGAAACCGGCGGGAGGCGGAACGGCAATCGGCGCCGCCGCTCAATCAGGGAGGTTCGAGATGCCCACCGTATCGATGACGGTGAATGGGAAGCCCGTCACCGGCGAGGTCGAGGGCCGCACGCTGCTGGTTCATTTTCTGCGCGACAAGCTGCATCTGACCGGCACGCATGTCGGCTGCGACACCGCCCAGTGCGGCGCCTGCACCGTCCATCTCGACGGCAAGGCGGTGAAGTCGTGCAACGTGCTGGCGCTGCAGGCCAACGGCGCGAAGGTCACCACGATCGAGGGCCTCGCCACCAACGGCACCCTGCATCCGATGCAGGAAGCGTTCCGCGACAATCACGGCCTGCAATGCGGCTACTGCACCCCCGGCATGGTGATGGCGGCGGTCTCGCTGGTGAAGGACGTGCCCAATCCGAGCGAGGACCAGATCCGCCACGGGCTCGACGGCAACATCTGCCGCTGTACGGGCTATCACAACATCGTCAAGGCCGTGAAGGCCGGCGCCCAAGCCATGGGAGGGAAGTGATATGCCCAACGATATCGCGACGCAGACCGGCATCGGCGCGCGCGTCAAGCGCAAGGAAGACTTCCGCTTCTTGACCGGCCGCGGCACCTATACCGACGACATCAACCGTCCCGGCCAGACCTACGCCTACATCCTGCGCTCGCCGCATGCGGCCGCGGACATCGTGAAGATCGATGCGTCGAAGGCGAAGGCCGCACCGGGCGTGGTCGCGGTCTTCACCGGCGCGGATTACGAGAAGGGCGGCCTGCCGGCCGGCTGGCAGATCCACAGCAAGGACGGCTCCCCGATGATCGAGCCGCCGCATTTCCCGCTGTGCAAGGACAAGGTGCGCCATGTCGGCGATCAGGTGGCGCTGGTCTGCGCCGAGACCTATGCCCAGGCGCGCGACGCGGCCGAGCTGATCGAGGTCGACTACAAGGAGACGACGCCGATCGTGAATGTCGGCGATGCCGACAAGGCGGGTGCGCCGCAGGTCTGGCCCGAGGCCAAGAACAATGTCTGCTACGACTGGCATCTCGGCGACAAGGCCGCGACCGACGCCGCCTTCGCCAAGGCCGCACACGTGACGAAGATCGATCTCGTCAATCAGCGGCTGATCCCCAATGCGATGGAGCCGCGCGCCGCGATCGGCGATTTCGACCGGGCGACCGGCGAGTTCACGCTCTACACCACGAGCCAGAACCCGCATGTGATCCGGCTGCTGATGGGCGCCTTCGTGCTGCAGATCCCGGAAGCGAAGCTGCGGGTCGTGGCGCCGGATGTCGGCGGCGGCTTCGGCTCGAAGATATTCCACTACGCCGAGGAGGCTCTGGTCACCTGGGCGGCCGGCAAGATCGAGCGGCCGGTGAAATGGACGGCGGAGCGTTCGGAATCCTTCCTGACCGACGCCCATGGCCGCGACCATGTCAGCCACGCCGAGCTGGCGCTCGACAAGGACGGCAAGTTCCTCGGCTTGCGCGTCTCGACCAAGGCAAACATGGGCGCCTATCTCTCCACCTTCGCGCCCTGCATCCCGACCTATCTCTATGCGACGCTGCTGGCCGGCGTCTACACGACACCGGCGATCTATTGCGAGGTGAAGGCGCTCTTCACCCACACCGCCGTGGTCGATGCATATCGCGGCGCCGGCCGGCCGGAATGCACCTATCTCCTCGAGCGCCTCGTGGAGAAGGCGGCGCGCGAGACCGGCATGGACCGGGTCGAGATTCGCCGCAAGAACTTCATCCCTGTGAACGCCTTCCCCTACCAGACGCCGGTCGCGCTGCAATATGACAGCGGCGACTATTTCTCGACCCTCGACATGGCGTTGAAGATGTCCGACTGGGCCGGGTTCGAGAAGCGCAAGGCCGACGCGAAGGCCAGAGGCAAGCTCCGCGGCATCGGCATCTCGACCTATATCGAGGCCTGCGGCATCGCACCCTCGGCGGTGGTCGGCAGCCTCGGCGCCCGCGCCGGGCTCTACGAATGCGGCTCGATCCGCGTCCATCCGACCGGATCGGTCACGGTCTTCACCGGCTCGCACAGCCACGGCCAGGGTCACGAGACGACCTTTGCCCAGCTGGTCTCCGAGGGGCTCGGCATCTCGATCGAGAATGTCGAAGTCTCCCACGGCGACACCAACAAGGTGCCCTTCGGCATGGGCACCTACGGCTCGCGCTCGCTCGCGGTCGGCGGCTCCGCCCTGGTGAAGGCGATGGACAAGGTCATCGCCAAGTCGAAGAAGATCGCCGCGCACCTGCTGGAAGCCTCGGTCGCCGATATCGAGTTCAAGGACGGCAAGTTCACCGTGGTCGGCACCGACAAGTCCAAGACCCTGGGCGAGATCGCGCTCGCGGCCTATGTGCCGCACAACTACCCGATCACTGAGCTCGAGCCCGGCCTCGAGGAGACCGCGTTCTACGACCCGCTGAACTTCACCTTCCCCGGCGGCACCCATGTCTGCGAGGTCGAGGTCGACCCGGAGACGGGCGTCGTCCAGGTGGTGAACTTCACCGCCGCGGACGATATCGGCCGGGTGATCAACCCGATGATCGTCGAGGGCCAGGTGCATGGCGGCGTCGCCCAGGGCATCGGCCAGGCCTTGCTGGAAGGTGCCGCCTATGACGCGGAGAGCGGCCAGCTGCTGACCGGCTCCTACATGGACTACTGCATGCCACGGGCCGACAACGTGCCGAACATCCAGGTCGGCAACCACGCCACCATGTGCACGCACAACCCGCTGGGCTCGAAGGGCGTGGGCGAGGTGGGCGCCATCGGCTCGCCGCCGGCGGTGATCAACGCGGTCTTGGACGCCCTGCTCCCGCTCGGCGTCAAGGACATCACCATGCCGGCGACGCCTTACAAGGTGTGGCAGGCGATCCAGTCGGCCAAGAAAGCGGCGGAATAAGGGAGGCACACCATGCACGACTTCGCATACCACCGCCCGAGCTCGGTCGCCGACGCGGTCAAGGCCCTGGGCTCCGCGTCGGACGGCAAGCTGCTGGCCGGCGGCCAGAGCCTGCTGCCGACCTTGCGGCAGCGTTTGGCCGAACCTTCGGATGTCATCGATCTCGGCGCCATCGCCGAATTGAAAGGCATCAAGGTCGAGGGCGACGGCATCACCATCGGTGCCACGACGACCCATGCCGAGGTCGCGGCCTCGGCCGACGTGAAGAAGACGATCCCGGCATTGGCCGTGCTCGCGGGCGGGATCGGCGACCGCCAGGTGCGCCATCGCGGCACCATCGGCGGCTCGCTCGCCAACAACGACCCGGCGGCCGACTACCCGGCGGCGGTGCTCGGTCTCGGCGCCACGATCCGCACCAACAAGCGCGAGATCAAGGCGGACGACTACTTCAAGGGCCTGTTCGAAACGGCGCTCGGCGACGGCGAGATCATCACCGCCGTGCATTTCCCGAAGCCGGAGAAGGCGGGCTACATGAAGTTCGAGCAGCCGGCCTCGCGCTTCTGCCTGGTCGGCGTGTTCGTCGCCAAGACCAAGGCCGGCCTGCGCGTCGCCGTGACCGGCGCCGGACCCTGCGTGTTCCGGTCCAAGGAGCTGGAAGCCGCACTCGGCTCCAACTTCACCGCGGACGCCGCCAAGGCGGTCAAGCTGAAGGCCGACGGCCTCAACAGCGACCTGCACGGCTCCCCGGAATACCGCGCGGCTCTCATCTCGGTGATGGCAGCACGAGCGGCCGCCGCGGCGGGGTGAGCGGCCTTGCATTCCGATAGAGCGGGCGGAGCGAAGGCTCCGCCCGTTTTGTATCAAATCCGCTTCTCGTAGAACACGCTCGTAGCGATGGCGTTGGCTGGCATCGCCGCGTAGGGGCCGAAGGCGGGGCAGCGGCGGTAGCCGGCGCGCTCGTAGAAGCGAATCGCGGCGCCCTGCCGATCGCCGGTTTCGATCCGCACCGTGGCGACGCCGGCTTCGCGCGCCTCGGCCTCGAGCCGCTGCAGCAATGCCTGCGCCACGCCACTACCGCGGATGCGCGGCTTGGCGTACATGCGCTTCAATTCGGCGTAGCCGTCATAGAAGCCGATGCCGCCGCAGGCGACCGCCTCGCCATCGCTCCGCATGACGAAGAACCGGATGCGCGGCTCGAACAGCTGCTCCACCGAGAGCGCGTGCTTCTGGTCCGGGGAATAGCCCAGGTCGAGCGCGCGATTGAGCTCTTCGAGCAGCGCCACGATCTCCGGCGTCGGCGCCAGTGCGCGCTCGATCGTGGGCTGCATCGACGGACTCACTTGTTGGAGCGCGGCTTGGGCTCGAACGGGGCCGTGTTCTCGCCGCTGAACAGGTTGCGGATGAATCCGGGGGCAAGTGCAGACCAGCCGTTGACCTCGATCTTCGGCTCGTTGAGATCGCCGTGAATCGAATAGGTGGCGGAAAACAGGCCCTCGCCCTTCCCGCCCTGCAGCCATTCCCCGATGATCGGGATGTTGCCGAGGATGCTGTTGAGCGCATAGGCCGGCACCAGGGCGCCTTTGAGATCGACCGTGCTGGCGTCAAGGTCGATGGTGCCTCTCGAGGTGAGGCCGATCGAGGGGCCGGCGCTGTGGAAGTCGCGGACATCGATCCGCCCGCGCGTCTTGGTGAACTTGGCGCTGGCACCGGCGAACAGGAAGCCCTCGCCGGTCAACGCATCGACCAAGCCGGTCAGGGCCGCGACCGAGAGGAAGCGCACGGCGAAAGGCGTGTGCAGCAGACGGAACGAGGTCATCTTCATCTCGCCTTCGATCGCGCGATGCGGCGCGTCGTCCTTCGCCGCGCCGGTGACCGTCAGCTGGCCGCCCTTGATGGAACCGTAGATGCCGAGCGCACGGAAGGCGGCGCCGGCATCATCGGTCTTGACCTTGAGCCGATGGGTGCCGGCGCCGTCCGGCCCGTAGTCGAAGGTCAGCGGCGCACCGCCGGGAAGGTTGCCGGAGAAGAAGATCTTGTCCCACCAGATCGGATCATGCCTGAGATCGAAGCTGGCATTGCCGAGCGTCTCGCCTTCCGAGAGTCTAACCTGGGCGAGCTTGCCGGCGACGGAAAGCGGGCGCTGCGGCTTCAGTTCCTCCTGGTCGAGCTCGGCGGTCGAAACCGGCTTCGATCGCTCATCCATCCAAGGCTCGACGTCGAGGATGCCGCCGCCGATGGTGATCGCGGTCGCATGATTGGTGAAGTCGACCGCGAGATCGCTCAGCGACGACTTGCCGAACTGGGCCTTCTTCAGCGTGAGCTTTGCAATGCTCTTGCCGTCCGGCGTGAAGACCGCGGCGCCGGCGAGCGACACGCCCTGACCTTCGACCGAGATGTTCTGCATGTCGATGACGCGGTCGCGGGCGAGGTTGAGAGTCAACGATCCCTTGGCCGGCTGGCCGGCCGGCTTGCGCCATTTGGCGAAGTCGAGGGCGAGGAGCGCGTCGGTCAGGTCGAAGCTCGTGTCCAGCACGCCGCGGCCGTCGGCGTGGCGGGTGAACTTGAGCGCCGTGTCGCCCGGCCCGTCCAGCCAAGGCCGAAAGTCATAGCCGACCAGGGCGCGGCCTTCCGACGTCGTCTTGCCCTTGGCAGCGAAGGTCTCCCGCACGTCGACGTTGTCGCGGAAATCCTCGGTCCATTCGATGTCGAGCGGCATGCCGGCATAGACCACGGGCCCGGTCACGCGCATCCCGTCCTGATTGAGATGCATGGTCAGCGTGCCGTCGGTCACGTCCTGGCCGAAGCGAGCCGGCTTCATCGCCACATGTTGCGTGACCCCGTCGACGTTGATCTTGACCCGCTCGATGGTGAGATCCTTCTCCGCCGGGAAGCTGAACTCGAGCTTGGCATGGGAGTCGCCGCTGCTGTTTGCCGGCTTCAGCCCGAGCTTGGTCGGATAGCCGAGGCGCGGATTGTCGATCAGCAGCAACGCGTCCGTCAGCGACGATGAGACGTCGCCGCCGACAGTGATCAGCTGGTCCTTGGCATCTAGTCCGGTGATGTGGGCGGCGCCCTTCTCGATCTTGATGTTGTCGACATGGCCCGCGACGATATCGACATTGAAGGACTTGCTATCGAAGGTCGCGGTTGCAGCGCCGTCGGTGATCGGCGGCAGCGGGCGGAAATAGTGGATGGTCAGCCCGCTGGCCGCCATCTCGCCCTTCATGCTCTCCACTTTGGCCGGCGCGTCGTCAGGCAGGCGCATCGCCAGCGCGACGCTCACATGATCCACCATGCCCTTGGTGATGTTGGGGACGATCCAGGCTCGGGTATTCGCGGCCGCGCCGTTGGGCCAGTACCGGTCCATCCATTCCGCCGGATATTTCGCCGCCTTCAGCGTGACCTTGGCCAAGGGTGCCCCGCCGTCCGAGGCCGTGCCGTTCATCAGCCCGTCGACGTCGCCGGCGACCTCGATCGTCGGGCCGCCGATGTCGAGCGCCAGCTTCTCGAGATGCAGAAGATCATGGCCGACATCGACGCGGCCGGTCGCCTGCATCAGTTGCACCGGCAGCGGCTGCTTCAGCGTCGCCCCGAGGTCGAGCGAGCCGTTGGCGGTGTTGACCTGGAAATCGACCGGGCCCATCGCCCCGTCCATGCCGAGATGGGTGTTCATGCGGCCGCTCAGGACCACGTCGGAATTGACGAGGCCGGTCAGGCCGGATTCGAGCAGGCCGAGCGAGGCGAGCTCCAATCCTTGGAACGCCGTATCCACCGCGATGGCGCCGGATCTGGGATCGATATTGAGCGTGGCGGTCGCGAGTGCCGGCGTGCCGAACTGCGGCAGTGCGGCGCTCAGGCTGCCGCCAAGGGTCGCGTCCGCGTTGCGCGCGATGGAGAAGTTGACGTGTTGCGCCTGCCACTGCATGCCGGCGCTGCGATCGTCGATCGCGACCTTGCCGTCAATCACCGCGATCGAACGCAGGTAGCCGGCGGACTGGTTCGGGTCGCTTTCGCTCAGCGATTCCTCGATGATTCGGGCTAGGCTCGGTCCTTGGTTGCCGGACCCGGTCGAGGCGGCGGATTCATCGAGCTTCTGGATCCCGAACATGATGGTGCCGTCACGCTGCCGCAGCAGCGTGAGGTGTGGCGCCAGGACCTCGACCTTCGAAGGCGCCGGCAATCCGTGCAGCAGCGCCGGTATGCTGAGAGTGATCGAGACCTGGGGCAGCACCGCAAGATCGCGCGCCTGGCGATCTTGGACATGCAGGTTGACCGCGCGGAGGTCGAGACCGCGCGGCCAACCGGCCCAGGTGAGGACCATATCCTCGATGCCCACGCGGAAGTCATGGTTGTGCTCCGCGATCGCGCGCTCGACATAGGGGGCGAGGAACCGCAAGTGGATTGGCCCCTCGTAGACCAGGCGCCAGGCGAGGAAGCCCGCCAGCAGCGCAATGCCGGCGATCAGCGCGCCGATCAATTCCAGGAAGATCTTGGTGGTGCGCCGTATCAACGGGGACGAGTCCCGCACCGGCCGCCTTGAGCCCAGCCCGCCCCCGGTCGAGCGCCCCCGGCTTGACCGCCCGCTGGCGCTCCCGCAGTCTCTGGCCGGTCGAGAATCCCTGTCGCAATCCGGGCCGCAATCCGGGCCAGATCGAGCCGCCGCACCATGCCCACACTGCTGAGCCAGCTGGCCGAGCGGGCCCTTCCCGAGCCCGGCGATCCGCGCCGGGCCGAGATCAATCTCGGGCCATGCCAGGACAGCGATGCACCGGGCGAGCTGGCGGAGATTGCCGCCGACCCGACCGGGCTCCGCCTGCTGAGATCGGTGTTCGGCAACAGCCCCTTCCTTACGCGATGCCTGATGCGAGACCCTGCCTTCGCCCGCGCGCTCGCTTTCGGGGATCCCGAGTCGCTGTTTAGCACATTGATTGCGGAACTGCATCCCAAGCCGCTGCTCGGGTTGGATGAATCCCAGCTGATGGCGCGCCTCCGCGTGGCCCGCCGGCGGGCCGCCATGCTGATCGCGCTCTGCGACATCGGCGGGATCTGGTCGCTCGAGCAGTCGACCAATGCGCTCAGCCGCTTTGCCAACACGGCGGTTCGCGCCGCCGTCGCCCATCTCCTGGCGGCGACGGCGGCGCGCGGCGAGATCGCGCTCGCCGACCCCGAGGACCCCGAGCGCGACAGCGGCTTCTTCGCGCTCGCATTGGGCAAGCTCGGCGCGATGGAGCTCAACTATTCGAGCGACATCGACCTGATGCTGCTCTACGACCAGAGCCGGGTGCGCTACACAGGAAAGCGCAGCGCCCAGGAATGTTTCGTGCGCCTCGCACGGAACCTCGTCCGGGTGATGCAAGATGCGACGCCGGACGGCTATGTCTGCCGGGTCGATCTGCGGCTGCGCCCGGATCCCGGCTCGACCCCGCTCGTGCTATCGACTCTCGCCGCCGAGACCTACTACGAGGGCATGGGGCAGAATTGGGAGCGGGCGGCGATGATCAAGGCCCGGGTCTGCGCCGGCGACGAGGAGGCGGGCCAGCTCTTCCGGATGCGGCTCCGCCCCTTCATCTGGCGCAAGCATCTCGACTTCTACGCGATACAGGACATCCATTCGATCAAGCGGCAGATCCATGCGGTCAAAGGCTATCGCTCGATCGCGGTCGCCGGCCACAACATCAAGGTCGGGCGCGGCGGGATCCGCGAGATCGAGTTCTTCGTGCAGACCCAGCAGCTGATCTGGGGCGGCCGCAATCCCGCCCTCCGCAAGCGGCCGACGCTCGAGGCACTGGAGGCGCTGGTCGAGCTCGGCAGGACCAGGCGCGACGTCGCCGACGACCTCGCGGCCGCCTATCGCTATCTGCGCCATGTCGAGCACCGGCTGCAGATGATCGAGGACCATCAGACCCAGACGCTGCCGGAAGCCGGGCCGGCACTCGACGCGCTGGCCAAGTTCTGCGGCCATGCCGATACCGACGATTTCGAGCTGACCCTGCTCGAGCACATGGCGAAGGTCGAGGACCACTATGCCGAGCTATTCGAGGAGGCGCCCGATCTCGGCGGGCCGGGCAACCTGGTCTTCACCGGCACCGAGGACGACCCCGGCACCGTCTCCTCGCTGCAGCAGATGGGCTTTCCGGACGGAAGCCGCGTCTCTGCCCTGGTGCGCGACTGGCATCGCGGCCGCTCGCGCGCGACCCGCAGCGCCCGGGCCCGCGAGCTGCTGACCGAGCTGATGCCGCGGCTCCTGCAGGCGCTCTCGGCGACCGCCGACCCCGACATGGCGATGCGCCGCTTCGACGCCTTCCTGCAGGCGCTGCCGGCCGGCGTCCAGATCTTCTCCCTGCTCTACTCCAATCCCGGCCTGCTCGATCTCCTGGCCGAGATCATGGGCTCGGCACCGCTGCTTGCCGATCGCTTGAGCCGGCGCCCGGCGCTGCTGGAGAGCGTGCTCTCGTCGGGGTTCTTCGATCCCCTGCCGCCGCGCGAGGCGCTCGATCGCGACATCGGATACCAGCTTGAACAGGCGCGCGACTTCGAGGATGCGCTCGACATCGTGCGGCGCTGGACCAAGGATCGGCAGTTCCAGATCGGAGTCCGTCTCCTGCGCGGCACGGCCGACGGCGAGGAGAGCGGCGCCGCCTTGAGCGATGTCGCCGATATCGCGCTCTCGCGCCTCTTTCCGTTGACGGTCCAGGAGTTCGAGCGGCGGCACGGGCGTCTGCCGGGCCGCGGCCTCGCCTTGCTGGCGCTCGGCAAGCTCGGCAGCCGCGAGATGACGGTCACCTCCGACCTCGACCTGATCTTCATCTACGACATACCCGAGCAGGTCGAGAGCTGGGACACGACGCTGTCCGACGGCAAGCAGCCGCTGGCGCCCATCCAGTATTACGCACGCCTCGCCCAGCGCTTCATCAATGCGATCTCGGCCATGACCGGCGAAGGCGGGCTCTTCGAGGTCGACATGCGGCTGCGGCCGAGCGGCGCCTCGGGCCCGATCGCCAGCGGGCTGAAGCCGTTCGAGAAGTATCAGACCGAGGAGGCCTGGACCTGGGAGCATATGGCGCTCACCAGGGCGCGCGCGATCTGCGGCGATCCCGGCCTCATCGCCGATTGCGAAGCGATGCTGCGCCGGATCATCGCGCGCTCGCGCGATCCCGCGAAGCTCACCGCAGACGTGCTCGACATGCGGGCGAGGATGCTGCAGCAGCATCGCGGCGACCATATCTGGGACCTGAAGCATTTCCGCGGCGGCCAGGTCGATCTCGACTTCATCGCCCAGTATCTGGCACTACGTCATGCGCACGACCACCCGGGCATCGTCGCGCGGCAGAACGGCGAGGTGCTGGCGTGCGCCCGCGATCTCGGACTCATCGATTCCGAGACCGCCGGCGACCTGATCGCGATCGGCCGGCTCTGGCGCCAGCTGCAGCAGATGATCCGGTTGTTGGTCGGCGACAAGGTCGACGAGGCCGCCATGAGCGAGCCGACCCGCCGTCATCTCGCGACCAGCGCCGGCGCGGCTGACTTCCCGGCCCTGAAGGCGCTGATCCGCGACAAGGCCGCGGTCGTGCTCGCGGCGTTTCACGCCAGCATCGGACCGGAAATCGCAACATCGAAAATGTGACAGGAGGAACGGAGATCATGGAACTGAAAGTCGGCGACAAGGCCCCCGCCTTCACCCTCGCGACCGATGGCGACGGCAAGGTCACCTCGGCGTCCCTGAAGGGCAAGAACGTGGTGCTCTACTTCTACCCGAAGGACGACACCAGCGGCTGCACCGCCGAAGCCTGCGGCTTCCGCGACGAGCAGCCGAAGTTCAAGAAGATGGATGCCGTGGTGATCGGCGTCTCGCGGGATTCGGTCGCGAGCCACGATAAGTTCAAGAAGAAATACGACCTCAACTTCCAGCTCGGCGCCGACGAGACCGGCAAGGTCACCGAGGACTACGGCGTCTGGGTGGAGAAGAGCATGTATGGCAGGAAGTACATGGGTATCGAGCGCGCCACCTATCTCATCGATGGCAAGGGCGTCATCCGCGGCGTATGGCGCAAGGTGAAGGTCCCCGGCCATGTGGATGAGGTGCTGAAGGCGGTGAAGGGGCTGGAGTAGGTGCCTGCTGCAGCGAGACCGCTGGCAAGGCCATACTCGATCATGCGGAGTCTGACGGAAGCGGCGATCGACGTTTTGGAGACTGGCGACGCGGCGGCGAAGGCCGCTGCGAGCCATCGCGCGGCGGCGGCGTGGCGCGCGGGCAGGCTCGACCCGGCACCGCGTGGCACGCCACGTGAGCGGCCGGCGCGACCTGCGCGACCCGAGTTGTTGGCGCCCAAGGCGATGCCCAAGCGCAAGGCGGGCGGCAGCATGGCGAAGCGCGTCGCCCTGCTGCATGCGCTCGCCCATATCGAGCTCAACGCCATCGATCTCGCCTGGGACCTGATCGCGCGCTTCGGACGCGAAGACATGCCGCGCGGTTTCTTCGACGACTGGGTCACGGTCGGCGACGAGGAGGCGCTGCATTTCGAGCTGCTCGCGGCGCGGCTCCGGGAGCTCGGCGCCGCCTACGGTGATCTTCCGGCGCATGACGGACTCTGGCAGGCGGCGGAGGAGACGGCGCAGGATCTCCTGGCAAGGCTCGCCATCGTGCCGCTGGTGTTGGAGGCGCGCGGCCTCGACGTGACGCCGGCCACCATCGCCGAGATGGAGCGCGCCGGCGATGCGGAGACCGCGGCGCTGCTCGACCGCATCTACCGCGACGAGATCGGTCATGTCGCAACCGGCATGCGCTGGTTCGAGCACTTCGCACATCAGGCGGGCCACGAACCGCAGCGGCATTGGCAGACGCTCGTTGAACGCCATTTCCGCGGCACCCTGAAGCCGCCGTTCAACGCGGAGGCGCGGAGCGCCGCTGGCATGCCGCCGGACTACTATCTGCGCGTGACGACGCCCTCGCGCGCCTGAGGCGGAGCGGGATCGCGCTCCGGCCAGCGATCGCCCGCCGCTGCAGCCAGTCGCTCGGCCAGGCTGGCACGGACGATGAGCGAACCGACGACGGGATTGCCGAAGCTCAGCTTCACCACGGGCCAGAACAGGATCTTCCGGTGCTCGAGGCCGATCTCCTGCCAAGGGACGAGGAAGTCACGGCAGAGTGGGCCGAAGATCCGCATCATGCCGAGACGCAGGCCCGAGGGGCAGACGCCGATCTTGAGAACCCGGTTCATGTTGACGCCGAGGCCCATGGCGCCGGATTGCCAGGTGAGCTTCAGCAGCGGCTGCTCGTCACGATCGGGAAACGCCGCCATCAGCCGGTACCAGCCGGTCATCAGGCCGAGCAGCAATCCGATCCCCAGCCAGATCACGACGAAGAGGGTCGGAATGAGGACCACCAGGAACGGAACGAACTGCTGAGGAGTCATCGCTCTCTCGCGTGACAGTTTCCCGACACGCATTCTATCCGAATCCCCACCCTCTGCCCATGCGCCCCGCCCCGTGCTAGGCTCGACCGCGTCGCGCGATCTCTTTGGCCCATCCGGCGAAGGAGCCCATCATGGCGGAAGGACGCAACGATCTCCGGCCGGCGACCCAGCTCAGCCCGCTCCGGAACACGACGACCGAACAGTCCATCGACGCGCTGGTCAAACAGCAGCTGCAGCATTTCGCGATCGATCCCGAGACCGATTACGGCCGGGCGATGGGCGATCTGGCGCGCCATCTCTATGGCGCCGGGCTCGCGGTGGACGATCTCTGGCGCGTCACCGTCGAGAGCCTGCGCCGGCTCGACCGCGCCGACCGCATCGCCTGGTTCAACGCCAAGCGCTTCGCCTGCTTCCAGCTGGCGAAGGTGCTCGACAACCTGCAGAACCCGATGCGCGCGACCTATCAGTCGCTGGCCTCGAGCTCGGAGACCCAGAGCATCAAGGGCCCCTACCCGATCTTCGACAACGTCGCCGCGATCTTCTCGGCGACGCCGGCGATCACCCGCACCGCCACCTATCTTTATGCCTGCACCGAATGGGTCGAGGATGCATTCAAGGGCAAGGAGCTGATGCATGACATCTATTCCCGCCTCTTGAACCCGACTTCGATCAGCCTCGCCAACCACATCGTCGATCTCGAAACGGGACCGCTCGCCGCCGAATACATGGCCTGGAACTTCAACTCCGGCATGGCGGCGATCGACGCCACGCTCGCGCACCTGGTCGGCTACCAGGACATCGTGCTCTCCAGCCGCAACACCTATGGCGGTACCTACCAGCTGCTGCACGACTGGTACGGCAAGCGCAGCAACATGGACGTCGGCATCGCCTGGTTCGACGGGTTCACCGTCGAGGACTTCAACCGGGCGCTCGCGGCGGCGCGCGCGAAATACGCCGATCGGCTGGCCAACGGCCGCCGCATCTATGTCTACGTCGAATCGCCCTGCAACCCGCACGGCTACACGCTCGACGTGCCGGCGATCTGCAGGGCGGCACACGAAGCCGGCAGCGACGTGATCTGCGATGCGACCGTCGGCACGCCCTTCCTGCAGAAGCTCCTGCGCAACCCGGATCCACTGGCGCGGCCGGATTTCCTGATCCACTCCTACACCAAGGACATCGCCGGCTCCGGCACGACGACGGCGGGTGTCTGCATCGGCCGCAACGAGCGCATGTTCATCCCCAAGGGCTCGTCGATCGAGGCCAAGGGCGTCGACGGCAAGCTGCGGCACTGGAACTGGGACGAGACCCTGTTCTGGAACGTCTACTACGTGAAGGGCGCCTTCCTCGACGCCGACAAGGCGTTCGAGGTCCTGTCCGGCATGCGCACGCTGCCGTTGCGGGTGCTGGAGAAATGCATCAACACGCTGGTGCTCGCGCGCGCCTTGAGCCGGCATCCCGGGATCAACGTCAACTGCTCCTGCATCGAGGGCAATCCCAATGCGCCGATGCGGGAGCAGCACCTGTTCCTGGGCTTGCCGCCGGCGCTCTTCACCATCGACTTCGAGCCGGCGCCGGGCGCGCCCTTCAAGGTCGACCGCAACCACGTGAAGCGGCTGTTCGACTGTCTCGAACCGGCCTTCGGCCTGCAGGTGAGCCTGGGGCAGACCGGCACCATCGTGCTCTGCCCGGCCTTGACCAGCCATTCCGAGCTCTCCGACGAGGCGCTGAAGGAGGCCGGCATCGCACCGACCACGATCCGCATCTCGGTCGGCGACGAGGATCCGCGCGGCCTGATCGCCCATCTCATCAAGGCCTCCTCGATCGCGATCGAGCCCGACAACCCCGGTTTCGTCGCCGCTTTTCCCAAAGGCGAGGAGATCGACCGGCTCTATCGCGAGACCTATGTCGATGTGCACCGCCGCTATGCCGAGGCGACGCCGCGCTTCGACGAGCTGATGCGATAGCGGATGGGCGGTCGCCCCGTCCCGCGCACCGGCCCTTCCACCTTTACGGGCTGCAGCGTCTTGCAGGCCTGTCGGGCCACGCTACGGCTTTGACGAAGAAGACTCTAAAGGCTTCCAAGCGGGCGAATGCGATTCTTCGTTTCGTAAAGGTCCGGTCAAAGTTCGACGGCGCTTCTCGCCAATTCACCATGTCCAAACAGCGGCAGCATTCTATCAAACTACCGGTCCGGACGCTAAGAATTCGCGCGTCGGTGGCATTGTCATGTTCTTGGTTTTTGGGTCTGCTGAATTCGTGCTAAACGCCAGATCGGTGTGGTGGGCGAGAGAAGTGGTATTGGTTGGACGCTTGAAGTGCCGGCGGGCATTTACAGTGTCTGGTGCGGTTGTGCTGGGCATACTGTATGGCTTGATGCAGGCCGCGCAGGGCGACGACGACGCTGCGCTCCAGAAGCAGCGCACTACCGATCATTGGCGGATCAGCCCAACTAACAGGCTCGCCTTGGTGTGGTCACTGGATCGCAAGACCCCGTTGCTCTTGCTCTGCGATAGAGGCGTAGTGGAATTAATTGTCCCATTGGAAAAGCGTTCGCTCGGCGAAAAGGGTCACTATCCCGTGACGATCGTTTTCGATCACAACACGACGATCACTCAGACCTGGCTTGGCAGCAAGGGTGGATGGGCAACATACGATGCCTATCCGGACTTCACGAGTCTCCTGGCGATGCTCCAGACCCACCAGGAAGTCGAGTTCGTCCTGAAGCGACCAGAGACAGATCCAATCGACTCCCATTTCTCGCTGAATGGCGTTGAGGCTGCGATAGATGCGGTCGTTGGTGAATGCCGAGCTCACTAAGTGATCATAGGTCCGGAGTTGGCGCAAAGCGGCCGCTCGGCGTGGATCGCTGGTCGCAGCTTGGTTGCTGCCCGCAACTCAACCGAAACAGATTACCGGATCAAAAGCCATCTGAGTCCGACTAAGGGCGCAATCGCAGCTTTGGCGACCAAAGCGACCGCGATCGGATGTAGGCTGTCGATCGCCATGTAGAGGAACGCGAAGCTCGCGATCGCGAAGGCGTAGTGCAGCCTCCCGCTCCGCGTCGGTCGCGTTCCTTCCAGATCTGTTGGAAATGCAAGTACAGCGAGCCGCAACACGGCCACGAGCACGAGGCAGAGCCAGCCTCGTGTCGGGAAACGACCATCGTCGAACAAGGCCCAAGCGAACATTATACTGGCGAGGCAACCGACTAGGCCGTAAGCGATAAAAAGCCGGCGCGTCCCACCAACACCGTAGTCGCTGACAGTGTGCGAGATGATGCTGTACCTCCCGCCCAAATGAAGCATCCCGAGGAGGATGAGCTGAACCCCATAGGCGACCCCGGCTGCGAGAAAGACAGCATTCACTAGGGCATCCCATGATTGAGATCGTCTTAGTATCCACAGATCCTGCCGATTTGTCAGCTGACGCCAAGCAGAGAATCGAGCTGGTCAGAGAGGATGGGCATAAGTCCACTGACCGAAGTGCCCTGGCAAGACCCTCGACGATGTTCCCAGGATCCGAACGTGCAACATGACCGGTTACCGGGAAGGCGTCCTCCGTCAGCCCTCTACTTGGAACACTCATTCGCCTTTGACCGCAACCGGGGGACACGACCCTCGGGGCGTGACGACATGTAGCACGCCAACGCGCGCGGAATTGATCTGGAGCAAAAATGAGCTGCGGAGGTGGTCACATAATCTTACGACGCAGACCCGGTGCCCACTGCCAATACCACCCGCACAGAACGCCCCGGGCTCGGATCTGCCTCACCCGGAGCAGGACACGACCCATGAAACTCACCCGCAGAATGTTCGCAGCACAGTCGGCGGCGATTGGCGCGCTCGCCGGTACTTTGCCGATCGAGGTATCCGCTCATACATTGCTGACCTCGCCCCTGCTCGAATCAAGCAATCGCCTGACGGCCACCCACTGGGGCATCATCCGCGCAAGTGTCGAGGCCGGGCGCCTGGCTGGAGTGACCCCATATGAGAAGGATGCCTTCGCACCATCGCCGGTGATCCAGGCCTTCCAGGATGCCGTCTACTCGCCAACCCGAGTCAAATACCCGATGGTCCGTAAAGGCTTCCTGAAGGACGGGGCGAAGAGCGACACCACGATGCGCGGCAAGGACGCATTCGTCCGCGTAAGCTGGGACGAGGCCTTCACCCTGGTTGCCGCCGAGCTCGAGCGGGTGAAGAAGGCCTATGGCCCTACCGCGATCCACACCGGTACCACCGATTGGCATTCGGTCGGCAAGCTGCATGCGTCACCGGTCCTGCTTCGCCGAATGCTTGGCCTCAATGGCGGCTACACCGACAATACGGGCGACTTCAGCATTTCTGCGGCAATGGTGATCATGCCGCACATCGTCGGCGGAACCGAGGTCTACAGCCAGCCTACTGCCTGGACCACGGTCCTCGACCACTCGGACCTAGTCGTGCTGTGGGGCTGCAATCTGTTCAAGAACAACCAGATCGGCTGGACCCCGACCGACCATAGCGCATACGAATACATGGCGAAGCTGAAGAAGAAGGGTACGCCGGTCATCTCGATCGATCCCCGAGCGACGGACGAGGCCCAGTACTTCGATGCCCAGTGGGTCGCCCCGCGACCGAACACCGACACAGCTTTGATGCTCGCATTGGCTCATGTGCTCTACACTGAGAAGCTGTACGACCAAAAATTCGTCGAGACCTATACCGTCGGCTTTAAGAAATTCCTGCCCTATTTACTGGGCGAGGACGACAACACGCCGAAGACGCCGGAATGGGCCGAGAAGATCACCGCCGTCCCTGCCGATAAGATCAAGGAGCTGGCGCGGCGGCTGGTGAAAGGCCGCACTATGATCATGAGCGGCTGGTCGATCCAGCGCCAGGATCACGGCGAGCAGACGTACTGGATGCTGATGACCCTCTCAGCGATGATCGGCCAGATCGGCCTGCCGGGTGGCGGCTTCGGGCTTAGCTACCACTATGCAAACGGCGGCTCCCTGACTGCGAAATCAGCAGCTCTCGGCGGCATCAGCGCCGGCGACAACCCGGTGAAGGATGCGATCCCCTACTGCCACGCCCTCAACGACATGCTGCTCAATCCGGGCGGCACGATCGACTACAACGGCACAAAGATCACCTTCCCGGACATCAAGCTAATCTATTG
>DATKMF010000128.1:0-5340 GCA_035542015.1 Candidatus Cybelea sp.
ACGCCAAGGAGCGCATCCAGGGCGTGCGGGACACGATCAAGGGCACCAATATCGAGCTCGTCGACGTGCGCGGCGATGACGGCGACCAGACCCGCGCCAAGCGGAACGTCGAGGACACGCTGACCGCCAATCCCGACATCAACTGCATGGTCGGCTTCTACTCCTACAACACGCCGCAGATCTATGCGGCGCTGAAGGATGCCGGAAAGCTCGGCAAGATCACCGTCATCGGCTTCGATGGCGATCCGGTCACCCTCGGCGGCGTCAAGGAGGGCACCATCGCCGGCACCGTGGTGCAGCAGCCCTTCGAGTGGGCCTACCAGGGCATGAAGAACATGGCGAAGTACCTGGAAGGCGACAAGTCCTGGATCCCGGACAACAAGCTGATGATCATCCCCACCAAGGTCATCGATCAGGCCGGGGTCGATGCCTACAACACCGAGCAGGCGGGGTATCTGAAGTAAGCCTCGTCGTTCGAGCCTGACTTGCACGACCCGGGGCCGGCGCGTTCTCCACGCGCCGGCCCTTTCGCAACTATCGCGGCTTCCGCTTTCAGGGCTAGAGTGCGTCGGGCGCGAGTTTGCGCCCCGTCGATCCGCTGGGACCGTATCCGCCGACCGCGTTTAGCCAGGTGCCATGCATGGCTGAGCCAGCCAACCCGTTTCTCGAACTGAGTGGGATCAGCAAGATCTATCCCGGTGTGACCGCCCTCGACGGCGTCAGCCTGTCGGTGGCACGCGGCGAGATCGTCGGGCTGATCGGCGAGAACGGGGCCGGGAAGTCGACTCTGATGAAGGTGCTGGGCGGGGTGGTCGCGCCGAGCACCGGCACGATCCGGGTCGATGGCCGCGATCATGCCGCGCTGACCGTCGCCGATGCGATCAAGAGCGGGATCGCCTTCGTGCACCAGGAACTGAACCTGTTCGACAATCTCGACGTCGCCGCTAACGTCTTCATCGGCCGCGAGCCTTTGCGCGGCGGGCCGCTCCGGCTGATCGACCGCAAGGAATTGCACCGCAAGGTGCAGCCGCTGCTCGACAAGCTCGGCGTCGATTTCGCACCGGACACGCCGGTCGCCGATCTCTCGCTGGCGCAGCGGCAGTTGCTGGAGATCGCCAAGGCCCTGTCGCTCGACGCGCGCCTGGTGATCATGGACGAGCCGACGTCCAGCCTGACGCTGACCGAGACGGCGCGGCTGCTCGCCATCCTCGGCGAGCTTCGCGCCGGCGGCGTCAGCATCATCTTCATCTCCCATCGCCTCAACGAGGTGAAGGCCTGCGTCGATCGCGTGGTCGTGCTGCGCGACGGGCGGGTCGTCGGCGCCCTCGATCGCGACGCCGTCAAGCCCGAAACCATGATCCGGCTGATGATCGGACGCGATCTCCGGTCGCTCTACATCCCGCCGAAGATTGCGCCCGGCGCGGCGGTGCTGGAGATCGAAGATTTCCGCACGACCGCCTTCCCCGATCAACCGCTCAACCTGACCCTGCGGCGCGGCGAGATCCTCGGCCTGGCGGGGCTCGTGGGCGCCGGCCGCACCGAGCTCGCCTGCGCCGTCTTCGGGATCGACAAGGCCGCCGGGGGTTCGTTGAAGATCGACGGCCGGACCGTGACGATCGCGGAGCCGCGGGACGCCATCGCGCGCGGCCTCTACCTCGTCCCCGAGGACCGCAAGCGCACGGGGCTGCATCTCGATTTCTCGGTGATGACCAACATCACGCTGCCCGATCTGAGAAGCTACGCCACCTGCAGCGTGGTCAGCACCGCGGCCGAGGCGAAGACGGCCGAAACGCAGAAGCGGCGCCTCAACATCAAGGCCTTCGACATCAACACCGAGGCCGGCACCCTGTCCGGCGGCAATCAGCAGAAGATCGTGCTGGCGAAATGGCTCTCCATGAAGCCCCAAGCGATCATCTTCGACGAGCCGACGCGCGGCGTCGATGTCGGCGCCAAGAGCGAGATCTACATGCTGATGCGCGAGCTCGCCGATGCCGGCGTCGCCGTGCTGATGATCTCCAGCGACATGGAAGAGGTCATCGGCGTCAGCGATCGGATGGCGGTCATGCATGAGGGCCGCATCAGCGGCTTCTTGGAACGCAGCCAGTTCAGCGAAACCAACGTCCTGCAGCTTGCCGTCGGCAAGGCAATCCATTGAGATGAGACCATGCTGAAGAAAGAACTCGGCCTCTTCATTCTCATCCTGGTGGTCGGGACGGTCGTCTACCTGCTCAATCACCGGTTCCTGTCCGACGTCAACCTGGCGAATACCGCCAACCTGATCGGCCTGTTCGGTCTGTTCGCGCTGGGCGAGGCCTTCGTCATCATCACCGGTGGCATCGACCTCTCGGTGGGATCGATCTTCGCGCTGTTCGGCGTGATCTTCGTCGATCTCATGGATCTCTACGGCCTGCCCTGGGGAGTGGCGGTTCCCATCATCGTCCTGGCCGGCATCGGGCTGGGCGGCATCCACGGCCTCCTGGTCACCAAGCTGCGGATGCAGCCCTTCGTGGTGACGCTCTGCGGCCTGCTGATCTATCGCGGCCTCGCGCGCTGGTACACCGCCGACGGCACCGCCGGCTTCCAGTTCGGCGAGACCTTCCCGACCCTCGAGTTTCTCACCACCGGCCGCGCCTTTGCGGTCAAGGACGGCTTCGTCGGCATTCCCAACAGCTTCATCGCCTTCATCCTGGTGGCGATCCTCATGGCCATCGTGCTGCATCGTTCCGTGTTCGGCCGCTATCTCTTCGCGGTCGGCAAGAACGAGGAGGCGGCCCGCTATTCCGGCATCCGCTCCCAGGCGATCATCGCTTCGGCCTATGTCATCAGCGGCGGCATCGCCGGGATCTCGGCGATCTACCTGACCATGTACACGCGCTCGATCTCGCCGGCCTCGCACGGCAATTTCTACGAGCTCTACGCCATCGCCGCCGCGGTGCTCGGCGGCTGCTCGCTGCGCGGCGGCGAGGGCTCGATCCTCGGCGTCGTGCTCGGCACCATCCTGCTGCAGGTCCTGCAGAACCTGGTGAACCTGCTGGGCATCCCCAGCTCGCTCAACTTCGCGGTCATGGGCGGCGTCATCCTGATCGGCGTGCTCGCCGACCAGCAGCTTGTGCGCTACCGCCAATGGCGGCGCAGCGCCAAGCCGATGGCGGCCGAGCTGGCCTCCAAGGTCGAGCGCCCGGCCGAGTAGGGCCGAAGCGGCGAAGAGGCTCAGTCCGAAAGACGCACGCCGTCCGCGCGGCGGACGGGACGGCGGGGATCCTCTTCCCAGGTCAGCGAGTTGGCGGAGACCGGTCTGACCAGGGCGTCGGTGCGAAACCACTTCAGCGATTTGAAGAAGATCGACGTTCCCTGCTTGCGGACGCCCGTCGGCGAATAGCCGAAGAAATCGACCCGCGCGAATCCCAGCTCATGGAGATGCGCTGGCACCTCCCACAGGCTCTGGAAATCGCTGTTGTCGAAGATGATGATCCCGTCATCCCTGAGCACGGTCGGGATGAATTTTCCCGCGGCGACGCGCGGGTTGCCGTCGAGGACGGCGATGTCGAAGCGTCCCTGGATGTCGAACGGCATCGTCGCATCGATGAAGCGGATGCGCGGGTCATCCTCGAACTGCCGCTGCAGTGCCGACCGGAAGTCCTCGTAGGGCTCGACGCCGAGCAGGCTGCGCACGCGCGGCGCGAACCACAGCGTCGACTGCCCGCAGCCGAATTCCAGCACGTCGGCGTCCGCCAGCGCGGGCTCGATGGCGTAGAGGAACTCGATCGCCGGGTAGGTGAACATCGGAAGCGCCCGGCCGTAGCGGTCGACCGCACGCGCCCGGAGAATGCTGCGGAGCTGCCCGCACTCGTACATGTAGTAGGCGGGCGCGGCGAACAGCTTGGCGAACCGCCGGTACCAGGTACGGCGGTTCGCCATCGTCCCGTATCGATAGCCCTCGAGGCCGGTCGTCGCAGGGCGGCCGAACATGGTCCTCATCCCCCAAATGGGCGATGAGATATCCTGGCGAGCCCCGCTCCCCGGCGGACTGGGGCCAATTGTCGCGCGACATCGGCGGAAGCTGCGAGGGAGGCGCCGCCGGCTCTCGCCTCAGCTCAACTGCTTCTCGATGCGGTCGATCTTCTGGTGCAGGCGCTCGATGCGATCCATGATCGCCTGCAGGATCTCGCCGGTCGCGGCCGCGTAGAGGGTCATGGCCTGCGAGATGCCTTTCAGCGCCGGGTCCTTGGTCGCGGCCTCGGCCGCGTCGGTCGCCTGGTTGGCCGCGTCGAAGTGCTCACGGGCACGCGCGAGATGATAGGCTTTGTCGGGCACGGCGGCGTCTCCTCGACGTTGTCTGGCTCATCAGGATGCCAACGGCCGCGCCGCCCGTCACCGTCTTGTTTGCCGCAGTGGGCCTACTCTGCCGCGCTGGCCCGTGCGTCCGCCTTGCGCGCCGGCAGTCGCCAATTCGGCCGGATGAAGTGGCAGGTGTAGCCGGCGGGGTACCGCTCCAGATAATCCTGGTGCTCGGGCTCGGCTTCCCAGAACGGGCCGGCCGGGGCGACCTCGGTCACCACCTTCCCCGGCCACAGGCCGGAGGCGTTGACGTCGGCGATGGTGTCCTCGGCGACGCGCTTCTGCTCCGGGCTGGTGTAGTAGATCCCCGAGCGATAGCTCGTGCCGCGGTCGTTGCCCTGGCGGTTCAGCGTCGTCGGGTCGTGGATCTGGAAGAAGAATTCCAGCAGCCGGCGATAGCTGATCCGCGCCGGATCGAAGACGATCTCGATGGCCTCGGCGTGCGTGCCATGGTTGCGATAGGTGGCGTTGGGCACGTCGCCGCCGCTATAGCCGACGCGGGTGGCGAGCACGCCAGGCTGACGGCGAATCAAATCCTGCATGCCCCAGAAGCAGCCGCCGGCGAGAACCGCGCGTTCCCCTGTCATCGAATATCCTCCACTTGGTTCAGATAGGCTCCGTAACCTTCGGCCTCCATCTTGTCGCGATGGACGAACCGGAGCGAAGCCGAGTTGATGCAATAGCGCAAGCCGCCGCGGTCCCGCGGCCCATCCTCGAAGACATGGCCGAGATGGCTGTCGCCGAACTTCGAGCGGACCTCCGTGCGGATCATGCCGTGGGAGGCGTCCCGCAGCTCCTTCACGTTGGCGTGCTCGATCGGCTTCGTGAAGCTGGGCCAGCCGCAGCCGGACTCGAACTTGTCCGAGGACGCGAAGAGCGGCTCGCCGGAGACGATATCCACGTAGATACCGGGCTCCTTATTATAGAGAAGCGCGCCGGTCCCGGGGCGCTCGGTGCCGCTTTCCTGGGTGATCCGGTATTGTTCCGGCGTCAGGGCAGCAA
>DATKMF010000129.1:0-2620 GCA_035542015.1 Candidatus Cybelea sp.
GCAGCCGGAGCCGCGGCGGGTCTCGAGATAGCCCTCGCTCACCAGCTGGTCGATGGCGCTCAAGGCGGTGTTGCGCGAGACGCCGAGATCGGCCGCCAGCACCCGGCTCGCCGGCAGCCGGTCGCCCGCGCCGAGCCGCCCCTCCAGGATCGCCGCACGGAAGGCGGCGTAGAGCTGGCGCGCGAGCGGCGCTTCGCCGCTTCCCCGATCGGCCCCCGGCTTGCTGAGGCGGATCGCCAGACTGAGCAGGCTGCCCTTGCCGCGGCGACGGGCCATGCATGCCTCTAAAGTGGTTCCTTGATCTTGACGATAGTGGCGCTTTTGGCAGGGCCACTCAAGGCATAGTCTTCCCCCAGCAACGGAGGAAATCGATATGGATACCGGCGTCGACGCCTTCAGCCCCACCGAGCGCTCCCGGGTGAAGCGCCTGCATGAGCGCGGCCGCTACGACCGCGAGACCGTGCATGCGATCTTCGATGCCGGGATGATCGCCCACATCGCCTACGTCATCGACGGGCAACCTTACGTCACGCCGACCGCCTATTGGCGCGACGGCGACCGGCTCTACTGGCACGGCTCCTCGGCGAGCCGCATGCTGCGCGCCGAGGCCAAGGGCATCCCGGTCTGCGTCACCGTCACCCATCTCGACGGGCTGGTGCTGGCGCGGTCCGGCTTCCACCACTCCATCAACTATCGCTCGGTGATGGCCTTCGGCAAGGCGGCGATCATCACCGACATCGCCGAGAAGACGCACCACTTGAACCGCTTCGTCGATCGCGTCTATCCCGGCCGCAATGCAACCTTGCGGCCGATCGATCCCCAGGAGCTGAAGGCCACCACCCTGCTCGGCATGGAGATCGAGGAAGCCTCGGCGAAGATCCGCACCGGCCCACCGAAGGACGACGAGCCTGACTACGCCCTCGATTGCTGGGCCGGCGTCGTCCCGATCGCCCAGGTCGTCGGCGCCGCCGTACCGGATCCGCTGCTGCGACCCGGCGTCGGCTGGCCGGAGCATCTGCGCCTCTTCAAGAACGGCAACCGCTTCGACGCCGTGATGACGGAGAACGCGGAGAGCTATTAGGGCCTGGGCAGCGCACTCATACACTCTCTGCCGATTCAAGCGCCGTCAGGGTGCATCAAGCCTCTGACGAAGAAGGTCTTAATCCCATTGGTGACGCCCAAACCGATTCTTCGTTCTGTCGGGGTCCGGTCGGGGTTGGCGCGAAATCGAGACCCGCGCAGCGCGGCGGCAGCAGGCGTTCTTGAGCGCAGCGAGAACACGTGAAGTATAGTTCATTTCCTGTTCTTGCGCGAGAGTCAGTCGGGAGAATTGTGCGCCAGGAGAATTCTCGTCGGGAGGATTGTCACGAGAAGTCTCTCCGACCCTGAGAGTGCTGCTTCGATACGGTGATGTCGGAGAACACGGAGAGCTGCTAGGTCCGCCGCGCCACGGCGCGACCATTCTCAACCGCGACAGCGATCGCGAAGTCGAAGCGGTCGATGTCCAGCGCAATGTCGAGATCGCCGCGCGGCATGTGCGGACGCATCGGGTCGCCGAACCATGCTGCCTCCTTGCTGGCGAGGACGGCACGCCGCACGGCGTCGGAATCGCCCGGCCGGCCCTCGATGAGATTCCGAATATGCAGGGCCCAGAGCTCGTCCTCGTCGGTACGGACAATCGCCGTATTGCCCATGGCCACGAGCGTGATCCGATCCTCACCGCTCGACATCAGGGCCCGCGCCGTTGCGCTCGCTGTCACCAGAGCCGCGGCGAAAAGGCGGGTAGCATTGTGCATGGCCGCGCCGATGCCTTGCGTCCCGGCACCGGTGCGCTGGACGAGGTTTTGGCCGCGCAGGTCTAAGCCAGACTTCACTGCCTCCAGAAGCTCGTAGGGCGAATTCCCGAACTCGAAGCCCCGCGGCGCTTTGCCACCCACCTCGCCGAGGCAGAAGCGGACGATGCCCGCTTGGCGAAGCGCCAGGGCATCCTCCACAGCGTCCACCATGATGATCCGCTCCGCGCCCTCGCCCAGCGCCACGGCGGCCGTGGTGAAGGCGCGGAATACGTCGATTACGGCAACCGCGCCGCTCGCCCGTTTCGCACCGTCGAGCAGGCTTTCAATTCGGATGTCCACGGCGTTATGTCGGGAACGGGTTGAACGGCTCGTTGATCGGGATCGGCGCGGGGGTCGCGAGGCGGCGGTCGATCTCGAAGCCCTGCAGCAGGCCGAAGCGGAGATCGCGGCCGGTGGCAAGGCCTTCGGGATCGTCGACCCTGGCCAGCGCCAGCACGACGCCGTGGCTGCGGAGGCGCTCGAGGTGGCCCTGGCGCTTCAGCAGCTCGGGCGCGAGGCCTGCCTGCCAGAATACCTTCGCCATGTTGGCCTGGAGCTGGGCGAGATCGATGATCGCGATCATCTGCGGCGAAAGGCCGTCGATCGCCACCGTGCCGCCACGGGACTGGATGAGATCGCGGGCGGCGGTGAACTCGGTGAAGTTCGCCATCACGTCGCTCGCCCGGAATTCGAAGTTGAACGGACGCAGCGAATTCAGCGAGCGCCGCTCGAAATGCTCGAACTCGTTCGAGAACACGCTCTCGATGTTGATGTTCAAGGAGCAG